>CAZDTD010000096.1:0-6763 GCA_964507995.1 uncultured Pirellulales bacterium | reverse complement strand
TCGCCGAGGAAGTTGCTGCATCCCCAGACGTTCCCGCCCGCGTCCAGATAGGACCAGAACGACAGCGCGTAACAGCGCTCGTACGACCTGGACTGCCGGTCCCACTGGTCCATCGTCTGCAATCGGACGACCACCTGGAAGGCGTCGGTGTTGTATCGTTCGAGCGTCTCGGCAAGTCTCTCGTACTGCCTGTACCGAATGTCCTTGTAGATCTCGGTCTGGCTCTTCGGGTGCTGGGAATAGGGTTTGACGACGACGTAATCGAGGCCGATGTCCCGCGACAGGCGAACCAGGGTCTCCACCTCGTCGCAGTTGTCCGGAAGCAGCACGATCTGAATTCCCAACGTGCACCGGCTGGACGACCGGCGTCTGATCGCCGCGGTGTCTTCCAGGTTGCGAATGACCTTGGTGAACTGATCCGGCTTCGTCCGATGGATCTTCGCGTACGTCTCGGGCGTCCCTGCGTTGCAGCTCACCTTGATCCATTCGACCGCGTCCAGGATCTTCTCGGAGACGGCCCGGGTCATCAGCGTGCCGTTGGTGGTGAGGGCCACGTCGATCCCCGAGCCTTTCGTGTGCAGGATCAAGTCCACCATGTCCTTGTGCAGGAACGGCTCTCCCTCCCCCGCATACATGATGCTCTTGAGACCGAGCCGGCCCATCTCGGCGAGACGCTCTTTGAACGGGCCCGTTTCCAGAAAGCGAGACTGATACCCCATGAAATCCAGCGCGCAGAAGACGCACCGATGGTTGCAGACCCCCGAAGGACTCACCTCCATGTAGATGGGGTACACCCGCTTGCCGCTGCGCCAATCGGAGACCCGCTCCACGTGGTAGTGCAGCTTGTGACCATCAATCCCGTATTTGTCCATGGACATCGCACATCCCCCCCTCCGGCGTCACTGTCCCAGAGACACCCGATCCATCCAGTAATGCAGTATCGCGGCGTGGCCGGTCTCGGCCAGGCCGTAGGTTTCAGCCGGCAGCCAGAAATTCAGCGTGCCCAACTGCCGCAGCGTATTCGTCGGCTGCATCGCGGTCAGCGTGACCAACATCGCCTCCCGCGAGACCGCGAACTCGGCCGCCTTGACGACGTTGGGAGAGTTGCCCGAGCTGCTGATCGCGACGACCATGTCGCCTGCCTTCAGCCGCCGGCGGAGCGGAACCACGAACACCATATCGTAGGACATGTCGTTGGCCACCGCGGTCAGCAACGACAGGTCCGTGAAGACCTGCGTGTGGAGGTCTGCGTTCTTGGCGAGGTCGGCAGCGAAGTGGCTGGCCATGGAGGCGCTGGCGCCGTTGCCGATCAGATAGGTGACGCGGTCCGTCTGGCGAATGTCGTCGGTGCAGTCGCACCACAGATCGAAGGCATGATCGCAGTCCACCGGCACGTCGCCGTTGACGGTGGCGACAAGACTCCGCAGACAGTTGGCCAGGTCGTTAGTCCGTCCCGCCCATCGGGATACGCCGACGGCCGGCCTGGTCCCGGCCTGCGCCAATCGCGGTCCAGAGTTCAGGAACCGTATCTGCGTGGCGTCCTTGAACATAAAAACTTGCCCCTTCATCAGCAACGGTACGCACCAACATGGTCTTCCAGGGCCGAAAGTAGTAATTCGGGTCACTCTTTACGGCCTCAGTTCGGTAACCAACAGGCAGGGTGTGCAAATCACATACCAGCGATGTGAAGCCGGGCAATTTCCGGCCCTGCTGCCTGGCTATATTGCGTACCATGGCCAATGCCTTGAGGAAAACCTCAGGGGCCATGACGGCGCTGCCGAAGTTCATCACGACGCCACGCGCCAAATTTTCCAACACCCTGGCAAAAATCAAGAAATCCGTGTAGCTGGCGGCCCCCAGAGCGGACCCGTCGCAGTTCGGGTGCTCGTGGATGATGTCCAGGCCGATTCCCACATGGATCGTGAAGGGCACCTTCAGACGATAGGCAGCCGCCAGAACACTGGTCTCTTTGTGCGGATAGCTCCCCTCTTCGATCTCCCGGCCGACGGCCTCGCCCAAGCCCATCTCCTCGGCAGAAGCACGTCTGATAACATCATTGATCCGGCCCGTTTCCCGCCAGAGCCCGAATTGCCCGTCCTCGATATAACGGGCGACGCTCTCGGTCGTCGCTCCGATCAGGGCGAATTCGTAGTCGTGGATCGCGCAGGCGCCGTTGCCGGCCAGAGCGGTGATGAAACCCCGCTCCATCAGGTCGATGAGGTACCTCTGGACGCCGCTGCGGAGGACGTGGGCCCCCATCATCAGGACCACCGCGGCCCCTTGCCGACGGGCCTGTACGATGGCCTCGGCCACGTGCCGGAATTCTTCGTGGCGAACCGGAACCTCGCCCAGCGGGAGTATCGCCTGGATGGCCAGATCGTGGCTGCGCTCCGCCAGCGGCTTGAGCGACAGCTTCGACCTGTCGAACAGCGGGTGACTGCTTGCCATAGACCCCTATTTCAACAGGCTTGTGACGTACTTCGTGAGGCTCTGCTTGTCGATCGCCTTCTGGTTGCCGATGATCTGGACGGCCAGGGCGCCCGCGACGTTGCCCAGGAACCCCGCCACCTCCGGCGGCGCGCCCACCCGGGTCGCCAGGGCGCTGATGGCAAAGAACGCATCGCCCGATCCCACCGTATCCACAGCATGGCTGGCAAATGCGGGCACCACCACAAAGGCGCCGTCCGGCGCGCACATGCAGGCGCCGTTCTTTCCACGGGTGACAGCCAATGATTCGCACCCGAAACGTCCGGCGGCTTCACAGGCGAGCAAACGCAGATCCGTCCTCAGATCCCGACTGTCCAGTCGCAGTTCCCGCTCGGCCAGGCTGATGAAGTCGGCTTTTGCGTATTTTGAGATCGTATGCATCGACCCGTTGCCGGCATTCGCCTGCGTGTTGACCGCCAGATACGGGGAGCTCTCGACCAACGATTCACGCAACAGTGGGCTGATCGCTCCATGGCCGAAGTCCGCCGAGACGACCACATCATGGGCTCCTGCTTCATGCTGAAAACGCAGGTTCAAGTCCTGATCCTTCGCACTGGCGAGGCCGCAGTCGTCGATCGTGTAGACTTCGAGCAACTTGTGCAGGCTGTAGCCGTCAAGATAGCGTTTCTTCACCGTGGTCGGGGCGCCGTCCTGGACCCAGAACTCGGGGCTCACGTTCGAATGCAGCGACGATTCGATGAAGTCACGGTGGCCGCCGTGCTCGCCGATCACGGTCAGAAGCCGCACGTCGCCTGCGAAACCCGCCAGGTGATTGGCAATCGCCAGAACCCCGCCGGCGAAGCTATCCTGAGAGTTGTACTTGACCGCCAGCACGGGCGATTTGCCCGAGGCCCCCAGCGGGTTGCAGTAACAGTACTCGTCGATGATTACGTCGCCAACGAGCAGGACCCGCAGGCGGCCCATTGCCTCAACCACTTCCAGGACGCGATCCAACGAATAGCGACGTCGGAACAAATCGAGATAGTCCTGTAATTCCTTCGAGAACAAGGAGAAAAAGCGGTTGATCAGATTGGTGGAGCTGAAGACGATATCCTGTGTGAATCGCAGCTCGATCCCCAAATCGCGGCAGACCTTTTCTTCGAGAGCCAGCTTTCCGGTCGGATCGCCATCGACGGACTTGAAGTCCGAGCCCTTGACATAGACATCCGGCTTGAGCAGATGCAGGGTCTGCTCGGCCGTGGGCCATTCGTTAACCGCCACAAAATCCACGACGCCGAGCGAGGCGATGGCCTCGGCCCGAAGCTGCTCGGGGAACGCTGGACGCTTGTCGCCTTTGTCGACGTAGTGGTCGGGCGTCAAAGTCACGATCAGGACGTCGCCGAAACCACGGGCCTGCTCGAAATACCGGATGTGCCCGATGTGCAGCAGGTCGAACACGCCGTGGCAGTGGACGATCTTGCGATTGGCAATCCGACAGCGGTGCAGAATCAGCGGGAGCTCATGAAGAGCCACGATCTTGTGTTTGTGGTTGGCAACCGACCGCGTCTCGAACGTCACAGACGTCTCACCGTGTCCCGCTTCGGCACGGCGAGATGACGTATTCGCCTTGATTCGATCCCCATGCTCAAGCACTTCACTCATTCCTGCCCTCCAGGCCGTACCCCCTCCGCGCGGGCTGTGACACACAGATGCCAGCCCCATCGTCTCTCCAGAAATCGAAAGAGCGGCGCCGGCATCCATCGAAACAGCCAGGTCTTCTTGTACTCATAACGTTTGTATTCCGGAATCCTGTACGGAAAGATGTGCTCGACCCCGGCCGATTCCACGGTCAATCCCTTCAGCAGGTCCCGCACGGAGCTGCGGGAGTAGCTATAGGTCACAGGGCAGCCCGTCTGCGCCTCGGAATGGCGGGCGATCAGCTCATCCAGTTTCCAGAACGCCCCCTTCCCGAAGGCGAGCAGAATCCAGAGGACCTTGTAGGAATAACGATGGTACACCATCATCTTGAGCACGCTCTGCGGGCCCATGTACTTGCGGATCTCGCGAACGGCGTTCTCGGGATGCGGCGTATGGTGGATCACGCCAAAGGAATAGATCAGATCGTATGTCTCGACAGGCACGACCTCGGACAGCCGCTCGGCATCGACCCGGTGGAACGAGATGCGATCCTCCAGGCCGAAGACTTCGGCGCGCCGTCTGGCGACCGCCAGGGACTCCTCCGAGAGATCCACCGCGGTGACCCGGGCGCCGGCGTGGGCGAAGCGGATCGTGTCGGTCCCGATGCCGCAGCCGATCTCCAGGACCTTCTTGCCCTTCCACCGTTCGAACTCGGCGAACGCCGGAATGTGCGGCTCCACCCGGTATTTCCGGGCTTCGACCTCATCGAAATACTCGCGGCTGCCCACCGGCTTAGGTGAGTGCCGGATGTTGCACGGCCGGGCGTTCCAGTACCGGCGCACGTCGTCGACTGTCTTGTTGGAAAACGCTTGCGCGAGGGTCATACGCGATTCTTTCTGAAAGTTGCGACGGGGTCCCGAACGCCTGGTAGGCGAACTTCCTGAACGGCATGTTCCGATAGAGGCGCCAGCAATCGATCAGGAGCGGCGAGAGCCCCGCGCTCTGCTCCAGCCGGTTGATGTCCAGATGGGTGTATTCGGGCCAGGGCGTCAACAGGACCACGACACTCGCGCCACAGGCGGCGTCATAGGGACAATCACAGTAGACGCCCCGTCCCTGGAGAGCCTCGGAGGCGCTTGCCAGAGCCTTCGGATCGTGCATGCGAACGTTGTATCCCGCATCCAGGAGCCTTTGGGCCAGTGTCACGGACTGGGATTCTTCCACGATGTACGTCCCCGGCTTGTAGGAAAGGCCCAGCAGCGCGACGGTCGATCCCGGCGGGACGTGCCTGCCCACCATGGCGAACAGCCGGTCCACGACTTCGCCGTTGACTTCCACCACGCGAGGGCTCAGATGCGCGCAGGTTCCGGCGTCCTCGGCGCAGCGCTGGAACGCCAGGTTGTCCCGCGGAAAACAGGGGCCGCCGAAGCCGAGACCGCCCTTGAGGTACTTGCGTCCCACCCGGGCATCGGCGCCGATCGCCGTGGTCACCACGTCAACGTCTGCGCCGGAGATGTTCTCGCAGATCGCCGCCAGCTCGTTGGCGAAGCTGATCTTCATCGTCACATAGCAGTTGAGGCTCAATTTCGTGATTTCCGCGTTGGTCAGGCTCATCAGGGCATAGTGCGGATCGCTCTCGACCACGGTGGAATACAGCTCTCTGGCCGCCTGGGCGGATCGGTCGTCCGAGGCGCCGATCAACAGCATGTCGGGGTTGAGGAAGTCGTGGATGACCGAGCCGAGCGCCACGAACTCGGGGTTGTACAGCAGGCCGAAATCCCGCCGGCAGAGCTTGCCGGTCAGCATTTCCAGCCTGGGCTTGAAGATGCGCTCGCAGGCGCCGGGCATGACCGTCGAGACGACACCGACAATGTGAAACGTCGATTTCGCCCTCAACGCGGGAGCCAGCCGGCTCAGGACGGTCTCGACGTAACTGTTGGAGAAGCGGCCGTCCGGATTGCTTGGAGTAGGGACGGTAATCAGAGTGATGTCGCTGTTTTGCACGGCGTAACCGAAATCGGCCGTGAACTCCATGTCGCGCCGGCACCGGGCCAGAAGATCGGGCAGGCCCGTCTCATCGATGGGACATTCACCTCGCGCCAGGGCATCGACGTGCCGGTCGTTCGAGTCGACGCCAATCACATGATGTCCTTTGCCCGCGAAGCACGCCGCCGAGCACAATCCCAACTTGCCCAAACCGATTGCAGAGATGTTCATCGGATACACTCCATTTTCAACCCAGTCGCGAAGACGGTTTTCTTGCGATCCTGTCGTATCCCCCGTAGGCGGTAACGGCCCGTCTCACCCGGCGTACCTGCCTGAGCCTGTTCTGGACATCGGCCTGCTGGGCCTGTGTCATTTGGATCAGCTCGCCATACAGCTTCTTCAGGTCGTCCACGCCTTCGGACTCGTCCTCCGCGATGCCTCCGCGTTGGACGATTGCGTCCACGATGGCGTTCGCCCGTTCGCTCAACTGTGCGACCCGCGTCAGGTTCCCTTCGTGACTCGCGGTCAACTGCGTTTCGAGGAGCTGGCGGAGAGCGGCCAGCAGCTCTCCTTTTTTCTGTTCATCATCCGTGTGACGTTCGCATCGCATCGTTACGCCTGTCCCACCCCGGCCATCGTGTGCTCGACCTCCTCGAGCAGGTTCACGGCGTCCTGATTCCCCGGCTCCAGCGCCAGCAGGTTGCGCAGCATG
>CAZDTD010000095.1:6944-14476 GCA_964507995.1 uncultured Pirellulales bacterium | reverse complement strand
AAGGCCAGATCTCGGCCTATATTCCGACCAACATTATCTCGATCACCGACGGGCAGATCTATCTCCAGAGGGATCTGTTCCACGCGGGCGTCCGTCCGGCCATCGACGTCGGCGTCAGCGTCAGCCGGGTCGGCGGCGACGCCCAGGTCCCGGCGATGAAAAAAGTGGCCGGCAAGCTCCGCCTCGACCTGGCCGCATATTACGAATTGCAGGACTTTGCCCGACTCGGAACCGAGCTGGACCGCGCCTCGCAGCGGCGTCTCGAACGAGGCAACCGAATGGTCGAGCTGCTCAAGCAGCCCCAGTTCTCGCCTCTGTCCGTGGGCGAACAGGTGGTCGCGATCCTGGCCGGCTCGTCCGGGCTGCTGGACGAGATCGCGGTTACATCGGTCAGCACATTCGTCGCGGACATGCTGCGATGGCTGAACGAACGGTATCCGAACCTCATCGGCGAGATCGACAAGACAGGCACGCTCAGCGACGAGTTGTCGGCCCAGATCACCGAGAGGATTCAAGAGTTCAAAGGCGTATACAGGGGAAAGTAAGCACGAAATCCGAAACTCGAAATTCGAAACAAGCACGAATGACCCCATTCCGAAATGCAAAACGAGACTCGCGGGCGGCGACAGCGTTTTTGTCATTGGGGCTTTCTTTGTTTTGGATTTGTTCCGGATTTCGGATTTCGAATTTCGGATTTTCTTAAATCATGGCCTCGATTCGCCAGATCTTCGTTCGCCGAAAGGCGGTAGACAGCATCGCGAGGATGACCCGGACGCTGGAGATGATCTCTTCGGCCCGGTACAAGTCCTATTCGAGCCGCTGGGCCCTGACCGGCGATTACCGCGACGCCCTGGCCCGGATCGCGTACCTGCTGGCGACGCCGGAACGCCCGATCGACCACCCCCTGCTCAAACAGAACTCGTCAGGTCGGATAGCCATCCTGGCGATCGGTCCACGAAAGGGCTTGTGCGGCTCCTACAATTCGGAGATCTTCCGTCTACTCGATGTCCATGTTCGCCAAGCCAAGAAGTGGGGCAAGCAACTGGACATCTACACGCCGCGAGGCCGGCTCGAATCGGTGTTGCACTTCCACGGTCTGAAGCCCGCCAAGGTGTATACAGACCTCGAGGAGATGCCAAGCGATCCGCAGATCCGCACGATCGCGGATGATTTCATCGACCAGTATATGTCGGGAAGCGTCGACTTCTTCGGCGTCGTCTATATGCGGTTCTATTCCGCATCGAGCCAGCAGGCGCAGACGCTCGCCATTCTGCCCCTGTTGGAGCTTGTCGACGACCTGACGACGCGGGCCCAGGTGATCTGGCCGTGGAATCTGGCATTTGAGGACTTTCACATGTCCCCCTCGGCCAACACGATCGTCGAGAGCTCCGCGCGAATGCTCATGCATTATTCCATGCAGAGCTGCTTCCTCGACGCCATCCTGAGCGAACATCTGGCGAGGATGGTGGCCATGCGGAGCGCAACGGAGAACGCCGAGGACATGATCAAACAGCTCGCCACGGACTACAACCGCGCCCGCCAGAATCAGATCACATCCGAATTGCTCGATATTGTCAGTGGAATGGGGACGTTGGAGTGAACACGGGAAAACTCACGCAGGTGATCGGGAGTGTCTTCGACGCGAGATTCGCGCCGGAACAGGTGCCGGCGTTGTACAACGCGTTGGAGATCAGCTACGATTTCGACGGACAACCAAAGAAACTGCAGGGCGAAGTGCAGCAGCATCTCGGCGGCGGCAGGGTCCGCGCCGTGGCGTTGGGCAGCACGCTGGGCCTGCGACGGGGCGCAGAGGTCGTCGATACGGGCAGCCCGCTCAAGGTGGCGGTCGGGCCAGAGACGCTCGGCCGGGTGCTGAACCTCTTCGGCGAACCCGTCGACGACCGGGGTCCCATCGAAGCCAAGGCCAGAAAATCGATTCACCGCGAGCCGCCTCGTCTCATCGATCTGACGGCGCAGAGCGAGATGTTCGAGACAGGCATCAAGGTCATCGACCTGTTGTGTCCCTTCGTGCGAGGCGGCAAGACCGGTCTGTTCGGCGGCGCCGGCGTCGGCAAGACGGTCGTCATCCAGGAGTTGATCGCCAGGATCGCCACCCGGCACGGCGGCTATTCCGTCTTCGCCGGCGTGGGCGAGCGAACCCGCGAAGGCAACGACCTGTGGCTCGAGATGCAGCGGACCAAGATCCCCGAGACCAACGACACGGTCCTGGACCACACGTCGCTGGTGTTCGGGCAGATGAATGAGCCGCCCGGGTCGAGATTGCGGATCGCCCTGTCGGCCATGACCATCGCCGAGCACTTCCGAGACAGCGGCATCGGCGACATTCTGCTGTTCATCGACAACATCTTCCGCTTCGCCCAGGCCGGCTCGGAGGTTTCGGCGCTACTCGGACGAATCCCCTCGGCCGTCGGCTATCAGCCCACCCTGGCCACGGAGATGGGCCAGCTCCAGGAGCGGATCGCCTCGACCAAGACCGGCTCGATCACCTCGGTCCAGGCGGTGTACGTGCCCGCCGACGACCTGACGGACCCGGCGCCCGCGACGACTTTCGCGCATCTGGATTCGTTCGTCGTGCTCAAGCGATCCATCGCGCAGAAAGGGATCTATCCGGCGGTCGATCCGCTGGAGAGCACGTCCCGCATCCTCGACCCGAACATCGTCGGCCAGGAACACTACAAGACGGCCCAGACCGTCCTCGAGTACATCCAGCGATACAACGAGCTGCAGGACATCATCGCGATTCTCGGCATCGACGAGCTGAGCAAGGCGGACCAGACCACCGTGGCGCGGGCCCGCAGGCTCGAACGGTTCTTCTCGCAGCCATTCTTCGTGACCCATCAGTTCACCGGCCTGGAGGGCAAGTACCTCAGCCTGGCCGACACGATCGAGAGCGTCAAACAGATCTGCGAGGGACGGTGGGACCAGTTGCCGGAAGAGGCCTTCATGTACGTCGGGTCCGTGGAAGAGGCCGCCCAGAAAGCCAAGACGCTCTCGCAGACATGAGACGTCGGCATGAACGATCCATGACAGACACCCTATCAACGTGACCACGGAACCAAGGACATTTCGGTGTGAATTGATCAGTCCAGCGGGGAAACTGCTGGATTGCAGGACTTCGTCGGTCGTCTTTCCCGCCCACGATGGCCAGGTGGGCATCCTGTGCGGCCATATGCCCATGCTCAGCCAACTGGGGATGGGCGTCATGCGGGTCGCTCGATTGCCCGAGGCAGCCGGCGAGACCTCCACAGTCCTGCCGGAACGGGAATTCCTGGTCGATGGGGGATTCGCCCTCGTCGCGGAGAACTCAGTGACGGTAATCGCGTACGAGGCGATGGCCTTGCCCGATATGAAGGCCGAGACGATCCGGTCCTTGATCGAGAGAGTGAACAAGAACCTGGCCGGCACAGCTTTGTCGCCCGCACAACGGACGCATGAAGCCGAACGACTGCGAACCCTGAGACGACTTGTGGAATCCATTGCACCGTGAACCTATCGCCAACCATCCTGTTGGCGGCTGGGACAGAGTTCAGCCGTCATTTGAACGTCCTGTTGCTCCTGGGGATCGCCGTATTCGGGGGGACCATCGGCGCCCGTATCTTCCGGCGGTTGCGCATCCCGCAGATCATCGGTTCGATCCTCATCGGGCTGCTCATCGGCGAGAGCGGGCTGCGTCTGGTTTCGGAGACGGTCGTCACGACGGTCGAGCCGTTGAACTACTTCGCCCTCGGCATCATCGGGTTCCTCATCGGCGGCGAGCTCAAGCTCGAGACGATGAAGAAATACGGCAAACAGTTCACCGCCATCCTGCTGGCGGAAGGCGTCGCCGCGTTTCTTCTCGTGGCCGGCGCCACGATCCTGCTGACCTATGCGTTTACGCACGACCTGAGGATGTCCGTGGCGTTGGGCGTGGTTCTGGGGGCGATTTCCTCGGCCACCGACCCCGCCTCCACCATCCAGGTCCTGTGGGAATACAAAACACGCGGCGCCTTGACGACCGCGGTGATCGCGGTGGTCGCCCTCGACGATGCGCTGGCGTTGACTCTGTACGCCGTGGGCACCAGTATCGCAGGCATCCTCACCGGCAATGTCGCAGGCGGGATCCTCGCCAGTCTCGCGACAACGGCTTACGAGCTGACGGTCGCCCTGGTCGTCGGCTTCGTCGGGGCGCTCATCCTGAAGGCCATCCTGATCCGAATGCACGACGAGGACGCGGAGCTGACCTTCGCAGTCGGAGCGGTGCTGTTGGCGATCGGCCTGTCCATCGCGTTGGAACTGGATGTGATCCTGTCGTCCATGGCTCTCGGGCTGACGCTGGTGAACATCGCGCCCTACCGCAGCCCAAGGACCTTCGAGATCGTCAAGCGATTTGCGCCGCCCATCTACGTGCTGTTCTTCGTGCTCGTGGGCGCGAGGCTCAAGGTCGAGAGCATGTCGCTGCTGGTCATGCTGCTGGTGCTCTCCTACGTCGTCGGACGCAGCATCGGCAAGATCGGCGGGGCCTATCTGGGCGGCAAGTGGTCCGGGGCCAGAGAATGTGTGAAGGACTACCTCGGCATCTGCCTGTTCGCCCAGGGGGGAGTCGCCATCGGCCTGAGCATTCTGGCAAGCCACCGATTCACGCCTGAGATCAGCTCGGTCGTCATCCTCGTGGTGGCCACAACCACGTTCATCGTCCAACTGATCGGCCCTCTGTTCGTCAAGCTGGGCGTCCGGCAGGCGGGCGAGATCGGGTTGAACGTCCGGGAAGAAGACCTGATCCTGAGCTATCATGTCACCGACGTCATGGACAAGACCATTCCGATAATCCACGCCGGAACGCCTCTCAAAGAGGTCATCCGCACCGTCAGCGGGACCGAGTCGTCCTACTATCCCGTGGTCGATAGCGAGAACCGACTCGCCGGAGCGATCACATTGCACGGCATCCGCAACACGTTCGCCACCCAGGAGCTGAACGATTGGCTGGTCGCCTTGGACATCATGGAGCCGGTGGTCGCCCGCGTCACGCCGGAAATGCCGCTGTCGGAGGCCTTCACTCGGGCCAAACGATACAATCTCGACTGTCTACCGGTGGTCCGTACCGAGGGGCAGGACGCCCTGGTCGGCGTCCTGGACTGCCCGGCCATCCGTCGTTCGCTCAGCTCAGAGGTGTTGTCACGCCAGGAAAAAGCCGATAATATGCACGGCATGCAGTGTGCCTGACAAGGCTGGGATGGCTGGGAACATTGACGCATCGTACGTTGCCAAAACGAAAAAGGCTGACGAGCAATCAGCAGTTTAAGTCCGTGCTGGACCGGGGTCGCCGGGCCGGCGACGGATCGCTCACGCTGTACGCCGTCTCGAACCGCTGCGGCCATCCCCGCGTGGGCATCTCGGTGGGCAAATCGTCGGGAAACGCCGTCGTGCGGAACCGTCTCAAGCGGCTCCTGCGCGAGGCTTTCCGTCGGAGCCAGGATCGCATTCCGCAGGGCTTCGACTACGTGCTGATGATCGCGCCGGCCCTGTCGCGAAAGCTCAAAGGGGCCGCGTCGAAGAAGGGCAAGGCCGGAGCCGCCGGACAGCGGCACGCCGGAGCCTTGCGGGCCGTAACCTCCCGACGAATGCAGGAATCCTTCCGGGCCCTCGTCGAGACGGCCACGCAGAGGTCTTTGCAGGACAACAATCGACCCGATTGCGTAGATCGCGTGAACCATGAGTGAAGAGAAGAATCTGGTTTCGGTAGGACAGGCAGCGGAAAAAGCTGGCGTTTCGCGGCAGTCTTTGCAATATTACCTGATGCTCGGTCTGCTGGAACCCACGGAGGTCACGCCGACCGGACGACGACTGTTCGACCGCAAAGCCATCGAGCAAATCCGTCTGGTCAAGAAATTGAACGACAGCGGCTACCCGCTGCGGGCGATCCGAGACCTGTTCATGGAAGGACATGGATAATTGATGATTGATGAAGGATGATGGATCATTGGAGAGGTTAGGGCTTCTCCATCATCCATAGTCAATGATCCTTGTTAAAGGAGTTTCGCGTGAGTGACTTCGAGGCCGCACAGAGACGACGAGACGTGATCGTGGGCATCTTCGTGATCGTCGGACTGGCCGGGCTGGGGTGGATGATCTTCAAATTCGGGGACCTGCCGACCGCTGTCACGCGCATGAGATCGTTCGACATCTACGTGCAGTTCCCGACCGCGCCCGGAGTGGAGAAGGACACGCCCGTCCGCTTCTGCGGCTACCAGATCGGCCGGGTGACCCACGTCATGGCGCCCGAAGTGCGGGAGGACCTGAACACGGGCGCGAAATACCACCAGACTCTCTGTGTCGTGAGCATCAACAACAAGTACGTGGACATCCCCTGCAACGTGAACGTCAAGCTCATGACCCGCGGGTTGGGCAGCAGTTACCTCGAACTGAAACTGGACCCGAGCAAGCTGCCGGCGCCCCCGATGGACCCGAACGACCCGGATTCCTGCTTTCTCCGAAACGGCATGAAGTTACAAGGTTCCACCGGCATGACCAGCGAGTTCTTCCCGGAAGAAAGCCAGAAGATGCTCAACGACCTCATCCTGGACATCCGCGCCCTCATCGCCAACGCCAACGACATCCTCGGAGATTCCGACAACCAGCAGAACGTCAAGAAGACCCTCGCCCATCTCACAGACGCCTCCGGCGGCCTGACCGGAGCCATGAACGAAGCGGTCCAGACGATGCAGGACACGCGCAAAGCCATCGAGGACTTCCGCTCGCTGGCCGTCACCGGGACGGATACGATCAAGAGCGTCGACGCCAAGGCCGAGAGACTGGTCGTCTCGCTGGTCAGCACCAGCGACGAGTTGAGCAAAGCCATCACGCAGATGCGGCTGGCCATGGAGAAAGTCAACACGGGCAACGGCACCGCCGGCCGGCTCATCAACGACGGCCGGCTCTACGAGAACCTCCTCGAAAGCACAACGCAGTTGAACGTGCTCCTGAAGGACTTCAAGGACCTCATCGACAAGATCAGCGAAAAAGGCCTGCGGTCCGTCTACTGAGAAAGAGTCCTGCCATCGTTGGTGAGCCGCAGATGGTAAACAGTGGATGAGAAGAACGATACTCGATTGCTATACCGATGAGCCGGCGGGGCTGGGGGTTCCGCCGTTCGTCGGGGTCTGGCCGCGATATGCCGCCGGTTCCTGCGAAGAGGAGCCGACCTATCTGACCATCGACGACCTGCGCCTCGTGCGGTACGTCGAGTGTGTCCCCGAGGTCGTGATCGATCCGCCCAGGGGTCGGACCCACCTCGAGGTGCTCAACCACACGCGGAGCTATGAGGAGATCCGCCGGGTCCTGGAGAACACCGAGGAACTGGTCATCATCGTGGGAGTCCAGACGCCAGGCAAGTACCTCAGCGCCCGCCCAGGGACGTTGCACGAGGTCGAGAAACTGCTGCGGTCGTTTGATGACTCTGTAGTAGCTCAGTCGCCCTCGGCTGGGGAGTCTTGGGAGTCACCCCCGGGGGCGGGGGTGCCACATGGCAATGTAGC
>CAZDTD010000095.1:4519-6844 GCA_964507995.1 uncultured Pirellulales bacterium | reverse complement strand
GGGGCGGGGGTGCCACATGGCAATGTAGCCCAGCCGCCCTCGGCTGGGGGATCTTGGGAGTCACCCCCGGGGGCGGGGGTGCCACATGGCAATGTAGCTCAGTCGCCCTCGGCTGGGGAGTCTTGGGAGTCACCCCTGGGGGCGGGGGTGCCACATGGCAATGTAGCCCAGCCGCCCTCGGCTGGGGGATCTTTCGAACTGCCCCCGGCTGGGGCTTCTCTGGCCAAACCAGGCAAGGCTACACCTTCAGCCAGGCAGTCATTCCGCAAGGTTCTGACCGGGCCGGTCCTGACCGGAGGCACACAGGCCCGCGGCGGGGCCCGGCCCCAGGTGGCCGACGCCGATTACTTCGACGAGCTTCGCCCGCTCGTTTTCGACACGTACGATCAACTGCAGTCCCCTGCTCTCCGCGGCGCCGCGTTCATCCGGCAGATACCCCACTTGGCGAACCGGATCGTCGAGATCGAGACCGGCCGGGGCTGTCCTCGCGTGCGAGGCTGCTCCTTCTGCACCGAACCCATCAAGAACAAGGTTCAGTGGCGCAGGCCTGAGCTGGTCGTAGAAGAGGTGAAGGCCCTGATGGGACACGGGGCGAAGGCCTTCCGCCTCGGCAAGCAGTCGTGCATCTACAGCTATGAGGGAGGCGATCCGCAGAAACTCGAAGCGATGCTCTCCGGCCTGGCGTCACTACGTCCGACCGTCCTGCACATCGACAACGCCAATCCCCAGATGATCGACGAGCAGCGGACGGAGTTGTTCGTCAAGTACCTCACGCCGGGCAGCACCGCCGCGATGGGAATCGAGTCATTCGATCCGGAGGTCACGAAGGCGAACAACCTCAACTGTCCTTACGACATGGCCTTCGAGGCGATCCGAACGGTCAACCGGATCGGCGGCTTTCGCGGCGACAACGGCTGTCACGCCCTGCTGCCGGGAGTCAATATTCTGCTGGGCCTGGCCGCCGAGACGCCGGAAACGCTGGACAGGAATTTTGCGGCGCTCAAACGGATCTTCGACGAGGGCCTGCTCATCCGTCGGATCAACATCCGGCGGGTCGTGCCCTTCCCAGGCACCCCGCTCTATCAGCAGGTCGGCCGAAGGTTCCTCCGCAAGAACATGCGATACTATGTGGATTGGATCGAGAAGGTCCGCCAGGAGATCGACATCCCGATGCTGCAAAGGCTTTTTCCCATCGGGACCGTGTTGAAGAGCCTGTGCAGCGAGGTCCACAACGGCCACATGACCTTCCTGCGTCAGATCGGCAGTTACCCCATCGTCGTCGGCGTCCACGAGCGACTGCCGCTGAACGAATTCATCGACGTTCGCATCACCGGTTACATGCGCCGCAGCCTCGTCGCCGAGCGAGTGACGTGAGGCAGATTACTTGAACACATACGCCAGGCTCGCCGTCACACCGTCGAACTGGAACTCCTCGTCGGCGTCTTCGATCTCCCACCAGGTGCATCGATAGAGGACCCGCAAAGCGAGATGGTCGGTCATATCCCAGCGGATGCCGGCGCCCACGTTGCCGGCGAAATGCACTTCGTGAAGCCGGTCGTCGCCGTTGAGTCCGAGAACGCCCACGCCACCGCTGACAACGGGAGTCAAGCGGCCCTTGAGGATGTTGTAGTCCAGGTTGACGTTCCAGAGGTAGACCTGCTGGTTCTCGTCCTGGTCGGACGCCTCCGGCGCATAGACCGAGTAGTCTTCGATGTCCGCCCAGCCCAGCATGATCTCCGTATTCACATTCAAGTGATCTGTGACGTTCAATCCCATGCCAATGCCATAGACCGGCGTCGTATCGAAATCGGCTCTTGCACTCCCGTGAAGGCCTGAGACTTCGTCCCCGCCGAGGATTTGAACGACGCCGTACACCTCGCTCCGATACGCACGACTCCACGGCTTGTCCTCGGACGCCACAGAGGTCGCGCAAATCATCAGCACTGCGACGACCCACCCGAATCTCCTGTACAACGGTTCCCTCATGATCTCATCCTTTCATGCGCGTACCCATGGAATCTCATCACGGTGATTCGAGCCAGCTCTGGGGCGTCGATGCTCGCCCGATCAAAGACAAGACCTTCCGCCGACAGAGCCGCCTTTCAGATGTCTCATCGGCAGAATCGTTACGGGACTTGAGATGGGACAGCGCTTTCCTGACCTGCCGTGTTGTGCTCCCGAGGCGGAGCCCCTGTGCTGGTTGCCGCCATTCCTGCCTGTGCCATGTGGCACCCCCGCCCTCGGGGGTGATTCTTAAGCCACCCCAGTGAGGAGCGATTCCCGAGATTCCCCCGTTCAAGATTCCCCAGCCGGGGGCGGCTGGGC
>CAZDTD010000095.1:1370-4419 GCA_964507995.1 uncultured Pirellulales bacterium | reverse complement strand
GGAGCGATTCCCGAGATTCCCCCGTTCAAGATTCCCCAGCCGGGGGCGGCTGGGCTACACCTTCGATCCACTCGCGCCACAGCCACGGGTACTCATCCGGGTTCCGGCACAGGCCCTTTCGGACTGGGTTGGCACAAATATACTCGACTTTGGCTCTCACCGCTTCGTTGGATCGCAGTGCGCGGTCAAAGGACTCATCCTGCCAAACTGATCCCTTTCGCTCGAGCAGACGATTGACCGAGTGCGCGGAGGCACCCTTGATCCCGTTGGTGATCTCGGCCAGTGTGTACGGATAGCCTTGCGCATCCCACAAAGCCGTGAAAACCACGTGTACGTGGTCGGGCATCACGACAGCACCGTGGACGTGAATCTTGCTCCCATGATCATGCAGACAATGGTGCAATACCCGTGTGCGAACGGACTCGGGCAAAACGAAATGCTCCTTCGTGCAAAACGTCAGGAAGATGGTCTTGCCCTCCACCTGCATATGGGGAAGGTTGCGCCGGTACGCGGCCTTGCCTGGCTTGGCCAGAGGAACCCCAGCCGGCGGCGGCTCCCGAGATGCTCCAGCCGAGCGTGGCTCCGAAGATTCCCCAGCCGGGGGCGGCTGGGCTACAGGTTCTGGTCTTTCGCAGGGCATACGTCTCTGTCCTTTGCCAATCTCGCGATCCAAGGCTGTGTCGTGTGGCACCCCCGCCCTCGGGGGTGACTCTCAAGACTACCCAGCCGAGGGCGGCTGGACTACAGGGCTACGAAGCTCTTTCAACAGGCGGATCGCGGCGTCCGCCATCAGCTCGCCGCCGCCGGGGGCGATGCGGGAGTTCACCGTCTCATAGCTGCCTTCCGCGAAGGCCTTGCGCGTCGGGACGTAGGCAACGTCGTCCTGGCACAACTCGATCACCAGCGTGGTCGGAAAGGGACTGGCCTTCTTGATGGCGAGACCAATGTCCACGAAGACCTCGCCCGGCAGGCCGACGACCGCGACCTCGTCGCTCAGACGGAACGCCTGCACTTCCAGGGGAATGGTCGAGCCGCGAGACTGGATGTCCACGATCTTGTAGGCACGGACCTGATCGAGGAACGACATGTCAGCGGTACCGATCTTGTCCATATCCTTCTTCGCCTGCTCGATCTCGGCGGGCGTGAACTGCTGCGCCGGGACCTCGACCACCGCACGCCGGACGGCCAGACGCGGTTGGGCGATGGCCTTCGTCCGCTCCAGACCCGCGGCCACGGTCCGACCGAGAGTCGTGCCGATGGTCTCCGTCTGAAGGCGGTCCTTCGTCGTGACATCGATGTGGTTGATGTCGCCGCACGTGCCGTTGCCGAAGAGGAGCACGAAATCCTCGCCCAGCGTCTGGCGCAACGTCTGTTCGGCAAAGTAGGGATAGTCGGCCGCATAGAGCGTGCCGCCGAGCGTGTCCAAGTGCAGGGCGAAATTCACCAGGGCCGTCAGCGCAGTCCGGCCGTCGCGGAACAGGACCATGCCGACCTCGGGATCGATCGGGCCGGCGGCTCGAACGATGTCGGGGTTCAGGACGCCGGGATTGAAGCGAACGGTGCCGTCTTTCATGTGGAATCGACGGTTGAAGGATAGTCCCTGCTGCTGCGCCGTCGCGACCTCGGCCTGCACCGGCCGGACCTTGGCGTCGGCCTCCTTGATCGCCCCGACAATTCCCGAGACCAGTTCCGAGGGGTAGTCCCTTTCCTCGCAGGGGTCCTTACCGTGTTGGGCCACGGCTTTCTCATGAAGGTAATCCCGGAGGGCATCCCAATACAATGGCCCGGTGTGACTGTGTGTCGCGGCCAGCAGAATGTTGCCCGCCGGGATGCCGATTTCCCGCTCGACCTGCTCGCGGGCCCGACTCGTGACTTCGCCCGAGAGCCCGATGAGGTCGCAGAACACCATCGCGGCCCGCGTATCGCCCTGTCGCAGGACGAGGGCCTTCGCGTGCAGCGGGTTCAGAACGCCCGTGCTGAGCCGCTCGTTGAAGTAGCCGCACATGCGGTACCCCACCGGCGGCGTGATATCCGCAACCGCGACACCAACCTGCAATGATCCCATCGTCGAAGTCCTCGATTCCTCCCGCTTTTGCCCGGTCAGACTCTCCAGGAATTCCCGCGTCTTCCGGGCCTCCGCCAGCGTGTGAGCGAGGTCGCCCGGTTCGAGGCACTCGACGACGAGCATCCCGCTCTTGAAGCCGCCCGCCTGGAGTCTGGCGAAGACCGCTGGGAAGTCCACCATCCCGGTCCCCGGCGTGACATCGACATTCTTGGGGGGCTTGAAATCCTTGACGCTCATGCCCATGACGAGCCCGTTCACGCTGGGTGCATCGTCCACTGGATTGAGCTTGCCGTCGGAGTAGTAGAAGATGTTGCCGGGATCGTACCAGATGCCGAAGTTCTTGTTTCCGACGAGTTCGACGGTCTTTCGGCACTCGGGCCCGGTGGCATTGAGTCCGCCGTGCGGCTTGACGCTGATCCCCATGCCCTTCTCGGCCGCGTAGTCGCAGCACTCGGCAATCGCCTTGTAATAGGGCCCGTAGAGTTTTTCATCGCCGACGCCGCCCATGAGCAGATTCAACGTCCCGCAGGCGGCGCAATTGTCGATGAGCCGTCGGAGGCCTCGGATGCCGGCCTCCAGGGACTCTCCGACGGGAATCTCGTTTCCATACACCGAGGCGACTTTGAGATTGCGTTTTTTGATCTCCTCGGCGATCCGGGCCGCCTCCTCGGGCGTCGTGTCCTTGGTGATCACAAACCCGGACTTGGACTTGGTGGTCATCAGGCCGACGTACCGGTATCCCGCTTCGGCGATGGCGTCCAGGGCCACGCGGTAGTCGTATTGGGCCCACGGCCGGGTGTAACAGCCGATCCGATACGGCTCGTCGGACTCGCGTGCACAGGCCCCTTCCGACCACAGCGAGGCCATCGCGCCGAAACCCACTCCGGCCGCGAGCGCCTGGTTCAGAAATTCACGCCGCGTGACATGTTGTTGTCGTGCCATTCCTCTTCTCCTACGCTTCACGCTTCACGAATGACGCTTCAC
>CAZDTD010000095.1:0-1270 GCA_964507995.1 uncultured Pirellulales bacterium | reverse complement strand
CTGGACCGCCATCAGGCAGGCGACCGCGTGCTGATAGCCCGCGTCAATCGAGGCGTTGGGCGTCTTGCGGGACCGCAGGCACTGGAGCCAGTCGAGGAAATGGTCCGGCATGGGCACATCCTTCACTGGATTTTTGCCGCGGATCTTTCCCGAGCGCTGGGCCCCGCCCTCGGCGGTCAGGACCGGCTCCGTCCACGAGACCATGTCCAGCACGCCCTCGTCGCCGAAGATTTTGAAGCTGTTGCCGCTGCCGTTGCCGCAGAGGGTCGAGTAGCTCACCATGAAGCCTTCCGGGTAGACCCACAAAGCCTGCACGTGGTCGGGACAGGTGAAGTGGTGCTCGTCCTTGTAGGTGTACGTCCCGCCCAAGCTCACGCAACTGCTCGGGAATTTCGCACCGGTGATGAAATGCACGAGGTCGAGGAAGTGGCTGCCGTAGCCGCAGGTCGGGCCGTCGGAGAACTCGCGGTAGCCGTACCAGCCGGAGTACAGAATGGGGTCAAACGGCTTGGTAGTCCGATCTCCCACGAATTCCTTCCAATCCAAGTCTTCCTGTTTCACGTCCGGCTTGAGGTACGAGTACCAGTAGGGCCTCTCATTGTTGCGGCACTGCTCGATCCGCCCCACTTTGCCGAGAATCCCAGTCCTGTACAACTCCCGGCAACCCGCGAAGCTCGGCAGACTCCGGAGCTGCGTCCCGATCTGGACGACCGTCCCGGCCTTCTTGACCGCGTCGCAGGCCGCCTTCAGGCCCTCCATATCCATCGCCAGAGGTTTCTCGCAATAGGCGTCCTTGCCCGCTTCGGCCGCGGCCTTCAGATGCATCGTGTGGTGACAATCGGGCGAAGCGATCATCACCGCATCCACGTCCTGGAGAGCGATCACGTCGCGATAGGACACGAATTGCCGGGCCGGGCGGCCGTACCACTCGTTGGCCTGGGCCGAGGCGACCTCCCGACGGACCCGCCAGGGGTCGCAGACCGCGGTGACTTCGACGTTCTGTTCCTTGTCAAACGGGTGGATGCCCTTCATGTGGGCGTTGACGCCCCGGTCGCCGCAGCCGATCTGCGCGATGGAGATCCGGTCGTTGGCGCCGGGAATCTTCGCGTAGCTGGCCGCGGAAAACGCCAGGGCAGCGCTCGTGCCCGCTGTGGTCTTGAGAAATGTTCGACGGGATACGGAATGATTCATTGCGGGTCCTCCTTCAGATTCGAGTTGACTGGTCTGCATTCTGCCATAGGCTATCTCAACACCTGCAACACAAAGGACA
>CAZDTD010000094.1:10361-14563 GCA_964507995.1 uncultured Pirellulales bacterium | reverse complement strand
ACCCAGTGGGCCGAGAAACCGTCGGGGAACTCGTGATGGGTGTATCCGCCGGGGTCGATGTCGAAAGATCGATAGGGCTTCCAACTGCCGTCGCCGAGGAAATCGACCTCCAGCTCGAACCACACAGGCTCGTTGGCCTCGTGGGTCAGATGCACGACCTTCTTGTCGAAACCGGTCATGAGGAAGGGATCGGAGGCATCCCCCGCCTTCACCGGGGTGTTCCACCACGGACCGCCCCAGCCGGCGGGCTTGCCCATCCGCCAGAGGTCGTCGATATTGCCGAACCAGAGGCCGGATTGCGGCTGGCCCTGGTCGTGGTCGATCTGGTCGGAGGCCATCACGAACAGTCCTCGCCAGTGGCAGAAGTCCGGCACGACCCGCAGGTGCGTGCAAATGGGCCGAACGCCCCAGATGTGGCCGCCGTAGGTGAAGGCGGGCAACTCGTAGAACATCCCGTGGGCATCCAGGAGCAGCCGCTCCGTGACGGCGTGTCGAATCCGGGTCCATTCCGTGTTCCAGGCGTGGTCCCACGTGTGGCTCGCCTTCGGCAGCAGGTATCGTTGCCATTGCCCCTGGACCAACGCGCGGAGGATCACGCTCGACCTGTCCCAGCCGACGGCGTAGATCGTGTTGCCGCCGTAGGAGCGGTCGCTGGCCCCGCCGTGGACCTCGACGAAGGGATTGCGCTCGATGATGGTCCATTTCTGTCCATCCCACTCCGCCAGGCGTCCGGCGTCGCGTTGCCCGAGAAACTCCTGCTCGTCGTAGGTGTTGTTGGCGACCACGACGCGGCCCTGGGCGGTAAAGGCGCTTTTGAAGTGTTCCTTGGCGTTGACGATCTCGAGCTCCTTCACCAGATCGAACAGCAGCGTGGCCTTCAGAGTATGCACGTCCACTTCCCAGAACCGGCCCTCCATGCCGAGAAAATAGACCTTGTTCGACGGGTCGGTCAGGTGCTCGCACGTCGCGGCCAGGCGAAATCGCTTCAGGTCCTCGATTGTGCGGACGTGGCCGTCCGCGTCGATGGCGTAGGACCCGATGAACGCCTGGCCGCTCGGCCAGTGCGGCATGCGGTTGGCGAACGTCCCGGTGACGGAAGCGGGATGCCGCCGCATCGTCATGTTGGGATCGATCGCATAGAGACCCAGCCCCTGCCCGTTGATGTGGGCGACGTAGCCGACAGCCCAGAGTTTCTGACCCCAGGGAATCAGGGCGCCGATCCCGGCCTCGGAATTGCTGCCAAGGCCCTGCGCCATGACGGTCAGATTCGGGAAGACGCCATCGACCTGGACCGGTTGCAGCCTCTGCGAAGCGGCGTCGAGCCTGTCACTCCGTTCCAGGTAGCTGCGCAGCGCCTTGGCCAGACTCCGTCCGAACGCTCTCGCGCCTTCCACCGTCACCGTCCGGCCGCCTGCGTTGGCGTAGGGAAATTCGAACGAAGCAGCGAGTTGGAGGCCTTCCAAGTCGGCGGCCCACTGGGTGAAGTTCATGTTGCCGTCCGTGTTGGCGCCCGTGTTCCAGGCTTTTCCGAACGGCACATTGTCGGAGGTCCGGTAGACAAGCGGGCCGGTTTGGACGGTCTCCAGGAGTCTTCCGAACTCCCGCTGCTGCTGCCACATCCGCTCGTCCTCGCTGCCCACGATATAGATGACCTCGTTGTGCGGCCCGCTGATGTGCGGGCAGTGCAGGTCGAAGGCCGCCGTGAGCCGGCCGTTGGACCAGTTCGGCACGAATGTCCGCAAGGCCGCGACGGAAGCGTGAACGCTTTGACCGATGTAATCGCGATTGTGGTCGCGCGGGATGCGATTCTTGCCCTGGTCGCCCTCTTCGACCCCGTCCTTGTCCACGAAGGGGATGGCCAGGACTTCGACATTCCGCCGGAACCAGTATCCTGTTTCGTCGTCCGCGAGGACCACTTCCAGGACACCCTCCAGGACGTAGTTGGCCATCGACTCGCACGCGTGGTGACGGGCCGTCAGGAGCACTCTGTGCCGAGCGTCGCCGCCGAGTCTGCCGACGTGGAGGCGTTCGACGCTCCGCCCGTGCCCGCTCTTGCACAGTTCCTGGATCGCGAGGCTCGGGTTGCCCTTGTATCCGGCGAGGAACTCCCTCAGGTTCTCCTCCAAGTAAGGAATGGCGAAACAGAACCGCACTTCCGCCGCATCGGCCCCGAAGGCATAGGCAAACGCTCCATCCTTCACGGCCTCTGCGCCGAGCCACGACCAAGTCCGCCCGCGGTCGGCGCTCACCGCCGGACCACGGACGCCGATCGGGTTTCTGCCGGAGAATGTAAAGGTCAGCGAACGTCCCTGAGCCCCTCGGACGCGGAACCCCCAATAGAACCACCAGCCCTCGGTATCCCGCAGGTCCGGACGAACGTGGACCGTATCGCCCTCGATTCGCTCGACGACGATATTGCCGCCGGGATAGTTGGCGTCTACCGTAAACGCAGGGGCAGCGTCCTGGGGTTCATCCGGCAAGGCCAGGCAGTCAGACACCACCGCAGCCGCAACAAAGAACCACAGAAACAACGCCCATCCGGGACAGAAGAGAGAGAGCTTGTGTCCGGCTTCATGCGTAGGAGTAGATCGATGGCTGCGCGTCATTTCGTCTCCTTCCCTGGGATGGACTGCAGAACAATCCAATCGTTGGACATCGTGCGTCACTGGGAAGGGACTATAATCCGCCCATCAGGCGGTGTCAACGCCGGGGCAGGCATCGGGGTTCGGAGTCCCGCCTTCAGGCGGGAAGACCGGTCCGACCCGCGTAAACGCGGGACTCCAAACGGATTTGGCTTTTTCCGGTGCGTGATACGCACGCTCCGCCTTCACTCTTCGTCGTCCTCTGCGCCGATGGCGACCTTCTGGAGCATCCGCTGGCAGCTTTCGCAGTGGCAGGCTCCGACGATCCGCAGATGGGAAGCTCCCGCGATCCGGCGGGTCTCGACGAGCTTGGCGCCCTTGGCCTCCATCTTGCGGAAGGCCATCTTCGCCTCGCGGTTGTCGTGGTATCCGACGGCGTCGATCACGATGCTGACTTTCTTGTCCCGCTGGAGCAAACCGAGTGCGGCGGCCTTCACCGCCCCCTCGGCGGCCGCGCCCATGAGGATAAACTCCGCAGCACAGACCTCGCTGAGTATCCGGTCGATACGCGGCTCGTCGAACGGATCGACGCACCGCTTGTGGAAGATGATCTGCTGATAACGTCGCAGCATGTCGCGGGGCAGGTCGGTGCTCCCGTCGGCGGCGAAGCTGATCCGGCTGGGCAGCAGGGTGTAGGGGATCTTCTGCTGACCGGACGTGCCGTCGATGCAGTAACGCGGGTCGCCGTTGTGGCCCTTCGTGTCGGGATAGACCTCGCACGTGCTGATGACGGGGATTCCCCTCCTTCGGGCCCAGGCCATGAGGCGACGGACATGCGCCAGGACCCGCCGATGATTGCGGATGCACACTGTCCCGTCAGCCAGGAAGAAATCCCGCTGCGTATTGATGTCGACGAGGACCTGCCTCCGCTTCGCCCTGACCATATGCAGCATCATCTGAACAGCATCCTTTCCGGGCTCGGCGACCCCACCAGGAGGGATACGCCCATCCCGCCCAAAGAGTTCGGGTCGCCGGCCGCCCGGCTCCAACGAGGCCCTTCGGGCCGGCCCCCACGGGGCCCTTCGGGCCAGTCGCCGCGGCGGGGAGCCCTTCACATCCTCACTCATCGTGTGCCCTACCGGGGCACTTTAGTAACGGTTTTGGGAAATGATTTGCGATTTGCGATTCATGATTTATGATGAGCAACATAAGGCTCGGAAAAAGGCGAATCGGGCCTATATTCTTCAACGAAACCTCTCGGTTTCGTGGCGAGGGCATCCTGCCCTTGCTCTATGGAAGTGACCGGGCTTGCGACGCACGACTGTTCGGAGTCCCGCCTTCAGGCGGGAAGACCGGTTCGACCCGCGTCAACGCGGGACTCCAAACGGATTCGCCTTTTTCCCACCTGTTTCAGGCAACCAGTGAATGAAAATGGTGGATCCGACGGTGAGAAAAGAACTGAAAGACTACTCGAATGTTGCGGTAATCCTGGAAGAGTTGCAGGGCCCGATCGACTTTGCCCAGCTTTTCGGACCCTGCCCCAGAGGGGCGTTGCGCGCCCAGGGCGGGCCGGTGCACATCGAGATCGGCTCGGGGAAAGGGACATTTCTCGTGAACCAG
>CAZDTD010000094.1:0-10261 GCA_964507995.1 uncultured Pirellulales bacterium | reverse complement strand
CGGGCCGGTGCACATCGAGATCGGCTCGGGGAAAGGGACATTTCTCGTGAACCAGGCGGCGGCGCAACCCCAGGTGGATTTTCTGGGAATTGAGTGGGCGAGAAAGTATTATCGGTCCACCGTAGACCGGATCGGTCGCCGGGGGTTGACAAACGTCCGGGTCATCCGCGCCGATGCGCCGGTGTTCCTCAGGGACTTCATCCCCGCCGCGTCGGTGGACTGCTTCCACATCTACTTCCCCGACCCGTGGCCCAAGAAGCGGCATCACAAGAGGCGGTTGCTGCAAAGCTCGAATCTCGAAATCCTCCTCCGGTGTCTCAAACCAAACGGCCAAATCCGCATTGCCACCGACCACGAGGACTACTTCCAGCAGATCCAGGACGTGACAAAGGCGTGTTCGACTCTCATCGAGGAGATCGAGTTCGAGCCCCCGGCGGGCGCTCGCGAAGGAGAACGAACCGGCACCAACTACGAACGAAAGTACGTCAAAGAAAGCCGGACAATCCATACGGCGGCGTTTCGCAAAAAGCAACTATAGTCAGATCGCTTCGAGTCGGTTGAGGACCGTCTTGGCCACGCGGGTTACGTACTCGTCCGAATCCCGAGTCGCGGCCCGGATCGCCGACAGCGCCGGACGGGCCTTCTCACCGATCTTGTCCAAGACCACCATTGCGAACATCCGCGTTTTGTCGTTTGGATCCTTCATCGCCTCGACCAACACAGGCAGTCCGGTTTCCTCCTGGCCCCAGTCGCATAGCGCGTAGGCCACAGCAACGCGCACCACCATCGACGAGTCCTCCAACATCGTGGGCACAACCCGCTTCGCGAGCGACAAATCGACGGAGTACTTCACGGAGGTGCATAGGCCGACGACCGCACAGCACCGCACTGCCGGCTTGGGGTCATCCAGATAAGAGAAGAGAGAATTCGTCGCGTTCGGTCCCTCGAAATCCAGTTCCTTCATCCTCATCAGGCGTTGGCACTGCCCCGCCAGATCGTTCTTGTCCTGCCAATCCCCCGCCCGCGTCGTTCCAGGCTTCGGCGATACCGCGTCGCCGAGCTGGAACGCGGCGACGCCGCTGTCCCGGAACCCGATCCGGCAGGCCTTCGCGTACAGGACCTCGCCGGGCTTGATCTGTACGGCCTTCCCATAAAGCCGCCAGCCAGTGTCGCTCTTCGGATCGCCGCCGATCCGCCAGGCAATGGATGCGCCCTGCGTCGAGCAGGCAATCGTGACCGCAGCGCCTTTGGGCCTCGTGGCGTTCTGCCTGATGAAAACTGGGGTCGCTGTCGTTTCGAACTTGCCCCCCGGCCGCTTCATCTCGTCGAGAATTGCTTCAGGGATCAGACCGATGTCCATCGTCTCGCGGCGCCATTCCTGGTGGACGCGACGCATCCGCTCGAGCACCTCCTTGTACTTTGGATCTGCCGCCAGATTGTTCACTTCGTGCGGATCGGCCGACGTATCGTACAATTCTTCGACGGGCTTGGTCGGCTCGAAGTACTGCTTCTGGGGTCCCTGGAGCCCGCCCCCCGCGTGGAGCCGGCGCATTTCCTGCATGGTCGGCATCTGGTCCATGTACGTGATCGTCTGGGCCCGCGAGAGGAACCACATGTAGTTGCGGATGTAACGGAACTGTTTGTCTCGCACGGTTCGGATCAGATCGTATGCCTCGTCCATCCGGTCCCGTCCCCCGAACACGTACTCACGAGGACGCTCCTTCTGCCGGCCGAGAAACGCCTTGCCCTGGATGTGCTTGGGAATCTCCACGCCCGCCAGTGACAACATCGTGGGAGCGAAGTCGACGAACGAGACCAGGTCGCCGTTCACGGCGCCCGCCCTGGCCGCATCGGGATTCTCCGGCATCACGAGCGGACGCCACTTCTCGGGGACGCGAATGATCAGCGGAACATGGGTGCCTGAATCATAGATCCATCGCTTCGCTCTGGGCAAACCGCGGCCATTGTCGCCCCAGAACCAGACGATCGTGTCCTCCGCCAGGTCGTCGGCGTCGAGCTGATCCAGTACCTCTTGGACCTGTTTGTCCACCGCCGTGACGAGATCGTAATACCGTGCCCAATCCTGCCGCACCTTCGGCGTGTCCGGGTAGTACGGCGGCAACTGGGCCTTCGCCGGATCATGCCGCTCGTTCGCGGTCAGAGCGTTCAACCGCTTTATCGTCTCAGGGCCGGGGCTGCGGATCTGGCCTTCGTGCGTCGTCGTCAGGTTGATGACGGCGAAGAACGATCTGTCTTTCGGGCGGTTTCGCCAATGAGCCGTGTTGCTGCATTCGTCCCACGCCGTCAACGGCGCATCGAACTGGTAATCCGTCTTGACGTTGTTCGTGCAGTAATAGCCGGCGTCCCGGAGGTACTCGGGAAAACACTTCACAAAATGCGGCGGAACCCCCTGGCACCGCATATGATGCGTGCCGATCGTCGTTGGGTACATCCCCGTGATGATGCCCGAACGCGCCGGAGCGCAGACGCCCGCATGCGAGAACGCGAGGTCGAACCGCACGCCCTGCGAGGCCAGCCGGTCGAGGTTCGGGGTCACCGCGTACTTGTCGTCGTAGCAGCCCAGGTCTGGACAGATATCCTCTGCGCTAATCCACAGGAAGTTGGGACGCGGCCGATCCCTTCGCTCATCTCCGAGAGCACAGACGTCGGGTAACGCAATCCCCGCGACAGAACCCGACGCAATCTGCAAAAACCGCCGACGATCCAACGCACATGTCACTGCCACCAATCTCACCTCGACTCTCACCGGTACGAAGCAGCGGCCCTTTCTTGCACTCGACCAGGAAAACACTTGTGCAGAACAGCCACGGACAAAATCGTATTATAGCATCCCGGGCCGGCGTTTCTCAAGGCAAATGCTGCCCCCGCGCTATTCGGGGTGCATTCGTGTTTGTAGGTAGATTCTCCCAACCCTTGGGAATCGACCCTGTCATTCCTGCGCCAAGCAGGAATCCAGGAACCGCAGGACCCGGCCCTTCATGGGCAGTGGATTCCCGCCCCCGATCGGGTCGGGGGCAGGCTCTGCGCGGGAATGACAAAGTCAACGTCGAATGATCCATTTCACAACAAACCAGAAACTACCTACAAACGTGAACTGCACCCCGCTATTCGCTACTCGGATGCGCCGATGACCCTCAGGGATTCCTCGATGACAGGCAGGGTCTTGGTCGTCACGCGAGGTTCCGTGACCGTTCCGCCGACCTCGATGCGGACAACCGCGCCGCCCAGACCTTCGGTGAGCGACTGGAAAATCGAAGGATCGGCGGCCGCGATCCGCTGGCCACGGGCCGTCAGCGTCAGATTCAGTTCGCCGGTCGGCAGAAACATCGTGCCGGATCCGGCAAAGGCGACATTCCGGCCGGACATGTCGAGCTTGCGAATCAACAGGGTGTCTTGTTTGATGTAAGAATCCAGCAACATCCGATCGAAGGTGTACTCGGTCGGCTCGCTGAGCCTCAGCACACTCAGCAGATTCGTTAACAGCGACACTTTTCCGACCCGCATATTCGCGACATCGAACTGGCAGACCCCACGGCGAGAAGCGGTCTGTCCTGCGTGGCCACCGAGGCTCATCCAGGCGTTCATGACGCCGCCGCTATAGGGCTCGCCCACGGTCGAGGCGGTTGAATCTGCCTGGAGAAACTGGTGCGCATCCACCCCGGTCAGCGAGATCTCCAACTGATACTCCGACGCTTCCGCCTCGACGCCCCCCACACGAAGACGGCCCAGGACCTTGCCCCGGCAGCAATCGCCGAGGAGGTCTTCGGCGGACCACACCCGATGATTCGGGTCGTAGACTGCCTCCGCGCTCACGTTGGAGACCGTTCGACCTTTGACCACGAGCCGCTCGCCGGCCAATCTCGCCCGTCCCATCGAAAGCCCTTGTTTCGTACGATACGAGGCCTCCGTCTCCACAACTCCGGACAGCTTCGCATCCAGGCCGGAAACTCTCAGGTCACAATCCTTGAAGCCGGCCCGGGCAGCAAATTCCACGAGCATTTCGTCCGACCCTGTCCGAGACGCAGTCAGGTTTGTCACCTCCAGATCAAAGGGCCCTTGCGGCGACAGTCCCTGGTAGAAGCCTGCAAACACCTTCGGCAACGCCCCGCCCAGCGCCTTTGTGAAAGTCATGTCGCGAGCCTTGGCCGTGAAGACCGCCCCGGCGAAGCTCCCCTTGTCCAACGATACGGAACCATCGATGCGCAGACTCGCCGAAGGCTGCGTCTGATCGGGATCGGCAGGCGAAGCTGTCAGATTTTCCAACGTCAGGCGGTCGCCAACGAGCGAAATGGTCCCGCGGACATTTTCAAGCGGATAGGGAAATCGATCGTGATTGACCTTGAGGCCCAGGCAGTCCACCTGCGCGGAACGCGACGCCGGGTCGTTGCCGTCGGGCGTTCTGAGATCCAGGACGACGTTCACGTTGCCCTGCGGACAAAAGGCCAGGAGCTGTTCCGCAAGCGGCTTCGACAACAGACCAATCGTGGTCCCATCGACCGGCACCTCCTCGGCCGTCACCTTCGCATGGTATTGCCGCGACTTCCTGTCGGGGGCCAGCAACACATCGCCCGTCACGACCACCGGGCTTTGTCCATAGCGTCCCTGGAGTCGTTTGACGGCCAGTGAATCGGGAGAGACCACCACCTCGGCGACAACATCCGAAAGGACAACGGGCAACTGTTCGAGTCTCAACGATTTGCTGTTGCAGAAGACCTCTGCGACGTAGGCGATGGGACCCACGCTGTTCGCATCGCCCGTGCTGAAGACACGGGCCCGCATATCGGCGGTCCCGTCGGCCCCCAACTCCCGATAGGATTCCCGATAGTGCGCAGGCAGAGCCCGTTCCAAGGTCGCGTCCAACGGGACGTTGGCGGCCTCAATTCCGACGTAATAGATAGGTTTCTTCGCTGCCAGGCCGGTCACCTTCGCGTTGATCGCGATCCGACGAGTTTCCGATTCGGAAAGCAGATTCGTCGCGGTGACCCCGTCCCGGTCGAAGTACAGCTTTCCCGTCAGATCCGTAACGGGATAGGGAAACTCCTGAAACGTGGCGTTCACCCCCTTGAGATCGACGGAGACATTCATTCGTTTGTCCGTCGGCGAGGTGCGGATCAGCCAGTAATCCGCCGCCACCACACCGGTCGGCTGGAACAGGTCCCACATTCGTTTCTGACCGGGGCGCAGCGCCGCATAGAGGGCCTCATCGAGGATCATGTTGTCCGTCGTGATGTTGTACCGATACTGCCGCTCCGCGCCGCGGCCCTTCGCCCACCCGTCGATTTGCACGTCCACGTCGCCATGCTTGCCCACCAGGCGATTCAGTTGGATTCCCGACTGCGTAAAGCCGATCTGGCCCGCCAGATGGTCGATCGGATAGGGGAACCTCGAATCGCAGATCGAGATGTCCTCGCACACCAAGGTGCCCTCGACCTCGCTGTCCTTCAAGTACCTCAGGTTGCCGCGAGCAATCGCCTCGATCGATCCGACCGTACCGGTCGGCCGATACCGGTCCAAGAACCTCTGGAGCACGGCCAGCAGTTTCGCTTCGCCTCCGCCCGTCGGCACAACCGATTGAATCGCTCCGACCTCCGGCACCTGTTTGCCGTGCACGTCCTTCATGTGGAGGTCGAGGGCATAATCTCCGTTCTTCTCGTAGGTAAGTTCGGCAGCCAGGATGTCCACCGCCCAGGCCCGTTCGAGCGAGGGCAGGTCCGTCGAGGACAGCCCACCGGCCAGGGCGAGTTCACCGGGCCGCCAGTACCCACTGAGATGGCTTTCGCCGTAGCCACCCGAGAGCTTCGACGTCTTGATCTCGAACCCGTATCCCTGTTGCGCCAGGCCCTCGCCGAAACGCGCCTCCACCGGCACGGACATGACGACTTCCGACTGGCCGTCAGAGACTTTGCAGAAACGGAGCTTGCCGCTCAGGAGCTGCACCCCAGGGATGACGAATCCGCCGCGTCGATGGCGGGACCGGTGGAATCGCAGCCCCTCCAGGTTCCATCGTCCCGTGTCCAGGTTTGCCTGCGCGTCGAGCGTGAAATCCTCAATGCAGAGATTCATCACCCGGGGCGCGAGCCGCAGGAGGCTCCACCGATCAACGCGAACCGACACGTTCTTTGCCCGCAGAATGGCGTTGTCGCACTCCGGGTCCTCATACTGGGGTCGGATGACAAGCCCATCAATGGAAATGGACCCGTCAAGTCGAAATCCGAAAGGCCCCGTCTGTACGCGTGTGTTCGTCAGCCGGCCAATCTCCGCGGCGACGACGCCTGGCATCGTTCGGCTGAGCCAGATCGCCCCCATCACGATCACCGGACAAAAAACCGCCGCGACGATCAGCGCACGCACAAAGAACTGACGCCACCGTCGTCTCCCGTCCGGCTCGACCGGTATGTGCGCATGTATCGAACGTGCCATGGGCAATGCTTCTGAACAACAACGGTCACGGCATACGCCGAATCGCCTTGTCGGCGATATCCCGGCGACAATAAGCGCCCTCGAACTGAATGCGGTCAACGGCCTCGTAGGCCCTCGCCTTGGCCGCCGCAACCGTCGAGCCAACCGCGGTTACGCCGAGGACGCGGCCGCCGCTGGTTACCACGCCCTGGTCGCACAGCTTCGTGCCCGCGTGGAAGACGACCACGTCGTCGAGCTGGGCTGCCTCCTTCAGACCGGTGATGACCTTGCCCTTCTGATAGTCGCCGGGGTAGCCGCCGGAGGCCATCACGACGCAGACCGCCGGCCGCGGGTCCCATCGCAGCGTGACTTCGTCCAGCTTGCCATCGCAGACCGCCAGGCAGACTTCGAGCAAGTCGCTCTGGAGTCGCATGAGGATCGGTTGGGTCTCCGGGTCACCGAAGCGGACATTGAATTCGAGCACGCGGGGTCCGCCACTGGTGATCATCAGGCCCGCGTAGAGCACGCCTTTGTAGGGAGTGCCGTTGCGGTTCATCGCGTCCACAACGGGCACGAGGATTTCCCGCGTGATGCGGTCCATCATGGTTTCCGTGACGATCGGCGCCGGACTGTAGGCGCCCATGCCGCCGGTGTTCGGGCCGGTGTCGCCGTCGCCGATGGGCTTGTGGTCCTGCGAGGATTCCATCACGTAGATGTTGTGGCCATCCACGAACGCCAGGATCGACGTCTCCTCGCCCAGAAGCTTGTCTTCGACGACGATCCGCTCGCCGGCGTCGCCGAAGATGCGGTCCATCATGATCTTCTCAGCGGCCAGAATGCCTTCCGCCGGGTCGTCGCAGACGATCACGCCCTTGCCCTTGGCCAGACCGGCGGCCTTGATCACGACGGGCTCATCCCGGCTGGCGATGTAGGCCTTGGCGTCGCTGAACCGGTCGAAGATCCGACCTTCCGCAGTGGAGATCGCACCGGACCGCATCAACTGTTTGGAAAAGGCCTTGTCCGCTTCGAGCTGGGCCGCGGTGCCGGTGGGACCGAAGGTCTTGATGCCCGAGGCCTCCATCACGTCAACGATCCCCTTGGCCAGCGGCTCTTCGGGTCCCACGATCACCAGGCCGACCCGCTTTTCCCGTGCAAAGCCGAGCAGGGCCGGGATGTCGTTATCCTTGATATCGACGTTCTCGCCGCACTGGGCCGTTCCGGCGTTGCCGGGGGCAATGTAGAGCTTGCCAAGCCGCTTGGATTGCTTGAGTTTCCACGCGATTGCGTGCTCGCGTCCCCCGCTGCCGATCAGCAGTACATCCATCGTGCATCCTTTACCATGATCGCGGGCTCCCGAACGGCACATGCATGTCGGGACGCCCCCTGACTGACGTTGAGATCCACCTTCGCCAAGATTCCGGCGATTCGTTCTGCGACGCCGTCGTCGGGCCGCAGACTAATTGCGTACTGTACCAGAGGAAGGAACGCCACTCAAGTCGAACTTGCCCTGCGTCAGGAGGCGGAGGCCGAATAGGGACCCATAACCGCCCTGCCGCCCTCGCATCGCACGGAAGCTCAGCCTGCCGGCCGAAGCGCCTGGGGGAACCAGCGTCTAAAATCGTGCATGCCAGTATTGCCGTATCTCCTGTATTCTGCCCACGTTCCATACCCGTCCCATAAAGGGTAAAGCTTTGAAATTATGGTTGCCGATGAAAGATATAGCTGGTAGCCTCTTCTCAGTACTGGCAACGCGGGCATCTGGGTAAGATGGGCCGCGCCGGCCGCCACGGACAGACGGGACGGGATGCCGTGGGGGAGATGGACGCCTGCAGTCATACATAATTATGAAAGGAGTCATCATGCGAGGATCGAAGGGAGTCGAGATCAGACGGCAAATCACACACAGCGTCTGTCTCTTTACGATGGTCGCTCTGCTGTTGGTCATCAGCGGCTGCGGCAAGCAACTCACTCGGATGGAGGAAAATCAGGTCAAACTGCAAGCCATGGTGGCGGCCAACGCACGGGAACTCGCCACCCTTTCGTCGCAGATTCACGCCGGAACCGGCAAACTCCAAGCCGGCATCCAAGACCTCGACGCAGACGCCCAGGCAATCGCAACGCACGTCCAGACCGTTCAGGACGACCAGCGCAAGCTCCAGGAAACCGTCGTCGCAGGCAATCAGTCGCTCGACGCGAGAGCGAATCAGCTCCGGGAAGGCCAGCAATCGCTGGAAAACAACGTCGCGCAGGTGCAGACCGTCGCCGACCGGACCGCATCCGATCTGGGCACGCTGTCGCAGAGGCACGCGACGCTCCACGAGACCGTCCAGACCAATCAACGCGAGTTGAACGGCCGGATGGGCGCGGTCGTGACCAACCAGGAAACCATCCAGGCCGGCATCACGAACCTCCAGCAGGCCGACGCAGGACTCGCAAAGGACATCGCGACGGTGTCCGCCAGGCAGGACGCCATCTCGGCCCAGGCCCAGGACAATCACAAGCTCGTCGTCGAGCGTCTGGCGATGCTGATCGCAGGTCAGGAACGATTCTCGAACGACCTGCTCGCCGCGAGGGACGCCCTGCAGAACCGCACGCAGGCCATCGCGGACAAACTGAATATTTTGGAACAGAATCAACTGAATCACCAGACGGGCCTCGACCGCCTCTTCGCCACGGCGAATCAGACGGCCGCGACGATCACAACCCTTGCCGCCGCACAGACGGCGATGCAGGAATCACTGAACGCCAATCACGAGCAGACCGCCGACCGGCTCACGGCGCTGGCCGAATCGCAGCGGAGCATGCAATCCTCGCTCGACACGCTGAACGCGAAAGCGGACAAGGCCGCGTCAGATTCCACAGCCGCCGCGACATCTCTGCACGAGTCGTTGCGGACCGGCCGCGAGGCTATCGCAGGTCAGATCGGCGTCAGCCTCCAGAATCAGCAGGCCCTTCGCAATGAGATGGACAAGATGACGGCGACCGCCGGCCAGACGGCCTTGGCCGTGCTCACGATGAACAACGGGCAGGCCACCTTCCAGCAGGCGATGCAGACCGGCATGGGCGGCCTCCACGAGAGAGCCAACCAGACCGCCGCCGAGATCCGCGGCATGGCCGAACGGCAGACGGCGTTCCAGGACAGCATCAAAGCCAGCAACGAGACCCTGGTCGCCCGGACCTCCGCCATCGAGGCCAATCAGCAGATGTTGAACGCGGAGATCGACAAGACAGCCAAGGTAATCGACCGTGCCTACGCGGACCTCACCGGCGTCTCGCTCGCCCAGGACACGCTCCAGACCACGTTCGCCAGGCACAGCGATCAGGTCAACGACCGCATGGCGCGCATCGAGAACAGCCAGAAGTCGCTCGGCGACAGCCAGGACGTTCTGGTGGCCATGACCGGCCAGACGGTGATCGACATCCTCGCTCTGACCAACGGCCACGCCGACATCCAACGGAGCATCAAGAGCGGCAATGAAACCGTCCTGGGCCAGACAACAGCCCTCGACCAGAATCAAAAGACGCTCGCCAGCCAGCTCGATATCCTGACTGCGACCGCCGGCCAGACCGCGTTGGACGTGCTCGCCGTCGAGAGCGATCAGACTGCGATGGCCCGGAATGTTCAAACCGGCCTTGCCGACCTCGGTCAGAGAACGGACGCGGTGGCCACCAATCAGCAGAAGATGCAGGCGGATCTTGACACTGTGGCAGCGACGACCGGGCAGACCGCACAGGATGTGACGGCGGTCGCCGCTAGGCAGGACGCGCTCCAGACGGCAATCCAGAGCTACAGCGATGCAACCACCGGCCAGATCGCCACGCTCGCTGAGAACCAGCAGAA
>CAZDTD010000093.1:0-14583 GCA_964507995.1 uncultured Pirellulales bacterium | reverse complement strand
GTCTGCGCGGTGACGCGATCCTCGCAGATCGCCCGGTGGACCTGGCGGACCGTGCCGGGCCCGCGGTCCCACAAGACGCGAAGAATCGCCAGCTCGGCATCCGTCGGTTTCGGAACATCCTGTTTCGCCATGGTGCGTTCTCCATTCTCTCAGGTCGTATTCCCGTCCACTGGGGAATGTATACGAAGCTCTTCGTAAAGTCAACGAAAATCTTCGTAGATAACGGAAAAAAATACGTCGGCGGGGCTATCAGGGGTTCGTAGGGTGCGTATTACGCACCATGTATTCTCCGATCACAATCAAGATGGTGCGTGATACGCACCCTACTTGGCTCCGAGCCGCACTGCATGGTTTCAGGCCGCACGCGCCGCCGGCGGTTTCTCCCGATGGACGGAGGAAGGAACGGACTGATCCGGAGTCCGCCGCGGAGGGAAAAGGGCAGGTCGGGCCTATATTCTTCAACGAAATCTCTGGGTTCGATTTCGTTGAAGAATGGAACCGACGAGGCGTTCGACGCGCGACCGGGGTTTGAGGGGGAAAAATCGAGCCAAGAGATTTTTCCCCCTCAAAGCAGGCCCGATCTGCCCTTTTCCCTCCGCGGCGGGAGGTTGCTTGAGCATCCTTCGTCTGCCAGAAAATCTGGGCACACCCCCGGCGGTGCCCTGCGGAAATCGGCCGTTGACAGGCTGCTGCGACGTGGTAGCATGGGCATGGTTTTGCAGACGACGGGCGCCGATGCCGCAGTGCCTTGTTGACGGCGGCGGGGCCCCGGGAGATCGAGTTACCCATTCCGGACAATCGCTGAGGCAAAGGAGTAGCAGAATGAAGAATCTGTGGGTTCCGGGCGTGCTGGCGGTCCTTCTGGCGGTTGCGGGCTGTGGACCGAGCGAACGCCGCGAGAAGCCGGAGGCCAAGCCGGTCGTCTCTGCGCCGACCTCCACCACCATGACGCTGTCGGCCGAGCAGTTGATGGCCCTCGACTGGGACGGCAGGGCGGTGAAACGCTCCATGATCCTGGACAAGCGTCTGGCGGGAGCCGGCGTCGAGTTGGACATTCGGTTTCCCGGAAACACCAAGTCGCTGTGCTCCATCGATTACGCCTCCTCCGGGGCCGCCGGAAAGCGGACCCTGGTGGGAATCGACGTGGAACGATACGAAGCGTTTGCCCTGCAATTCTCGCTGATTTCCGTCAACGCCCATTGCGATCCGAATATCCCGGTGGAGATCGCCGCTGGAGCGTTGATCGGTCCGGCCGGCGACGGACGATACTCCGCCTGCGAGCCTATCGTGCTCGGATTGGCGGCCGAGCGGGCCACGGCGGCGGCCACGACGCCCATGCAAACCGAAAAGACCCGACTGATCGGCATTCACGTCCACGCGGTGAACCCGGAAAGCTGGGACGCCAACGGCGGCATCGTGACGATCCGCGTGGAGCCGGCCCCCGGAGCGGAGGTTCTTCCCATGCCGGCGGTCGAACCCGAGGGCCGGACTGCCGGAAAGGTCACCGGGGCATCGGGACGCAGGACCCGCGGGAAAACCCAGACCACGCCGACGTTCGGAACGAAGCGGATTGGCGCTTGGTGAGTTTGCGAATGAACTCCCCCACGCCGTATTGGGGGTTGGCACAGGGGCGAGGGGATACTATGGGTAACGCCGGACATTGGCAAGGCGGACAAAACAGATGCCTTGTCCTCGCAGGTTTTCGCGTACTTTCATGATCCCGGCATACCTTCCTTGTGGGGCTCCAATTCATAGGATTTTCCGCTCATGTCATTGTGAGCGAAGCGCGGCAATCTTCTCTTGCGCCAATAGCATGGCAGGAGAGTCACGCGACGGCGTCCCCAAGAGCTTTCGGAAATACGCAAGAACCGGAAGAACTTTATTTCTCCAGGGGCAGGGTCGCCCATGCGGTCCAGAGCCGGGCCTCGCGACGATCGCCTTTGCCGGCCGCATAGAGTTCGACCTTCGTGCGGGTCGAGTCGATTGCGTGAATTCGGGCGCTGATCCTGTATCGCAGGCCGATGCCGCCGCTGTCCCACAAGGTCACTGTGGCGGATTGGCTCTCGGCGAACAGGTCCGCGGTCACACCGGGTTGGCGCGTCGCCTCGCGGATACGTGCATACTGCCATCGGGCCCGACGCGCGATTCGGTCGTAGACCGTCGTATAGTCGGCATCGACCTCCAGGGAACACGCAATATTGGCCCGGCTGCGAAGATTCGCCTCGCTCCCCGGTCCGCAGCCGCCGAGCCACAGGGACGCCAGCACGACCGCCGCCATCAGCGGCGTGCAGCGACTTGCCGGTAATCTCAATTTACCCATCCATCTCATTGCCTTCTGCTCCTGACGCACATCCATGGCCTCAGTCGCCATCATTATGGACTGCCCGGCCGGGAAGGCAATGAGAAAACACCGAGGCGGTGGGAATGGTATGTGCAGGTTTCCGGGCACATCGCTGGGTGGCGCGGGCAAACTCGTTTGCCCGTGGAGTCCCGAAGGAGCCGACGCCACCGAGACAGCACCGTCAAACAAGTTGGGCGGTGCCACCCAACGACCAGAATATCTTCACACGCACGTGGGAATGGAGTACAGAACCGTCGTCACGCCGTTCGGACTTCCGCGTTTACGTGGTCTTGACCCGCCTGAAGGCGGAACTCCAAACGCCAAACGTGGGGTCACAGCCGCAATCCCGGCGAAACCGCCGACGTTCGTAAGGGCCGTCATTGAATGCGGACCGAGCCGCTGGTGGTTCGCAGGGTCAGGCTGCCGGTCCCCTGGCCGATGGTCCCGTTGAGGTGCCTGGAGTTTATGCGGCCCTGCACCGTCAGCGGCATGTCGCAATGGACGGAACCGCTCGTTGTGGACATCTCCACTCGACCGGCGAAGCCCGAGGGCGCCACGACGCTCGCGTCGCCTGAGATCGAGGTGACGCTGGCGGTGACGTCTGCCGGCGCCGACCGGGAGAACTCCACGCTGGCGCGGCCGCTGGCCGTCTCGGCGGTCAGGCGAGAGCAATCGACGTCGCCGGCGTTCACGCTTCCGCTTGAGCTTCGCAAGTCGATTTCCTGTGCCCGCGCGTCGCGAAGCTCCACGGACCCGCTGGACGAACTCATCCGAATGCGGTCGGCTTGAATGTGCTCGCCCGAGGCCTGGCCGGAGGAACTCCGCAATTCGCAGGAGCTGAGCTCCGATGCGTTCGATAGGCGCACGCTGCCGCTGGCGGCGCTCATGTGTACGTTGCCGCCGTGGACGGCCTCGCCGGCCACCGATCCGCTGGCCGCGGTGGCCCGGACGCTGCCCTGCAGGTTTGCGGTCTCGATGGAACCCGATGCGCTGTCGCACTCGACGCTCGTTCGCCGCGGCACAACGATTCGATAGCTGATGCTTACGGACCGCCTGCCGCCTGTGCCCGGGGTGTTTGCTTTGATTGTCACTCGGTCGCCGACCGGCTCGAATCGGATTTTCGTCCCCTCGGCGAGTTCTCTGGCCTCTTCCTCCGTGGGCGCCTGGCCCCGGATCGTTGCGACGACGCGTGCCTCGGTCACCTCCAGGCCCTCGATGTCAATGGACCCGCTGGCTGTCGAGACGCCCAGGGTCGATCCGTCCGCCATCGCATGTTGGAGTGCGACGGTCCTCTCGTAATGGGCCTGGGGCCAGTTGCCGAACTGTCCGTTGCAGCCCCCGATGGACAGTATTGCGGCGATCAGAACGAACATGTATATGACGAGCTTTCGCGGTTTCATGACATCTTCTCTCCTTCTTTGGCCATCGTATTGCCCGCTCCAGGCGATCATGCCTAAAGGTAGGCCACACCGTGTTAGTCGTGTCGAGCATCAAGGAATTACATATCGGTTTCTCTGCATTTCGGCAAGAATAATACTTGCATCCTCCGACCCATCTTACCATAATGACAAATACGGTTCCGGAAGGGCGGCAGAGTGGTTCGAACCGGGAATTCGGAGGCAAATTGCGCATCGGGATTGAGACTTATGGCGGAGAGTCGTATCGCGGGACTTCCTCCAATCACAGTGTGATGAGCGATATCTGGTTTTGCGGAGGCAGCGTCATGAGACATGTGGCTCGGATTGTCATTGTCGGGGCATTCATTTGTAGTGTGGGGTGGACAGGACAGGTTTGGGCGGGTGAAATCCCGGTCATATCGCCGATTCCGGATCAATCCGTCGAACTCGGCAGCGTGTGGACCTACGATGTGGAAGCCACCGGGACTCCGGCCCCGCTCTATCGACTGATTGGTGATATACCGAACAATATGACCATCAACCACAACACGGGTGTCATCACGTACAAACCCTCGCACATCACCGCAGCAGGTTGGAGGACCATGACCGTGCGGGCAACAAACGCGGCCGGCTACGATCAGAAGAGCTTCATTCTGACCGTGACATTGCCGGTCCACACCCTCGAATTGTCGTCCACCGACGGGGGGAGTGTCACGACACCCGGCGAAGGGTCTTTCGAGTACACCTACAACGATCTCGTAGACATCGAGGCAACACCGGACCCCAACTGTCGGCTTATTGGGTGGACGGGCACGTCGGTCGATCATTTGGTGTGTCCGTTGTGTGCGTCCGTCCAACTGCGGGTTTATGAAAGCGGCACGCTTGTGGCGAACTTCGAGCCGATAAAACGTTGGTGTACATTGGGCATCGATTCCAGCGAGGGCGGAGAGGTCTGGAAGCCGGGAGAGGGCTTCTTCACCTACGCACAGGGGACTATAGTGACGCTGATCGCCACCGAAGACAGTGGCTGGGACTTCGTCGGTTGGACGGGGATGGCCGTATACGCCGGCAAGGTGGCCTCCCCGGCCGACTTCTATACCACGGTGACAGTGGATGATGACTATACGCTTACGGCATGCTTCGCACCTTGCGGATCGATGACGAAACGTATCCTGACGATTCATGCGGGTACAGGCGGAGACGTACCTTACCCCGGCATGGGTCCGCACGCATATTACGAAGGTACTCAGGCAGGCGTCCGCGCGGAGGCCTATGACGGCTACCGTTTCTCCTGTTGGACCGGAACGGCGGTGGAGGCCGGTGCTGTGGCGCATCCGGCATTTGCAAACACTACCGTAACCATTGATGCAGACTACACGATCACCGCGAATTTCATCGAGGCTGGTCCGCCTGTTCAGCATATCCTTACGATATCATCCACCAGCGGTGGATCTGTATCCAGTCCGGGAGAGGGGGCGTTCCCATATGACGAGGGGACCGTGGTGCCCCTTATTGCCCAGACCGACAGCGGCTACAAATTTTCCAGTTGGACCGGCAGTGCGGTCGATGCCGACATGGTGGCCAATCCGGCCCTTGCCGGCACGCAGGTGCTGGTGAGTGGGGACTACACACTGACGGCCAATTTCACCTCTGCCAGCGATACAAAACGAGTGCTGACGATCACCTCAACGACCGGCGGTGATGTGTCGTTGCCCGGAGAAGGTTCGTTCATTTGCGGAGACGGGCAAGAGCTGACGATTGGGGCGCAGACGGACCCCGGCTACCGGTTCTCGGGCTGGACCGGTACCGCGGTGGATGCCGGCAAGGTCGCCAGCCCGACATCCGCGAGCACCACGGTGACGGTGGATTTGAACTACAGCCTGTGTGCCAACTTCGCAGCGGTCGAATTGGCCCCTATGTTCGTGCGGGTCCTGACGCCGGAGGGCGGTGAGAATCTGGCTGCGGGAAACACCGTTTCCATCTCATGGCAAATCCAGGGCGAGATGGATCGCGTCAACATCGAGCTGTCTATCGATGGCGGAGCAACGTGGATGCAGCTCTCCCAGCAGCGTGCGGCGGACGGCGCGTGGGTTTGGGAGGTCCCGTCGGTCAACTCCGACGACTGCCTGATCCGGGTCAGTTCGACACAGGACGCGGAGATTTTCGATACCAGTGATTCTGTGTTTCGGATTTCCACGCCGGCGGGGCGAATCTGGTATGTGGATGCGGCGGCGACCGGAGCGGCAGATGGAACGAGCTGGGTGGACGCCTTCGTCTATCTGCAGGACGCGTTGACCCAAGCTGTTGCCGGCGACAGCATCTTGGTCGCAGAAGGGCTGTACCGGCCGGACCTGGGCGACGGCATACCGAAGGGAAATCGAACCGCGAGTTTCCAGCTTAAGGACGGTGTAGCCATTTATGGCGGATACCCCCCCGAGGGAGGAGACCGGTCGCGGCGAAACCCCGCAGTGTACAGGAGTATTCTCAGCGGAGAGATCGGTGCGCCGGGGGAGGCCACTGATAATTCATACCACGTTGTGACCGCCAGTGGGACCGGCAAGACCTCCGTCCTGGATGGTTGCACGATCAGCGACGGTTGTGCGAATGGGGCCGACCCATGCGACAGGGGGGCCGGGTTGTACAACTCCTGGGGAGGGTCCCAAATCCGGAACTGCACGTTCCTGCGGAACACCGCTGTTGGCGATGGCGGCGCAATCTATAACGGGGGATGCGATGTCACGCTTGTCAACTGCATCTTCACAGCCAACACGGCCGGCGACTGCGGCGGCGGATTGTACAACGAAGGGACGGGCGTGACGTTGATCAATTGCACTCTGGTGGCGAACGAAGGACTCTGGAGAGGGGGGGCGGTTTTCAACTCGTTGGGCACAACCACAGCCGTCAACAGCATTCTCTGGGGCAACAGTCGTCAGTATGGATACGAGCACGACCAATGGGCCCAGGCCGACGGCGACCCAGTGCCGGCGCTGGACTACTGTTGTGTACAAGGTTCGACCAGCTTGTCTGCCGGCGAGGGCATCTTCGGTCTGGATCCGCTGTTTGCCAATATCGCCGGTTCGGACACAGTCGTTGGGACCCTGGATGACGATTTGCGGTTACTGCCGGATTCACCGTGTATTGATGCTGCCAACGATGCGGCTCTGCGTCTGGGAACCACCACCGATGCGCAAGGAAAACCACGAGTGTCCGGGGTATCTGCCGATCTCGGAGCCTATGAATTGGACGTGGATAGATGAGAGGACTATTTCGTGTAGTGCTCGATCAACTTCAAGACCTGGTTGTTTCGCGGCGTCTCCTCTTCGTTGAGGGCCTCGGTCGCGGTGTCGAACCGGCCCGATTCCGTCTGGCGAGACACGCGGATCATGGCCAGCGCCTCGCGCCGGATCTCCGGGACGTGCACGTCGATCAACAACCCGGCCTGAGCCGCTGAGCCGGAAGGGGCCTGTTGGGTTTTGGGTTCCTGTCCCTGGCTGTATAGCCGCTCCAATGCCTCCCGGCGGGCGAACGTCTGGAGAAACGCCTTCTCCAGGATCGCAATCTCCTGCGTGGTGAGCAGTCCGTCTTCGACCCGTTTGCGGAGCTGGTCGGTATCCTCCACGCCCAGCAGGTGCAGGATGTGTCCCCACGTTCGGCAGGGCAGCATCTTGCTCTTCGTGATCTCCTCCATCGCCTTCCGCTCGCACTTCAGGAAGACGCCGAGCATCTGTTGCGCCGTCTCCCGCGTGTGCATCTGTTGCTGCCTGCGCACCAGTTCGAATTGCCAGGCCTTGTCCTTCCGGACCGGCTTGCCGCTGCACACGAGGTCACAGAGATCGCGGGCCTCTTCCTCGGCCGTCTTCTGGACGAGTGGCAGCGTGTCCTCGTTCAAAACCTCGGGAATGTCCGGTGCGTCCGGCGCGATCGCGACGGTCGTGTCGTCCAACAAGACGACGGGGGCCTGGGGAGTGGACAAGGCCCGGCCCTCTTCGATCTTTCGCATGAACGTCAGGAATGCGTCGGCCGTCTCCCGGTGCTTGCCCTTCTTCGACCATCGGCCGAGCACCTTTCGCCAGGTCTTGCGCCGGTGCTCGTCCTTGAAGTACTCGCGGATGTCCACCGCCAGCCCGGAGGGGACGCCCGCCTCCTCGCTTTGCTCGGTGATCGTCTGGATGCCGTGAAGGACCGTGAACATGTTGCCCTGGTACTTCTCGGCGCTGCCGTCCGAGAAGTGCCAGAGCTTGCGGAGCGTTACGGCCATGTTGTCCAGCATCAGGTCGTTGACGGTGAGTACGTAAGGCGGCACCTGCTCCGCCTGCTCGAACTCGGCCATCTCCAGCATGCCCGCCAGGACGCCGGTCTCCGCGGTGGCGTTGTCCTTCTCCTTCGGCGTGTCGTTGTTCGCCTCCGCTTCCTTCCCGATTCTCTTGAGCAGTTCGTCGACGCCCCAGACGGCCCGTTTGAGCCGCCATTCCTGGAACCCATAGTAGATCTGCACCGGCGCGACGATCTTCAAAACGAGCAGGCCTGACATTCCTAAGCCGATGTAGAGAAAGACCCGGCCGTAGCGGTGCAGCGCGGCCTCGATCTCATCGATGGGGTTGACCCGCTGCGGCTCTGGAAGTCCGACAAAACCCTCGTCCTCTGCCCCCGCCCGCCCCCAGGAGACGACAGCGAGCGACAGCACGATGGCGCAACAGAGGACCCCCATCCAGCCGAACCGCCGCCCCGGCCGGCGAGACCAAGGCAGACCCCGTCCGCCCACCCACCTGACGATGCTTCGAACTCGTTCCGGATAAGGAGATTGCATCGAATGCACCTCCGTGCCCAACGCGCGACGGGCACCACATCTATTCTACCACGCAGGTGGAAGCAACACACCCCCCAAGCCGGGTTTTTCAGCCCCCGCCGGTGCAGCTTCACACAAAGACACAAAGGCACGAAGGAACCACGATTCTGATCTCTGTGGCTCCGTGGCTTTGTGTGAGAGGATGCCTTCAAAGGTTGAATTCAGCTCTCGACTCCGCGTGCCTCCGCGACCCCTGCGGTTAAACCCCTGATCTGTAGTAGGAATAGCAGAATTCGTGCAACATCTCAAAACCCAAAACACCCCTCGCGCGAGATTTTTTTTACTCCTTGTGACAATTGAACTTATCGCGATTTTCGCCCCTCGCCAAACGCGGTTTTTTCGACAAATTCGTGCAACATCGAGCAAGGGTAGAGGGACGTGTTTTTTTCTCGCCCCTCGGAAAGTCGAAAATGTGCGAGAAAGGGGCCGCAAGACAATGCAGCCAATGCTGCTTCCGCCGCGAGATCGGCGAAGCGTTGTGCTGCGTCAAAGGCCCGCCGGAGTTGAACCCCGAGACCGGCGAGGCCCGCTGGCCCCGCGTCCGCCCAACTGACTACTGCGGCGCCTTCGCCGAGACCCCCGACCCGCAGCATGAAATCGACAACCAGTCCCGCCGCGACGCGGCCTCCGCCCCCAATCATCAATCATCAATCATCCATTATCCATAATCAATCACCGGCCCTGCCGGTGTACGAGGACGCCTACGGCCCGTATTGTCGGCTCCCGCTCACCCAGGACCGCTTCGCCAAGGTCGATCCCGAGGACTACATCTGGCTCGCGCAGTTCCGCTGGTGCTGCAAGACCGGAAAGGACCGCTGTTATGCGGTCAGGCACATCCAGGAGCGAGGCCGGACAAAGCGGATCCAAATGCACCGCCAGATCATGGACACGCCGAGACACCTGATCTGCGATCACATCAACCACGACGGCCTGGACAACCGCCGGCAAAACTTGCGGAACTGCACGATAGAGCAAAACAACGCCAACCGCCGCAAGCGGGGCACGGGCCACGGGTCACGAACCCCCACTTCCCAATACCTCGGCGTCACCTACTGTCGAAGGCGAAAGAAGTGGGTGTCCTATATCAAGCACAAAGGCAAATCCCGCAATCTCGGCCTCTTCGAGATCGAGGAAGAAGCCGCCCGAGCCCACGACAAGGCCGCCTGGGCCCAATGGGGAGAATACGCCTGCCTCAATTTCCCGGAAGACTATCCCGACCACCCCGCTGCAAGACGACCACATAAAAACAGCTTAACCACAGAGGACGCAGAGGGACACAGAGGGTAATTCTGCACGGATTCTGATGAAGTATACCCCGCGTACTCTGCGACCTCCGCGGTTAAACCCCTCCGCCCGAGCCCACGATAAGGCCGCCTGGGAACAGTGGGGAGAATACGCGAACCTGAATTTTCCGGAAGAATACCCAGACCATCCGGCGGCAAAGGAACGCATCTAACCACAGAGACACAGAGGACACCGAGAGGTAACATCTTGATATTCCAGAATTTAAGTGTCTTCTCTGTGAACTCTGTGCCTCCGTGGTGAACACAAATCCATACGTATTTCTACGTAGTTTTCCGCTCTCCAGATCAACCACAGAGACACTGAGGGCACGGAGAAGACATATGATCCGCTGATTAACGCCGATTTCCGCAGATTCAGAACGAGTCATGGGTCACGAACCACGCGGCCCCCGACCGCAACGCATCCACCCTTCTACGCTCCCACGCTTCCACAAAAAGCGGAATTCCTACCTTTTTCTTCTTGACCTTCCAGCCAATCTCCATCATAATACCTCTGTTTTCTGTGATGGGCATCCGGGATTGAAGTGCGACAAATGGTTCGAGGCTGGAGACTTCGGGATTCAGAGCGATTCTGTGGCCGTACACTCGCGGAAAGCGCGAGCGAAGACGACAGCGGAGACAATTAAGTATGGTGTCCCCGGAATTCCATCGCAGATTCGCACCGTCTGACGCATTGACTACGTACAAATACGTATGCTAAGGCGACCTCTGCGACCTCGGCGGTTAGATCGTATTCCGGTCCGCCGCAACGCATCAACGCTCGCACGCTCCCACGCCTCCACAAAAAGCCGAATTCCTACCTTTTTCCCCTTGCCATTCCGGCTCATCTCCATCATAATACCTCTGTTTTCTTTGAGGAGCATCCGGGATTGAAGTGCGACAGGCTGGTTTGAGGTTGGAACTGTAAGCGATTCTGTGGCCGGGATTGCGGGAGGCAGCAGCGAAGAAGATAGAGGAAGGCGATAATAGGTGGCTGTCCCCGTTATTCCCCCGTTATTCCCCCGTTATTCCCCCGTTATTCCCGAGCGGGATTTGGCGGCTTAAGGTCTTCGTCGGTTTGCAGCCGTTTAGCGAAGAGCCTCGTGGGGAACCTATTGCAGAGTGCCACTTCTATCGTTGATCTAGTTGAGTGATCACTACCGGCAGGGTATTCGCTCGTATCAACATGGAAATAAAGACCACGATCTACGATGTATTTGGATACCTGATGGCCGGAGTGGTCGGCGGGATTTCATTTGTCGTAGCCTATGGACACAGTGTTGGACAAGGTTGGAGTTACGCGATCAGCGCGCTGAAGTCACTTTCGACGACAGAAGTCGCTCTGCTCCTTGTACTCGCATACCTTCTCGGCCACTTGATTTCGGCCATCAGTTCCCTCGTGATTGACAAACCGGTACATAGACTGTCCCTGTTCAGAAACTATCAGGCGCTTGAGGCCATCACGAGCCGGGATGCGTATCAATCGCTATCCGCCAGGTTCGAAGGCATATTCGGCTTCCCATTGGGTTCGAGCGACTTCAGGTTGTGTGTGTGCTACGCCGAAGCGACTGCACCTGTGGTGTATCAGACTGCATTTGTGTTTCTCGCGTTTTACGGCATGGCCCGCCATGTCACGTTTGTACTCATGCTCTATGCGGCGTGGGAGGCGGTGAATTGGCTTTTGTCCGGGTCCTGCATATTTGCGCTATATGCAGGAGTTGCCTTGGTCGGCGCATTGGCGTTCTTCTATCACTACCTGAGGTTCTTGAAGTACTTCAAGCAACACATTGTGGGTGCTTTTCTTGTTGGGTCGGAAGTCCAAGGGAGCACAGATAGAACCGCGCGAAGGAGCAAGAAGGATACTCATGGTAGCGATTAGCATAATTGGAAATGGCAGGAATGAATAGATACGGCGGAGCGGATACAGAATGGACGAAGAAACAGTACCTCCTTGCATGGATATTCAATGTCGGGCGTGGGAATTGCGCTTTCATTAGGACGCCATCTCGCGATGGGATACTGATCGATTGTGGCGGTGGCGATGAAGTCATTGATGGTATAGAAGAGTATCTTCTTCCTACCTGTAGGGAGCAGGCTCTCGGTGACTTTGACGAGACGCGATTAGCCCAGGTGGTTATCAGTCATCCGCATGTGGACCACTTTCTTCAGATCAAACGAGCAAACGCACTTCATCCATGTTTCTGGACGTGTCCTCACGACAAGACTTCCCCTCAGGGCTACCCTGATGAGAGACTGGATTGGGAGCTCGTCAGCAACCCGGACGGAAGTGGCGACTTGGAGGAAGCCTATCGCGATGCATATGCCAAGCGGCGTCTGCCACTGCAGGCATTCGCCCCCGCAAGCGAAATACCTCATTTTGCGTATGGGCTCTTCTACCTCCCACCACCCCAGTGCAAACCCTTGGAAGACGAACTAAGGGAGAAAGGAAATGGTCTACCTAAGGGGGACTATGCTAACAACGTCAGTATCATGGCCTATTTCTGGTTCAATGGCAACTCGATCCTCTTCCCAGGCGATATGATGCCGTCGGGCATGAGCAAATCACTCAGCATTGGCTGTGAAAACCGTCTCGTTGGCGATGGTTTTGCAGAGAGATTCGCCAAGCAGTCGGCTTCAGCGGAAACCTTCCGAAAATGGGTCAATGCTGGCTGTTCAATTCTCGTGGCTCCACATCACGGCTTGGAGAGTGCGTATTCGCCCGAGTTTTTCCGATCTCTGCCAGCGCAAGATCCTCGCGTTGGTTTGGTGGTGATATCCGAAAAGACGGAACCAGGTCCCTGCGATGGCAAGGTACACCCGAACTATCAGAACCGCGGGGCAGGCAAGGTCCGCGGCATGCAGGTGCAGAACCAGAATGGTATGCTGCAAGAGTGCCTATCCGTGACGACACGTTCGCAGGGACACTGTTTGATAGGCTTTCGCGGGGTAGACGATATCGGGGTTGTTGTCTCGCAAGACCTTGAGTGGATTCTGACAGATGGCCCTCAATATGTTTTCGACAGATAGATAGATGGTGATGGGATGGAGGACAAATGGGGGAGGAAGGGGGTCGGACCTACACATTTCACAAACGTGAAGAGGTTGTTGAGGTACTCGTCGTGCGGGAAGCGGGCTGGAGCGGCGGGACGCCGCGTTGAAGCGTTGGTGCGTGGAAGCGTATAAGCGTTCGGAATGCATGGAGCGGCTCCGCCGCGGACGCTTTTTTAGCGCATCTACGCGTTCACGCATATACGCACCCACTTCCCGAGCAGGGCTTCATCTGCGAAATCGGCATGGTTGACGATGGCTCGGCATGGTATAATGGAGGCAGAGTATAGTAGGAGATCGTTCCGATGACGTTTCAACGCATAACGGTAGACCCCAAGATCTGCGGGGGCAAACCCGCGATTCGCGGGCTGCGGTTCCCGGTGTCCCGGCTGCTCGGATTGCTGGCGGCCGGCGAAACTCCCGAGGCCATATTGAAGGCTTATCCTTATCTGGAGGCGGAGGATATCCAGGAGGCATTGAACTACGCCGCAATGCTCGCCGATGAGGAAGTCATCGAGTTCGCTGCATGAGATTCCTGCTCGACATGCCGGAGACCCTGGCCGGATCGATCTGTGTCGTGGATAAGAAACGAATCCGCGTTACCCGACTACCGTTGAAGCACAGCCCGTGAGCCGAAATGGTGCATGGTACGCACCCTGCAAGTCTCGCGTATTTCGTGGTTTCGGACTCTTTGACGCGTGGGTTGAGAACCCACCCTACAATCCCTGCGAACCTCTGCGTCCTCTGTGGTTATCGCAGTTTCTTGTGCGACCGGGGGAAGGGGGTCAAACCTACATATTTCACACACGCGATGAGGTTGTTGGGGCACTCGTCGTGCGTGAAGCGTCGGAGTGGCGGCGGGACGCCGCGTTGGAGCGTTGAAGCGAGCAAGCGCAGAAGCGTTGGGGGATTTGGACCCGCTTTCGCGGTGGCCTTCTGGTCGCATTCACGCTTTCACGCATATACGTCTCTACTCCCCGAGCAATATCTCATCTGCGAAATCGGCGTTAATCTGCGGATGAACGGGATTCGCGGGACGTGCGGCGGCTCGGCATGGTATAATAGGGGCACAGTATGGTAGGAGATCGTGCCGATGACGACCAAGGAAATCGCGTTGAAGACGATTGAGCAACTCCCCGAGAACGTATCGTGGGAGGATATTCAAGAGCGAATCAACTTCATCGTTGGCGTTCGCAAAGGCCTTCGCGAATTGGACGAGGGCCAGGGTATCCCCCATGGCCAGGTGCGGGAGGAGTTCTCGGAATGGCTTGGGAACTGATCTGGGCTCCTTCCGCCCGTCTCGACCTGAGGGAACTCGCGGCCTACATTGCGGAGTCCCGCCCGGTCGCGGCCGGACGGTTCGTGAGACAGGTATTCCGGGTGGTTCAGCAGTTGGCTGATTTTCCCGAATCCGGCCGGGTTGTCCCGGAGTTTGACGATCCGACTATCCGCGAAGTCATTCGCAGGCCGTGCAGAATTGTATACCGAGTCAAGCATCAAGAGCGGATCATTGAAATCGCGAGGATTTGGCACGGCGCGAGAGGGATTCCCGAACTGTAGGAGATAGAGCGGTGCGTGATACGCACCCTACCCGTCCTCTTCGCGTGTTTCGCGGTTTCGGACTCTTTGACGCGTGGGTTGAGAACCCACCCTACAACCCCTGCGAAC
>CAZDTD010000092.1:0-14737 GCA_964507995.1 uncultured Pirellulales bacterium | reverse complement strand
ACCGAGAACGGATTCCGAATGCGATACGGCCGCACCGAGGTCTGGTCGCAAATCCAGTCGCTGCTCGCGGACGCCGGAGCCGTCAAGGTGGCCACCAACTCCATGGCCTTAGTAATCAACGAGAGAACAGATTTGCCTGTGGCGGAACTGTCGTTCCCGAGGGACATCACGTATGTGGGCAACAATCTTCTGAAGCAGACTGCCCACGTGGGAGCGGGCGTTCTCGCATTGCGCATCCGCCCCGAGCCAATCCCCTGGGCCCGCGGCGTCCACAAGATCATCGGCTATCCGACGTATACGTTCCCGACCACAAGCACGATCGCCTCGTTGGAGGCCAAAGCCCGCGAGAAGGAGTTTTACTTCGCGCCGGCTGCATTCGCCGTCCAGATGGCACCGGGCGACCTGGTCGTGATCGGGCCGGATAAGTACACCGGCGAACGTCAAACGCTCGGAGGCCTGTTCTTCTGCAAACCGGAGGGAACCCTGTTCTTCAACCCGAACAAACGTACGCCTCCGCAGATCAAACCCGCCGTGCGTCTGTACGTCCTGATCTGCACGGCCATCAACGATTGACCGAGATGCCATCCACGAAAGTCGCCCTCGTCCGCTGTGAAAACTACGATCCCGCCCAAGTTGCACAGGCGATCCACCGACAGATCGATCTGCTCGGAGGCATCGCAACATTCGTCAAGCCGGGCGATTCGGTGCTCGTCAAACCGAATTTCATCACCCCCCATTCACACCATCACAGCGCCGCCCAGACCCATCCGGCGGTGATCATCGAGGTGGCCCGTCTGCTGAAAGACTGCGGAGCCCGACCGTTCGTCGCCGACTCGCCCTCCTGGGCGAACGCAGCCGCCTGTGCCCGTGCGTTGGAATTAACGGAGCCACTACAGAAACTCGGCGTTCCCATCCGGCAACTGGACCGCCCCCGGAAGGTCAGGCTCGGATGCGACGGCCCGAGGGTGGGCCTCAGTTCCGCAGCGCTCGACGCAGACGCGATCATCAACCTGCCCAAGCTCAAAGCCCACCAGCAACTGACGGCCACCTTCGCCGTCAAGAACATGTTCGGTTGCGTCAGCGGCAAGCACAAAGCCCTCTGGCACTTCCGCAAGGGCGACGACACGACCGAGTTCTGCACGATGCTGATCGAAATCTACAAGCGTCTGGCGCCGGTCCTGACGATCATCGACGGGATCGTCGCCATGGAGGGCCAGGGCCCGATTCACGGCCAGAGCAGGCCGCTGGGCTGGCTCGTCGCAGGCACGGAACCGATCGCCTGCGAGCGGGTCTGCTGCGGCCTGATCGGCATGGCGCCCGAGACGGTCCCCATCATCCGAACCGCGAAGGAAATCGGTTTCGGCTGCACGGACCTGACGCAGATCGAGGTGGTTGGCGATGCGATGCCGACGACGCCCTGCCCTGATTTCGTGATGCCGCGACTGACGCCGATCAAGTTCACATTCGCGCGCATCTGCCGGAGCGTAGGCAAGCAGATCCTGATCCTGACGACCGGCTCCAGACACAAGAAGGTCCCCCCAATCCAGGAGTAGCATCCATTCGTATGCATCAGATAACATCGAATCGCCGACTGACAACTACTCTGCTGACTTGCCTCGTCGTCGCAGGGGCAAGCCTTTGCGGGTGCAGTCACACTGCAGTTTTGCCCCTGGGGACAAACAACAACACCCGCCAGACGAGCAATCCCACGTCGAGCCGGTGGGCCGAGCCATTGACTTGTCCAGGTCTGCCCAACCTGCACAAGGTCTCGGACGATCTCTATCGAGGGGCACAGCCCACCGCCGAAGGCATCAAACAATTGCAGGCGATGGGAATCAAAACGGTCATCAACCTGCGATCCTCGGACACCGACCGGGACCTCCTCGATGCGACAGGCCCGACCGGCGAGCATATCCCCATGGTGGCCTGGCACGCCGGTGACGACGACGTCGTTCGATTCCTGCAGATCGTGACCGACGAGAGCCGCCTGCCAGCCTTCGTGCACTGCCGGCGAGGCGCGGACCGCACCGGCCTGATGGTCGCGGTCTACCGAATCGTCATGCAGGGTTGGGACAAGGAACAGGCCCTCGCCGAGATGACCCAGGGCGGATTTCGCTTCTACAGCGGCTGGCAGAACCTCGTCCGCTACATCGAGGACCTCGACGTAGACGCGATCCGCCAACGCGCAGACACTGGGGAACCCACCGTCACTCGTTGACCAGCCTCAGTACCCGTCCGTCACCAGCAGGCGTTCTTCAAGACTCGGATTCTTCCTCCGCATCGTCCGTTTTGGCCTGCAAGCTCGTCCGCTCGTTCCGCTTGATCGCGGCGTTGATCCGCTTGTGGGATTCCTCGACCGCCGGCAGGACCTCCAGCAACTGGTCCTGATCCTCGACATTGGCGGATCCCCACTTCTGGCCGGTGCTCTTGCGTCCGATGGGCTCGACGCCTTCGAGGGCGTCGCCGCCGGTGAAGAGCGTCAGACGCAGCTTGTTCTGACGCGGGTGTACGTGGATAAACGTCCGCTCGGGACTGTAGAAACTGATGGCGGTCTTGCCAACCCGGTAGAAACACTGTTCGTCGACGGATTTCACATGGTCCGCAAGAGACTGGAACAGGCCGCGGATGCGGTCCTGCACGCCGTGGGTATCGAACCAGACGTCGAGGTCCTCGCCTTCCTCGCCGCCAACCGGCTCATCGGGCCTGCGGATCGGCCAGTTTTCCATCTCCCGGATGCGGTCCCGCAGTTCGATCACTTCGACCGGGCAGCCGGCCCAATCGTGTTCCCAGCAGATAAGCAGATCGCATCGGTCGGGCTCGCCGCCGTGTTGCTTGAAATCGCTCGAACGGTACTCGAATTCCACGCGGAGCCGCTCCCATCCTTTTCCGGTGAAGCGTCGCACGATCCCGTCCGGCGGTTCCGGCCGAATTTCCTCGACGTACATGTTCAAATCTTCCGCCATCTTGGAGAACAGGAAAACCACTCCGCTCTCGTTCAACGGCGCGTAGACCATCCCACGGAAATTGATCAGATCGCCGACTATGCTTCGTTCGATACTCGCCATTGGTCATTCCCTTCCTTGCCGTGACTCTTTACCCATCCAGTAACAGACGCGTCCCTGATGGCGGACACGCCCTGTCATCGTATCGCCCTCGCAGGATTCCGCAAGACATTTGTTTTCGGACCTTCACTCCTCCAACGATTCGTCGCTCTCGGCCAGAGGCAGTTCGATCGTGAACGACGTCCCCTTGCCCTGTTCGCTGTGCACGGAGATGCGTCCCTTGTGCGCCTCGATGATCTTCTTGGCGGTCGCCAGGCCCAATCCCGTGCCGCCCGAGCGCGACGAATGATACGGTCGAAACAGCGTCGCGAGCATTTCCGGCGGGATGCCGCATCCCGTGTCGTTCACGTGGATGACCGCGTACTGTCCCCGACGCGTCGTGTGGATCATCAGTTCTCCACCGGCGCTCATGGCCTGCTGCGCATTGATGAACAGGTTCAGCAGGACCTGTTTCAGGGCCCCCGCATCCACCCGGCACACCAACGGCGAGTGGAACAACCCCTGCCGGACCGTGAGCGAGTGGGTGTACGCCTGCGGCGAGTAGAAATCGACCATGTCCCCGACCAGTTCGTTCAGGTCCACCGTCTCCAGTTGCAGTTCGGGGTGTCGGACATATTTCAGGAAGGCCTCCACGATCTGTTCGAGCCGGTCCGTTTCCTTTTGCACGATCTCGATCTTGCGGGACGCGCCCGCGAGTTTCTGGCGACACTGATCCCACAATACCCGACCCGGATCGCTCAGATCGACGTCCTGCAGGGCCTCCTCCGCGAGCTTGAGGTTGACCTTGATCGTGGACAGCGGGTTCTTGACCTCGTGCGCCAGCTCGCCGGTGAGTCTCGTCAGTTCCTCATCGTGACTGGACGCCCCGGCGGAAGTCCTCTCGCGGTTGCAGCCTGCCCCGCAGACCCTCGCTACGGCGGCCGCACGGACCCTGCGCAACTTCACACGTACTCGACGCCAAACCTTCTTCACACGTGGTGCACTCCCCTGGTGTCCGTGTCCCTCAACGCTCACGGCTCAAACAACAAGTGCATGGCTCGATACCCCAGAGCCATGCACTTGCGAGTTTCCACCATGCTGCCCATATTCGGTTTTAGCGATCGGACCGATCCCGGCGATCCCCTCGGCGGTCTCTTCCAGACGGCTTCGGCCTTCGTTCTCGATCGCGGTCTCTCGGCCGCTCTTCTCCCGCCGGACGGGGTTTGACTTCTTCTTTGATGCCCAGTTCCGCCAGCGCGGCCTTGCGAGAAAGCTTCAGGCGTCCCTGATCGTCGATCAGGATCAGCTTGACCGGAATCACGTCGCCAACCTTGCAGACCTCTTCCACGTGCTTGATATACCCTTCGCTCAACTCGCTGACGTGGCAGAGCCCCTCGACGCCGGGCACGATCTCCACGAAGCAGCCGAAGTCCTTCACCGAGACGACCTTGGCTTCTTTGTAGAGCCGGCCGATCTCCGGCGGCTGGGTCATCGCTTCAATCATCTCCTTGGCCTTGAGGTAACCGTCGCCGTCGAGGCAACTGATGTAGATGGTGCCGTCCTCTTCGATCTCGATCGTGGTGTCCGTCTGCTCCTGGAGGCTCTTGATCATCTTGCCCGCCGGTCCGATGACCTTGCCGATGAACTCCGGATCGATCTCCATCGTGATCAGCTTCGGCGCGTACTTGCTCAGCGTCTCACGAGGCTTGTCGATGACGCGGTTCATAATGTCGAGGATCTGCCCGCGGGCGTTCTTCGCGCGATCCAAGGCTTCCACCATGATGTTGTGCGGAAGGCCCATAGCCTTGATGTCAAGCTGAATGCCGGTGATCCCTTTCGTCGTGCCAGCAACCTTGAAGTCCATGTCGCCGAAATGATCTTCTTCGCCAAGGATGTCGGTGATCAGCTTATACTGCCCGCCTTCGCCGGTCACCAAGCCAACCGAAATGCCGGCCACCGCCCCGAGGATCGGGGCGCCGGCATCCATCAAGGCCAGCGAGCCGCCGCAAACGGAGGCCATCGAACTGGACCCATTGGATTCCGTGATATCGGAGACGATGCGGATCGTGTAGGCGAAGTCCTCTTCCGCCGGGCGGACATATTCGAGGGCTCGCTCGGCGAGGGCCCCATGCCCGATCTCCCTGCGGCCCGGCCCGCGAATCGGCTTGACCTCGCCCACCGCGTACGGCGGGAAGTTGTAATGATACGTAAAGCTCTGGGCGTACTCATCGAGCAAACCGTCGATGATCTGGGCGTCGCGAATCGTGCCCAGCGTGACGCTGACCAAAGCCTGCGTCTCCCCGCGGGTGAACAGCGCGGAACCGTGGGTTCTCGGGAGAATCCCGACCTCGCAGGAGATCGGACGAATCTCCGTGTCGCTCCGACCATCCGGTCGCGACCCCTCCAGAATCATCTTGCGAACGACCTGCTCTTCGAGCGTCATCAGGACGCGATTGAGCATGGTCATATTCGCCTTCGGTCCCCCAGGACCGGCGGCTTCGGCCGCCTCTTTGTATTGCGTGCGGACCTCGTCGAACAACGCATTGACGCTGTTGTTGCGTTCCTGCTTGCCGTGAATAGTCTTCAGCGAGACGAGCTTGTCGTAGATCTGGGCCTTGACCTTGCCATAGAGATCGGCGTCCAGCTCGACGAGGGGCAGTTCCTTCTCCACACCCACGGCGGCCTGAAGCTCCGCGATCATCGCAATGACCTCTTGAATGACCTCATGCGCCTTGCTGACGCCAGCGGCGATCACGTCTTCGGGCAGCTCCTTGGCGCCGACTTCGATCATGTTGATGGCTTCCTTCCGGCCTGCGATCAACATGCTCAGGTCGCTGGTTTCGAGCTGCTTATGCGTCGGGTTGACGACGAATTCGCCATCGACCCGGCCGACCCGACAGGCGCCGAGTGGTCCCTGGAACGGGATCTTGCTGATGCACAACGCGGCGCTGGCTCCGATCATCGCCGGGACGTCGGGGTCATTTTCGCGGTCGGCGCTGAGCACCGTCGCCATGATCTGCACTTCCTGGAAGTACCCATCCGGAAACAGCGGACGCAGCGGCCTGTCGATGTTCCGGGCCGTCAGGATTTCCTTCGTGCTCGGCCTTCCCTCGCGTTTGATAAAGCCGCCGGGGAACTTCCCGGCCGCACTCGTTCTTTCACGGTAGTCGACGCTCAACGGGAAGAAATCGATATCGTCCGACCTCGGCGGAGCGACCACTGCTGCCACCAGCACGATGGTCTCCCCATATGTAACCAGAACGGCACCGTCGGCCTGCTTGGCCACTTTGCCGGTCTCAATCTTCAGCGTTCGGCCGCCGATCTCCCTTGATACGGTATAAACACCTGCCATAACTTCAATTCCTTCAATGGCTTACAAACAAACACACCACCAGATCGTTCTCCCGCCACCAGCCCCGAACGCACAGACCCCAACAAGGCGCCGACTCCGTGCCGGCGAAACCACGCGCGGCTACTTGCGCAAACCAAGGCGCGTGATGATCGTCTGATAGCGTTTCACGTCTCGATCTCGGACGTACTTGAGCAGCGACGAGCGGGTGCCAACCATCTTGAGCAGACCGCGGCGGGAGGAGTGATCTTTGGGATGCTCCTTAAGGTGCTCGGTAAGATCGTTGATTCGCTTGGTCAGCAAGGCAATCTGCACTTCCGGCGAGCCCGTATCCCCCTCGTGTACCTTGTAGTCCCCGATAATGGTCCCTTTATCCTCTTGTGTCAGCATACTGTCAGTCAACCCTTCTTGTCTTGGCCCTACTTGAGCTTTTCAATACGCAGAATAAGAATTGTGTAATCTAAACGATTGCAGGTAGAGTTGGCAAGTCTTTTCCTGGCCCGGTCAAAAAAAGGACGGTCGGCCCCTACCGACCGGTTTTCTCATCCAGGAACATCTGGAGGATGTCCGCCGCGGCCAGGGCGTCCAGCCGCTCGCGTTTCTTGCCCCGGGTCAGGCCGATATCATTCAGTTTGTGCTCCGCCTCGAAGCTGCTGAGCCGCTCGTCCTGGAGGTAGATGGGAATCGGAATCTGCCGGCCGAGTTCTTTGGCAAAGGCAAGGACCAGCTTGGCCTGGGGCCCCTCGGTGCCGTCCATATTCAGAGGCAGACCCACGACGATGGCCCCAATATCCTCGGAGGCAACGACCCGTTTGACTCTCTCGATCAGCTCCTTGCGACCCTGCACGACAGCCAGAGGCGAAGCGATGGTCTCGCCGGCGTCGCACACGGCCAGCCCCGTCCTTTTCGTTCCGTAGTCGATAGCCAGATATCTCATCCCGTCGCCCGCTTTGTTACAGGAATTTCGTCCGGCCATGCTTCTCGATCTGATCGAGCAGGCTCTTGAGCCGCTCGGTCTGACTGACATGGCAGACCAACGTCGCATCCGGCGTGTGCGCGATAATCACGTTGTCCAATCCGATCGCCGCGATGAGATGGTGCTTGTCCTCCGTCACGACGATGCTGTCCCGACAGTCCAGCAACTCGCTGGTCTCAGCGACGACGACGTTGTTGTTCTCGTCCGACTGGATGATGTCCGCGAGGGCCGCGAACGAGCCCAAGTCGAGCCACCGGCAATCGAGCTGGATGGCGTAAACCTGGTCGGCCTTCTCCATGACCGCGTAGTCGATGCTGATCTTGGGCAGCTTCGGGAACCACTCCTGGAGGGTCTTGTCCTGAACCGGAGAATCCCAGGCCAGCGCAATCTTGCGCAGCGGCTCGCCCGCCGAAGGCAGGAATCGATCCAGGTTGGCCAGGATGGTCTTGGCCCGCCAGACGAACATGCCTGAGTTCCAGAAATACTCGCCGCTCTGAACGTACCGCGAGGCCGTGTCGGGATCGGGCTTCTCTTTGAACGCATCCACCGAGTAGACGACATTCTTGCACCGAGGGCACCTTCGCGAACCGGAGCACTTGATGTACCCGAGCTGCGTGCAGGGAAAAGTCGGTTTGATGCCGAAGGTGACGAGCGCATCCGGCGCACCGGCAATGAACTCGAACGCGTCGGTCAGCGCCTGCTGAAGCTTCTCCGGCGGTTCCAGGAGCTGATCGGCGGTCAGAATCGCCATCACCGCCTCCGGATCGTACTTCGCCAGGATACTGGCAGCCAGTCCGATCGCGCTGGCCGTGTCGCGGACGACCGGCTCGGCAATCACATTGTTCACAGGCAGGCCGTGGAGGTTCTCCCGAACCACATCGACGTACCCGGCGTTCGTCAGGACGAGGACGTTGCGCACGTCGAAGATCGGACACAGCCGCTCGAAGCACCGATTCAGGAGTGTCTGACCGTCCAGAAGCTTCAGAACCTGCTTCGGACGCTTCTGGCGACTCAACGGCCAGAGCCGCTTGCCGGTGCCGCCCGCCATGATTACCGCATAGTTCATAGTTGGGTCCTCTCTCTCAGGCCAAGTGCGTATTCGCGGCCGCTTCGTCGATCAGTTTGATCCCGGTGTACCGGCAGAACTGGCCGAGCTCCTTGCGAATGTTCCCGTACACGGTCTGTCGATGGAGGCCCTGCGACCAGTTCTTCCAGAGCGTGGTGATGTCGCCGTCCACCTTCACGGTGATCTTGGTGCGACAGCCCCTGTCGTGCTCGACGCCGACCGGGGCGTCGATGATCTGCCCAGTGAACTGGAGCATCGTATCGTCCCCGACGAGGATGGCCTGCGTGACTGGCTGGCCGATTCGCATCTCGACCTGCGGCGTGACGCCCTCCTGACGCTCCATGACGTTGCGGATCTTATATGGCGCCTGCGGTCCGCTCGGGCCGTCCATCCTGCTCGAACCTAAGCAGTGGGCCAGGATAATGCTGCCGGTCGATTCATCGACCGTCGGGTCGCTGATGAAGCCCGGCTTACCCGTCAGACCCTGGAGGATGATGTGCGTCATAGCGCATCGCAGGTCCGATTCGCAAATCCCGCCCAGCCCCAGGTCGTTGAGCCGGCAGAACCCGATGCATGGATAGGCCGGCAGCTTGATCGTCTTATCCCACATCGTGCCGTAACAATCCACCGTCAGGACGGTGGCGTCTTCCGCAGCCAGCATATTCTCAAAGGCCAAGGCCAGCTTGCAGGACTTAAAGACCTCCTTGCGCGAGGGCTCGATCACATCCTGGGCCCCCTTCATCCACCGCTCGGTCTCGGCCTCCGCGTCCCGGTCGTCGATGGCTTCGTACGCTTGCACCACGGTGTCCAGATCGACCTGCTTCATCTCGGTGCCGAACTTGGCCTTCATCCGGTCGGCGTAATCCTGGAAGGATCGCGTCGTCACGTTGAGGATTTTGGCCTCCCGGGCGTGGTGAATGGCCCGGAAGGGGCGAATCGCAGTCGCGAGTTGGGAATAGTCGCTCGTCAAGAAGCACTCCAGTTTCGCCCCGATCGGCTGCTTCTGCAGACCACCGAAACCCACCCACTCGTGCCCGGAATAGGGCAGCGCGAACAACGCCGTCGGTTTGCCTGCGCTCAGGATCTCGTTCAGGATGGCGCCGGTTCCCATGCTCAGGTGAATGACGAGAATCCCGTCGACGTTCTGGAGTCTCGGCTTGATCCGGTTGACTGCATCCGCCGAGGTCACAATCTCGTCGACGACGAAATCGACGTCCGCCATCTCGGCGCCGAACTGGGCGAACTGGGCCTCGTAGACGCGGATCTCGTCCTGAAAGCTCAGCTTCGGCTTGGGCCACAATCCCCCCGCCGTGCCCATGTAGATACGGGCGACCTGAACTTTGCTCCTCCGACAACCGGGACTGATGAGCTGGGAGCCCGCCGCCCGGGCGCCGCTCGCAAAAAATCCTGCCCCGGCCCAACACGCCACGCCGCCCGCTGTGATCTGCAAGAACTCCCTGCGATTGACCTGATCGGACATGACCTGCCCCTTCAATAGTGGCCCGGATATCGACCTTGATCTACATCTTCGTGAGGTCGGCGTATTGTAGCAGCAGCGATTTGGTCTGTCCACTATTGAAGCTGATCGTCACAACGCTGTTGGCGCCCATGTCCACGAATTTCTTGATGCGCCCGAGGCCGAAGGTCTTATGCCTGACGAGTTCGCCTGGAGAGTATGGCGCCGGCTTGCTTGGAGCTGCCACAATGGGCGTGGCCCGCCGAACGGGCTCAACGACCCGCGGCTGGGTACGTTCATCATGGACGAGCGGCTCCTGCATCAGGCCGGGGCCAACCTCGTAGAGGAATTGCGACGGAATCGTTCGCAGGAACTGGCCGCGGAACGTCCGGTACTGAGCGTAACTGACGTAGAGATTGGTCTTCGCCCGCGTCATGCCCACGAAGAAGAGCCGACGTTCCTCCTCCAACTCCTCGTGGCTGTTGTTGGCCCGCTCGTGCGGGAGGATGCCGTGCTCGACAGCGATGATGAAGACGTGGTCGAATTCGAGTCCTTTGGCCGCGTGCATCGTCATCAGGGCGACCCGTTCACCGGCGGCGTCGTACGCGTCGGCGTCGCTAAACAGAGCGATCTGCTGGAGGTAATCCACCAGCGAGGGGTTCTCGGTCTGCTTGTCGTAGACGGCCGCGGTGCTGATCAACTCCTCGATGTTCTCGGTGGCCGTCTCGCCGTCGGCGCCGGCCGCTTTGTACGACCGTTCCATGCCGGAATCGGCGAACACTTTCTCCATCAGCGGAGCGACCTTTCCTTCCGCCTCCCTGGCAAAGCCCTCCATCATCCTCGCAAAGTCGAGCAGCTTGGCCTTGACGGAATCGCCCAAGCCGTTGATTCCGCCGGCGTTTCTGAGGGCGTCGAACAGCGGGATGCCGCAGCGAGCAGCGTACTCCTGGGTCTTTTCGATGGTAACCTTGCCGATCCCACGGGCCGGCGTGTTGATGATCCGCAACAGCGCGATCTCGTCGGCCGGATTGACGAGGACCTTCAAATAGGCCAGGACGTCACGAACCTCCTTGCGATTGTAGAATTCGACGCCCCGCACGACCTGGTAGGGAATCCTGTGCCGGATGAGGGCCTCTTCCAGGGCGCGGCTCAGCGAGTTGACGCGATAGAAGATCGCGATGCCGCGGCCGGAAACGCCGGAGGCGATCAGCTCCTGCACCTTGCGGCCCACCGCGTCGGCCTCCGCCGCCTCATCCGGGTGACACAGGACCGAGAACTCGCCCTTGTGCGTGAGCGTGGGAATCAGGCTTTTGGCCTTGCGGTTCTTGTTACAGGCGATGAGCCGGTCCGCCGCGCGAAGGATGCAGGCGGCGCTGCGGAAGTTCTCCTCCAGGCGGATGGTCACCGCCTCGGGCCAGTCCTTTTCGAACGCCAGGATGTTCTGGATATCCGCGCCCCGCCAGCGATAGATGGACTGGTCCGGGTCGCCTGTGGCGCAGATGTTGCGATGGTGCATCGCGATGGCCTTGGCGAGCCGGTACTGCGCGTGGTTCGTGTCCTGGTACTCGTCGATCAACAGGTATCGGAACCGGTCGGCCAGCTCGCCGCAGACCTTGTCGTCGGTCTCCAGCAACAGGGCCACCTTCATGAGCAGGTCGTCGAAATCGAGCCCGTTGCGGTCGGTCAGGAGCTTCTGGTAGCGGGCATACACCTTCACGAGAGCCTGCGAAAAGTAATCAATTGCCTGCTCCTTGAAGGCCTCCGGATCGATGAGCTTGTTCTTGAGCGTCGAGATCGCTTCGAGCATCCGACCGGCTGGGAAAGCAGCCGCGTCGAGGTTGCAGTCGCCGAGCGCCTCTTTGACACAACGGGTCTGGTCGGCGGCATCGTAGATACTGAAGTTGCGTCCGATGCCCGCCGCATCCGCGTAGCGACGCAGAATCCGCACGCACAAGGAGTGGAACGTGCTGATGCACGCGCCGCCGGAGGCGCCGAGCGAGGAGGCCCGCTGCCGCATTTCCTCGGCGGCTTTGTTCGTAAAGGTGATCGCGCAGATGTTGTACGGCTTGACCCCGGAATCGATCAGCGCCGCGATCCGGTGGGTGATGACGCGAGTCTTTCCACTGCCAGGGCCTGCGAGGACCAGCAATGGCCCCTCGCGATGACATACAGCCTGCCTCTGGGACGGTGTAAGACGCTGTAGAAGCCCCTCATCCATGCTCGAAGTACGATCCTTAAAAATACCGACGCGCGGACATGTCGGAACGCGGCGGACCTTGCGGCTCCCCCGCGCGGACGTGCCAGCGCGTCGTTGTCACTGTGTCTACGTTCCCGGCAGTTGCTGCTGCTCTCGCTGCAACTGCTCAGCGACCTGCTCCAGCCGCTTGACCAGGTCCGGCTGTTCCCGCTGGATGCGTTCCCACAAGGCCTCTCGAATATACAGTGGGTAGGCGTTGCTGAGAAGAAACCGGCCTATCGCGTTGTATCTTAACCGATCCATGGGCAACAGGGCAATCCTCTCCGTGTCGCCGTATTCGTCGTTGTACATTTTCCAGATTTTCTGGGCCAGTTGGTCGTTGCCCGCCGCACCGTCGTCATCGTGCAGGGCCAGCAGGCGATATGCGTTGACCAGCAGCGCCGTGACCTGCTCGGTCGCATCGTGGACACCGATGCTTTCGAGTTCATCCTTCATCCGCTTGACGGCGTATTGATCGAGCGGGACGAGGAACTCGGGATAATCGGGATACCGCGCCCGCAACTCCTCCAGGATCTTCTGCGCCTCCTTCCGCAGACCCGCCTGATAGAACGTCAGGACCGCGTTCTTGAGCATGTTCCGATGGCCGTTCCGGCGCGCCGAAAGACGGCCGCGATCGTCCTGGTATTTCTCCAGCACCGCGAGGGCCGCCTTGTTGTACGAATCGAACATCCTCAAGTCGGGGCTCAAGAAGAGATCCTTGCCGGTCGGGGCCCCGGTGTTCGGATCGGGCGGACGCTCGGTGATCAGGATCTCGCCGTAGCGGAAGAGATTCTGCAGGCTGTGCAACACGATCATGTCCGTGTTGGCTTCATGGGACGTGATGTCCCGGTCCTTCTCCTGGATCGCGACGTCGAGCGCCTTGACGGCCCAGTAGATGGCATGGCAATCCGGGTGGCGCCAGTCCATGGAATAATGCGTGTTTGGATCGCCGAAATCGATGGGGCCGTGCATCTGACCGACCCGCAGCATCAGGGCCGGGTCCATCTTCCAGACGTGCCGCAACTGGTACGCCTTGGCGAACAGGTCGAACTTTTTGAGGGCCGCCGTCTCCTGGTACGCCGCAATCGCCTCGCCGGCGGCGGGCTTGAACCGCTGCGGGTTCTGACGCAGGGACAGATAGTTGCGAACGAAATCGGCCTCGGAAGCAAAATCCTCATCGGCCGCCTGCAACGTCTGGACGAACGCGGCAACATCCGCGTCGCTGCGGATCTCGATCCATTCCTTCGGCGCCGCAATCAGTGCCTCCAGGTACCTGTTGTCGTTCGCACTCAAGCCGTTGTCCGACGAGCCCAGCACGGACGAGATCTCCTCGGCGAACTGGAGCTTGTAATACTCGTGCGCATCGTCGGAGACGCCGCCCATCTTGTGCTGGAAAATCCGACCCAGCTCGCGATAGAGCTGGATGGATTTCGGGTTCAGCGGAATGCCCTTGTCCCGCAGCAATTCGTAGCCGTTTTTAACCCATCGCCAACGTTGCTCGGGCTGCGAAGCAGGGATCGTCACCGAGATGTTGTAGGCCATGTTCCAGGCATGGAATTCCCAGACCGCGCCAAATCGCGGCTGCAGCGTCGTGATCCACTCCGCGAGCTGACGGGCGTCGAAGAACTGCCCTTCTTCCTTCAACTTGTCGGCCCGCATCCAGAGAATGTCCACGATCAGACCGCGGAAAGCCCCCATCGCGACGGTCGCAAACGCCAGCGATGGCGGCGCGTTCTCCAACGCGGGGTTGATGACGATCTTCATCTTTTCCCGCTGGCCGTTGATGTAGTCGAGCTGCGCCCCGGCCGCGTACAGGGAGGCCGCTGCCGTGATACCACAGACTAACAAGATGACGATGTCACGCGTACGCATTATCCGTTGCGAAATCCTGCAAACTGGAGGATTAGGCCTACTTTGGGAAGGAAAAATCTGTTTCTCGATTTTTCCTTCTCAAACCGTAACGGTTTGACAGGATTCCAATTCATTCCTTCTACACCACGACTTTCGCCAGTTCCCGGAAGCTGAAGATGATCAGTGCCAGAGCCAGCAACAACGCCGCCTTGAGACAGACCATGACGAGCACCACCTTGCCGATCAAGCTCCAGGGGATCAACCGGGCTGGGATCAGAAACTGCGTCGGGCTGAACTTGTCGAACTGCGGCAACAGATGAATAATCCCTTCGATCGTGTACCGGTAGACCAGGCTGACGTTCTTGCCCATGTATCCGAATGACTCGATGATTCCACCGCTCGTGGCGCCCGTGACGAAGATCACCAGGCAGAACAGGATCGCCACCGGGAACGACAGGAAACTGGCCGCCATCACGCCCAGACAGGCCAGGAACACGAGCCGACACAGAATCAGCAGAGCGCCTCGCACGTAGTTGCCCAGGAAACTGTCGGCCTTGTACAACACTTCCAGGCCATCCTCGACCGGAAATAGGACCACCGTGCTGTTCAAGGGCGGATTCCCGTAGGCAACCGCGAGGTAGCCGTCCTTGGCGACCGCAGAGGCGGGTACCTCGATCTCCCGGAACTTCCGCACCGGGTCCTTCCGTGGCACGCGCCAGACCGGCGTATCGACCGGGGTCCCGGTTTGCAGGCCCCGCAGAT
>CAZDTD010000091.1:0-15025 GCA_964507995.1 uncultured Pirellulales bacterium | reverse complement strand
CCGATTTCATCTGCGTCGGCATGTTCGACTTCCAGATCCGCGAGAACGCGATCATCACGAAGAACGTCGTGGCCACCTGTCAGAACCGCGCTCGCCCCTGGCGGGCGTGACGCATCGACAAATATGAAATCCGAAGCACCCAATCCGAAACAAATTCAAAGGGCCGAAATCCAAAAAAAAGAAACGCGATCGCCCATCGGATGTTCTGTTCGGAATCTTGGGGTTTGTGCTCTTCTCTTCCATCGGGCGTACCCTATACGCTTACGTTCCGTTGAGTGTGTCCGTGTGCGGAGCTGGCGCGCAGGGTGTGTCCTGCACACCGCCAACCGCACACTCACACGACAACGACATCATCTATGCTCGGAGGCAATGGTGTGCATGGCACACCCTACATCGCCGTGGACACTGCGACGCTCATGCGATCCGCAAATCGTAAATAGTAGATCGCAAATCTCAAATCGCCTGTCCGGTTACCTGCACGTCGTCGAGGTTCCAGCCGGGGGCTGTGACCCAGTCGTCCGTCGGACCCATGCCCCAGCGGAAATACAGCGTCGATTGGCCGTCGCCGATCTGGGCCGGGACCGCGTACTCCATGTACTGCCAGGCGCTGTCCGAGATGTGCGACAGGCCGGTCGTCCAGAGGTCGGTCCAGGTCGCGCCGTCGTTTGAGACCTGGACGCAGGCGTAGTCGTAGGGCGCCTCGACCCCGAGCCAGCGCCAGAAGCTCAGGCGGATGCCCTTGAAGCCGGTGCAATCAATCGGCCCGGTCGTGGCGTATCGCGTCTCGGTCAGGCTGTCGGCGTAGTCGCCGTCGAGGACGTAGCCAATGACGCTGTCGCCCGTGCGGGCCGTGTTCGGGTCGCCGTTCCAGGAGCCGTGGCCGTTCGGGTCGCCCCAGGTCCAGCCTTCGTCCAGCGTCCAGTTCGGATCGGCGTCCATGCTCGCATAATAGATCGCGTCGGGCACAACCGTCACCGATGTGTCCCGAATGAATTGCCGCACGCCGTCGGTGACCAGGAACGAAAGCCTGAAGGTGGCGAACGCCTGATCAGCCGTCGGCTTCCAGTACAGGGTAAGCTTCTCGGAATCGTACCAGGCCCCGTTGGGCAGGTTGCCGACGGACCATCGCAGAGGCAGGTTCGCCGGATTCGAGGCGGCGACATGAATCTCGACCCGCTCCCCAGGCCGAACCTCGGCGGGAACCGTAACTGCATCCAACTGGGGCGCCGGCGTCGTCCAGCCGGAGTTCTGCGCATCGTGATGCGCCTGGCCCCAATCGACCAACTCGGGCGCGTACGAACCTGGAAGATCCAGCACGTGGAACCGATAATCGTCGGCAGCGACCAGGATCTCAATGTCGCCATCCGCGTCGAGATCGGCCACCGCAGGACTCACTTCGGCATCAGCCGCCAAATGCAGCAGAGGAAATCCCGGAGTAACCGAGCCGTCGGGTTCCCACGCCATGAACGGTTCGCCTCCCGGCGCGACGAGGAGTTCTTTGAGCCCGTCGCCATCGATGTCCGCAATCAGCGGAATGCACCGCACGGGGGTGCCCATGATCGACTTCGGCCAGCCCGCATCGGTCAACAGCTTGCCCTGGTGATCGAACGCGTACACGCGGGTGAAGACGTACTCGTCGCTTTCGACAAGCGCGTCGACATAGACCTCGCTCAGGCCGTCGCCGTCGAGGTCGCCGACGCAGATCCCGCCGGCGGAGTCCAGCGAGTCATCGGCCTTCGTCTTCCAGACCGTAGTCCCGTCGGCGCGGACGGCCATCACTTCTTCCTCGGTGCAGAACACCATCTCGGTCTTGCCGTCGCCTTCAAGATCGGCAAAGACCGTTCCCTTGGGACTGCCGCCCCGCCATCGGGCGACCTGCTGGCCCTGGGAATCGAGAATGAATGTATAGAGCTTGCTCAGACCGGGACCGTAGCCGCTGATGCCGATCTCCACGTCGCCATCGCGATCCAGGTCCGCGGCGCTCATCGGCCCTTCCGACGTGTAGCGTCGGGCCCACAGGTAAGAACCGTCGCCCTGCAGCGCGATCAGGCCGTCGGTGCTGCTGGATTCATAATCCAAGGCCACGATGACCTCGCTGTCTCCGTCGCCGTCAAGATCGGCCAGAACGGGACCGGCGGTGATGTATCCGTACCAGCCACCGACCCAGGCGGGCCACTCGCCCTCGACCATTTCGCCCGTGTCGATGTGATAGGCGTACACCTCGCCTTCATACTCACAGCCCACGACGACCTCGTAGTCGCCGTCGCCGTCGATGTCCCCGACCGCGAGGCCGGTTGCCCAGGCGTTTCCCAAATCGACCGGCCAGTTTGACAGGGACTTCCCGTCGGCGGTCCAGATGTTCACCGTCGAGTCGCCCGAGTAACCGCTGTAATCAACGAGGGAATGGACAATCTCGGTTCCACCGTCGCCATCAACATCCATGCAGATCGGACTACTCATGTAGTAGATGAAGTACAACTCCTCCGGAGTCGCGTCCTGGAACGTTGGCCAGTGGGCCTGTTCGACCGCGTCGGTGACGCTGAAGAGCCTGTAGTCGGTGTGCGTCCGGCCGCCCCGCGTCACGCGAATTCGCAGCTCGTAGGTCCCCACGCCCGGATCGGGCAGGGAGACGTAGAGCAGAGCGTTCGGATCCGTCGGCGCGTCGCCTGCGGAAATCGGCGTCCAATCGGCGCTGCCATAGATGCGATAATCGAGTCGATACGTGTCGCCGTACGCGAAGACGCACAATTCGATCGCGTTGCCGTCGTCGGCGTACACCTGGTTCGCCAGGGGCACGAAGATCTCGCTGAGGGGTTGAGGCTCGTCGGCCGCCAACAGGGCCTTGTACGCATTCACGCGTCCGGTCCCGATATAGCCCTGGTTCGGGTCCACGTCTCCATAGTAGACTGGATCAATCGTGTTCTCCAGAATCGCGCGGGCTTCGATGCTCGTCAGGTCCGGGTGATGCGAAAAGAGCAGGGCTGCAACTGCGGCCACGTACGGAGCGGAGAACGAGGTCCCCGCCGTGGCGACGTACTCGTCGTCCAGCGTGGTCGTGACAATGTCGGTGCCCGGCGCGGCGATGTCCACCCAGGTCCCGAACGTGCTGTGACCGGTCTTGACGTCCTCGCCATTGGTGGAGGCGACGGCCAGCACATTGGGATAACCCGCCGGGAAGTTCACTCGACTCGTGTTGGAGTTGCCCGCGCTGGCGACCAGGAGCACGCCCCGTTCATAGGCGTTGTCGATGGCCGTGTTGACGACCCGGTCGCCTTCCGGGCCGAACACATCGCCGCCAAAGCTCATGTTCACAATCCGGGCTCCGTTGGCCGCCGCGTAGTCCAGCGCGCCGGCCACCTCACTGGATTTGTAATCCAGGCTCAACTGCAACACCATGATGCTGCACTGCCAGTTGACGCCGGTGACACCCTTGCCGTTGTTGCCGACGCCGCCGATGACCCCGGCAACCTGCGTCTCATGACTGTCCTGCGGTTCCATGCTCCCGTCGGCCGCCTCGAAGTTCCAGCCATAGACATCGTCGACGAAGCCATTGCCGTCGTCGTCGATCTTATTGCCCGCGATCTCGCCTGGATTGACCCAGATATTGTCCTTGAGGTCCGGATGGTTCACGTCGGCGCCTGTCCCGATGATCGCGACCACGATGTCCTTGCTGCCCGTCGAGAGGTCCCAGGCATCTTCCATCTGAATGAGCTGGTGGGCGTACTGGTCGGGAAACTCCGGATCGTTCGGACTCCGGCACGGATAGTAGATGTAGTTCGGCTGGGCGTGCTCGACCGCGGGATCGGCCTTCAGTTCGGCGCACGCTGCCTGCACGTCCCGCTCGGTCTGGAGTACGTAGACCCGCAGCAGTTCCTGCGACCGCAGTGCATCTTCGCCCGACGCGATGCTCAGCCTGCCCTGGCGCAACTGCTCGTGAACCCGGCGAAACACGGGCCCCCGGCTCTCGACTCCGTACTTCGACTGCAAGCGAAACAGGCTCGCCTGGTCCGCACGGACCGCCGCATCCTCTGACTGGGCCGTGATGCCGGCGTTTCCAGTGCTCTTGAGCTTCACGATCACCTCGCCCGCAACGAAGCTTGGTCGCAGCGAAGGTCGCTCGGCGGGCAGACGGACCGCCGCTGCGACGCTCCGTTCTCCAGAAGTCCCAGCGGTCCCCTCCTGGGCCGCTCCTGCCGAGAACACAACAGCCAACACGATCAGAAACGCGGCCATCACGACCCACTTGCTTTTATCGGACATGTTCATGCGGCTCCTCCCGAGTTCGGCGTCGATCTGCTTTCACCATATGAATCGGTGTTCGCATCGTTGCACACCACAAACACAAAGAACATCTGCCATTATATCTATCGGACCGATGCCACCGCAACTTGCACGTCGTCCCGCGTCCAAGATGGCCACGGATATCCATGGAACCATCTTGGCCATCTCCGTGGGTCGGGCGAGGACGCCTAACCTGCAAAGGATGTTCAAAAACCGGTCCCCGAGGCTCAGAAACTGCATGCTCGACCAACTCACCCAAACCGCCTGCCCCCTCCCAAACGGCAGAAGTCGAGCTGACGGCGTCACTACGAACGAGTCAGCGTCGGGCGTCGAGGCCCTTCCAACTGTGCTTCCAGCGGTCTTTGCCCAGGCTCTCGACGACCATCGAGTCGCCCTCGCGCCAGGCCTTGAGCGGCAGGTTGTTCTCGTCGCGGAGATACCGCTCGAGCATGAAGCCCTTCTCGACCAGCGTCTCGAGCGAATCGGGCAATGCATCGAACGCCAGGCGATAGGCGTAGAGGGCCCGGCCGATGCCTAAGCGGATGAAGTGGGCCTCGTGATGCGTCTTCTCGATCCGCTGGACCTCGGGCGGCAACTTCAAGAATCGCAGGACCTCCACGCCCAGCGGACCGACCCGTCCGGCGTCGCCGACGACGCGGAACGAGATCGTGTGACCACCCTGGCTCAGCTCGTGAATCCCGAGCACGAGGTCCATCTCGTTTTCCTCGGATGCTCGGAAATCGGCGGTGAGCACCTTCTTACCGTCCAGGTCGATATCGTATGCGCCGTTAGCCGGACCGCCGGCTGCGGTCAGACGCACCGCAAAGCGACCATCCTGGGACAATTCGAAGGGCACAGTGAGCGAGGCCCCTGCTTCGTCGTTGGGCCACAGCAGGACAGGCCGAGCGCCGAAGAAGCCCTGCGTCTGCACCTGGACTCTGGCCTTGCCCGAGGTCTGGGCATGGCGGAAGGCCTTCACGAAATGGTGTTGCTCCCAGGGGACGCGTCGCTCGCGCCAGGCGGGCAGCGAAGCGAACGTGCTCTTCGGCTCTCCGACCTGGTACCAGTAGGCGACGCTGCTGAAGAAGTCGGGTCGTTCGAGGAAGAACCCGTCCTCCGATTCGTCGAAGTTGCCGCGATGCTCGATGGCGACCTTGAGCGACTTGCTGAACCGGACGGGGTCGAGCAGGTGCCAGCGATAGCAGACGCCGCTGTCGCCGGGGACGTAGTCCTGCCAGCGGGGCTGTCCGAACCAGGGTCCCGTCCGGACGCGGAAGCCCCAGGCGTCGTTGAAGTAGTCCTCGCTGCCGGTGCCCTGGAGGCTGGGGACCTTCTCGCCGTCGATGTAGAAGAAGTCATCGCCCTCGCCGAACCAGCCGCTCTGGCCCAGCGTGACGGACATCACCGTGCCGACGTACCAGCCGCTGCCGGTCAGATCGGCCAGCAGGTAGTCGTCGCCTGCGAGGGCCGGGTACTCCTGGCGATAGCGTGCGTAGAAGTACGGCGTACCCGACGGCCAGTCGTCGAGCTGCATCCAGTCCACCTGCCAGTACAGGCCTGTGGAGCGGTCGGGGTTGTCGTTGGTCACGACGATCCTCGCGCTGGCGCGGAACGGCATCCGCCAGAAGCAGCTCAGCGAGCCGGTGGGCGAGACCTGGACCGGGATGCTCTCGACCGATGCGGGCTTGCCATGTCCGACTGCAAAGAAATCGCCGAGCGGGACCTCGACGCCGGGCTCCTTCGCGTCGTCATAGTAGATCCGCAGCACGAGAGCGTTCAACTCCCCTACCCAGCCGGCGTGGCTGGTCATCCAGATGTGCGTGATGACGCCCGGCCCGTCCAGGATCGGCATGTTGATCGACTCGCCCGGCATCAGCCAGGTCATGTCGAGGTTCTCGGTGTGCCAGGGCTGCTGATTGCTCGACACCCGGCGGCTCCGTCCTTCGGGCCATGCGCCGAGCGGGCCGAGCAGATCGCCAACGCCCACCGGGCGATCTTCCCCGCAGTCGATCCACATCGCGTCGTTCATGTACGCGCGGGCGTACTCGTAGGTCATCCAGCCGTCGCGACCATCGTTGTTCGAGTTGCGAAAGAGGAACATGCCGCCGCCCGGCTGCTGGGAGTCGTCGCGGTAGCCGACGAGCAGGACGCTGTGCCCATCGAAGACCCCTTCCGGCGGGGCCATCCCGAGGACATCGTCCTTCCACTGGATCTTCTTGGGCCAGCGGAATCCGCCGCAGACGGGCCATTGCCGGTTGAGGACCCGCTTGATCGCGACGACCTGTGCCTCGTCGAGTCCCGTGTTCGGGTCCCACGGCTTGATCCAGTGCACGCGCAAACCCGCGTCGAGCAGTTGCCTGGCGCGATCCCTGGCGTCTTCGCCTGGCGAGCGGGCGGGATCGAACTGCTCCTGGTACGGCATGTCCCGCTCGGGACACGCGCCGTAGACGACGAATCCTTTCCAGAGGTCGGAGAAGAAGCTGCCGTCGTCGGCGTCATGGGCCGCCTGGTTCGAGGCCCAGTTGAGGAACTCGACGCTCAGTCGCGTCGGACGATCCGTCCCGCTCGAGATCGCGTATTCCAGGGCGCCGGCCACGGTGAAAACCGAGCACATATTGCGTTTGCCCTGGATTCGGCGATCCAGTTGCCACTTCTCGAAAGCGGGACGCAGGTCGATGCTGTCCGCCAGGGGACCGCCTTGGGCGACGGCGGGAGCGTCCCGCGAGACGAACAGACCGACCGCCAGCACTACGGAACAGAGCACTCGGTGAACCATCGGACGAGAACACGCTGTCAGCATAAAGGAACCCTCACTATCCTCGACCCAGAAGACACGATCCACAATCCCGAGACCGGCGCGGGACGCGGACCTATTGTGCCCTACCGGACGAGCCGTTGCAACCCATTCCTGCCGGGGCCTGTGTGATGAGGTGTGCATGTGAGAGGCTGTCATCCTGAGCTTGAAGCAGTGGGAAGGTGCGTAGTACGCACCCTACAAGAGCCGCATGACCTGTAGGGTGCGTATCACGCACCACCTTGGGCTGTAGTTGCCAGAGAAACCGGGATGCGTTAGAATCCCGATCGTTCGCAGTCTTGCGATGTCACGATATCCACAAACGCATCGATTCGCACGAAAGGGTATAGATATGGGAAGCAGCCGGCCATCCAGTCCAATCCGTGTCTCGTTGATCGCGTCGCTGGTGTTGTTTGCGGCCGCAGTGCAACTCTTCGCCGAGGACGAGTGGACGCCCGGCATCCAGGATCTGTACCGACTGGATCGCCTCCCCACGTTGCTGGAATCGACGAAGGTCGCATCGATCTCCAGTTACGACCGCACCGGCGGCAACAACGACGGTTTCGGCGGGCAGTACTCGTTCGTGCGGAAGGAAGAAGGCGGGCTCGTGCTGGCCGACCTGGAGGGGCCGGGAGTCATCTACCGGATCTGGACGCCCACGCCGACCGACGACATGCTGGAGTTCTACTTCGACGGCGAGACCCAGCCGAGGGTCCGGGTGACGTATCGCGATCTGTTCCTCGGCAACTGCCCTGGGTTCCCGCAGCCCCTGGTCGGGTTCGGCGTCGGCGGATTCTACAGCTACGTCCCGCTGCCCTACGAGAAATCCTGCAAGGTGATGATCCGGGCCGAACAGACGCAGTTCTACCAGATCAACTACGCGACCTATCCGAAGGGAATGAAGATCGAGAGCTTCACCACGGAGCCGAGCGCCGAGCAACAGGGCCGAATCGAGAAGGCCAAAGAGTTGTTCCGCTCGGCAGGCAAGGACATCAGCTCCTATCTCGTTCCCGAGGGCGGGAAGGTCAAAACCGCCGCGTCCACGGTGCGCCTCGAAGCGGGCAAAGCCGTCACGATCTTCAAGGCGAAGCGGCCCGGCCGGATCGTGGGGATTCGCCTGTCGCCTGCGGATGCGCTCGTCGGGAAGAATCGCGACATCGTTCTGCGGGCATACTGGGACGAAGACAAAGAGCCGGCGATTGCGGTCCCGGCGGGCGACTTCTTCGGCTACGCCTGGGGCCAGCCCGCGATGAAGTCGCTGCTGGTCGGCACGGCCGACGACGTGGACTACTGCTACTTCCCGATGCCATTCGACAAGTCGGCGAGGATCGAGCTGTACGCGGAACCCGGGTTGGACCGAAACGTCGCCCTCCAGGCGGAGGTGCTGTTCGTCCCCGTGGGCAGGCAGCCCAACGAGGGCAGGTTCTACTCGCTCTGGCAACGGGAGAATCCAACGACCCGGGGCAAGCCCTTCACCTTCGTCGAGACCGAGGGACGCGGACACATCGTCGCGTGCATCCAGCAGTCCCAGGGACTCGAATCGGGCAACACCTACTTCTTCGAAGGCGACGACCAGACCACCATCGACGGCGAACTCGTCGTCCACGGCACGGGCTCGGAGGATTTCTACAACGGCGGCTGGTACGACGTGGCCGGCCGATGGGAATCGAGAAGGTCGCTCCCGCTGAGCGGCTGCCTGGACTACAAGAAGCACCTGGGTAGGACCGGCGCGTATCGGCTCTTCCTCGGCGACGCCTACGCCTATCGCAAGAGCATTCTCCAGACCATCGAGCACGCCCCGACCGGCAACGATCTGGTCAACGACTATTGCAGCGTGACGTTCCTGTACTCGCAGGACCGGCCAACCTGTGACATCTCCTTGCCCAAGGCCGAGCTGCGTAGCGTGGTCGATCTCAAGCGAATTGTGTTCGCCGCGTGGTGGAACATCGCGATCCACGCCTTCTCGTATCAGAGCGCATCGCTGGTGAAAGGCCGCGAGAAGATCGGCGATCGGGACATCCAGTTCCTTTCGCTGCAGACGCAAGGCGGCGACGTGTTCGGCAATCACTTCGTCAGCTTCGCGTGCGAGATTCCGACGGCTGGCGTCTACAGGATCAGCGTCGATACGGTCAAAGGACCGGCCCAGGGACAGGTACAGTTATCCAGGGACGAAGCGCCCGCCGGGCCGAGGGTGGATTTCTACGCCGAGGCCAGGGAGCGAACCCTGGGCGTCGAGATGGGGACACTCGAACTGGCCGAGGGCACGAACCACCTGATGTTCAAGATCGTCGGCAAGAACGAGAAGTCGCAGGGACAGGCCTTCGACGTGATCAACGTCATTTGCGAGAAGGTGGATTGAGGGACCATATGAATTGACGTGAGTTCATCTCGATGGGCACAGCAACCCTCTGTGGCGCCGCCCTCGGCACGGGATGTGTCTCCACCGGACAAGCCGGTGGGGGAATTCGCTGGCGACGCCACACAAAGTCCGGCCTGTTCGAAGGCATTGCCCTCGACGGCCGGCCCCTGCTGATGCCAGAGGAAGGCGTCGGCTTGTGCGACGGCTTCTGCCAGGTGATCGAAGAAGGCAAACTCGGCCGAGAGGTCCTGCTGGGCAACAGTCGGCCGCAGACAGACTGCGGGCCGGTCAGAGTCTCCGCAGGCCATCAGCTTCGATCCTCGTCCGGCGGCAGAACCGAGGATCTTCTGGAGGCCACGCTGACGCTGCGATCCCGCAGCGACCGGGCGTGCGAGGTCTTTTGCGGCTTCCTGACCGGTGTGCGTCCCTGCGCCAATGCGGGCGATCAACAGGTCTATGTGCCGGTCACTGCGGCGGGATTGCGAGACTCCGACGACGACAAGAGACGCCGACAGAAGGATTGCCTCACAAGCGTCGGGACGGACGGGTTCCTGGCCCACTATCTCGAACCACAGGCGAGCGATCCACGCCAATCCGTCACCCGCGCGGCACTGCTGGCGCCGGTGGTGGATATTTTCGCCGACGACGGACCGTGCCACGTCGCGTTGTTCGGGTCGTCGGTGGAACCGGTTCTGTTCCAGGCGTTGCAGGGTCCGTCCTCCCAGGCGTGGCGGATCGGCCGACGGGTCCGCCTCGAACCCGGCCAGTCTCAGGTTTTCAAAGCGTACCTGCTCCTGCACCACGGCGACGCCGCCGAGGCATGGAAGGCATTCCATCGATTCGGCCACCGCGAGGATTTCCCGGCCCTCGCATGGCCTCGCGAGGTCCGCGTCCACTACTTCGATTTCCTCTCCTCGGTCGAAGCGGACGGCCCCCGCGGCGGCGGCTTCGATCTCGACCTGAAGCACTTCGGCGAATTCCACGTGGGCATGGCCACGCAGCATGGCTACTACCTCTCCTACGGCGACTTCATCCACCCCGACCGCAAGGAGTGGAAGGCGATGCCGAACGACGCCGCCGGGCCGGTGACGATGAGCATCGAAAAGATCAAAGCCCGCGTCGATGCCACGCGCCGGGCAGGCGTGCATCCCGCCATCTACATGCACTACACGATCCTGGACGAAGGGTCCCCCTTGTTCGAGAAGATGAGGGACTCGATCCAGGTGGACGCGGCGGGCAATCCGACCGTCTTCGGCTGGGAAGGACCCGACGTCATCCAGAAAACCTGGAGAATGTCCCCTGCCTCGCCGCAATGGCGGGACCATCTCGTCCAGCAGGCCCAGTGGATCATGGAGCTGTTCAACCCCGACGCCATCGTCCTCGACGAGACGTTCACCGCCTGGGGTTGGGACCATCACAAAGAGCACGACGGCCCGCTCTCGCCGGGCGGCATCGACCTGATGCGCAGGCTCCGCGCCGTGGTGCGGTCCTTCGGCCGCGACAAGGCGCTGTTCTCCAGCGACTGCTCGATGGCCAACTTCTGTCTCTGGGGCGACGGCGAGTCCGGCGACCACTGCTACGACCGCCTGCTCGGCAACGACCTCTATCGCAAGCCCCCCATCCGCTACATGGCCGCGCTGGGCGAAAAGGCCTGGCTGCCCTGCGCCTGGCTGTACAAATCCCTCTGGCCGGCCCAGGTGGACCTCGCCCGCAAGGTTCGAGCCGCAGTCGGAGTCACCAACGGCTGGGGTGACAGCTTCGGCCTGGCTCGTCTGCCCGAGGACGCCAAACAACAGATGCTCCACGACATCGCGACCCTGTAAAAACAAGAGCAGGTCTCCATGTTCTTTCGCATGAAGACCTGCTCGATTGTGTCGGGGATGATGATAATGGGCGATCAGGCGCCGGCGGGCACGATGTAGATCTCGACCCGGCGATTCTTCGGATTGCCCTTCTTGCCGGCGGCGTTCGGCTCCAGCGGACGGTACTCGCCGAAACCACGAGTGCTCAGACGGGTCGCCTCGATGCCGTTCTTCTCCATGACTTCCACGACGGAGATCGCCCGATGCGAGGACAGGTGCCGATTCGTCGGGTGCTTGACCCTCGTGTCGGGCTTCTGAATTGGCATGTCATCCGTGTGTCCGGCCACCATGATGTGGAACTGCTTGGCCTGCTCGCTGTTGAGGATTTCCGCGAGTTTCCGTACAGACTCGGCGGCCTGGCCCGTCACGACATCGCTGCCCTTCTCGAAGAGCAAGTCGCTCTTGAACTTGACCAGACCCCGGCTGGCGTCGTATTCGACCATATCGTTGCCCTTGGCGAACTCCTCCAACGCATCGTTCAACTCCACCGGCAACACAGAGACGCCCATCAGGCGGTCCTGCATGGACTTAATCAACGCTTCCTTCTTGGCGATATCCTCCTCGAGGGCCGCGATCTTCTGGCGAAGCGTCTCGACCTCAACGCCGCCCGTGGCGTTGGCCGCATCGAGCTGGCTCTTGAGCTGGGCCAACTGCAACTGGGCCGCCTGCAACTGGTTCTCCAATTCCGTGATGCGGCTCGCCTGGATACGGTTACGGTTCTCCAGGTCCTTCATTTGCGAATTGCAGCCACTCACGAACGCCATCCCGACGAACAGGCCCAAAACCATCAGGACGGTCGACAGTTTCACGCTCCGCATTGCCCAATCCTTTCCAAGAATGAAAATCCGTTTTGCAGAGAGTCCCATAAGAACCGAGCGGATCGCTCAGGATCTCGACGCAACCCAGCGGCACACAGCCCCTCTGGATGCGGGATGTTAATAGAACCGATTTACAAAAGCTCGTCAAGGGCAATTTGGGGAATCTCGCCGGCAATTGTGCGCGCCTCGCGACATCGCAGAGCCATGGAGTCGAATCAGGATCGACCGCCCCGCCTCAGTCTTGCAGGTCTCTTCCTTGGCCGGCCCACCGGCAAGGGCCGGACCCGCCTGCCCAACAGGGTCTCCGACTTGCTCACAAACCCATCGCTGCCCAGCGGTCTGCCTGTGTGCGTCCGCAGCCGAATCCTCGCCACTTCGTCATCCGTGAGTCCCTCCGCCAGTTCCTTGCGCCAGCCCTCCGCCGAGAACTGCCTGTACCACCACGCGAGGTTCAGCAGTTCCGAGTCGGCCGTCTCATCCGTATGCGCCGCCGCACTGGACCATTCATATGCCCACGCCCGCCGGGGCCAGATCCTCGGCAAACGGTCCATCGACGAACGCCCGAAGGAGGCCAACGAACGCTCCCGGCTCGGCGATTGGGAGGGGGACACCGTGGTCGGCAAAGGACGCGCTGGACACCTCGTTACCTGTGTGGATCGGGCCAGCCGGTATGTCATCGCACGCAAGGTCCACGCCTGCGCCGCCGAGCCGGTCGCGGAACAATTGAAACGCACGCTTCGCAGACTGCCCACCGAGAAACGCCGCAGTCTGACCCTGGACAACGGCCGCGAGTTCGCCCGTCCGATCGAACTGGAACGCAAGCTCGATCTGCCGATCTACTTCGCTCATCCCTACCATTCCTGGGAACGCGGAACCAACGAAAACACCAATGGCCTCCTCCGGCAGTACCGGCCCAAGAGCACCGATCTGACGCAAGTCAGCCCCGAGCAACTGCGAGCTATCGTCCACGCCCTGAATCGCCGACCTCGCAAGGGTCTCGACTTTCACAATCCCTTCGAAGTCTTCCACGTCCGACCGCCCGGGTAACTCTTGCGGCCGACTCCCATTGCGGATACACTCGATCTGCCGTGGTGGAGGATAGGGCTCTGCTGGGAAGCAACCCGAGCGCCGTCACGGCCCAGGGGCAGGGGCGACGGGTATAGATGTCGCGTCGCCTCACCCTCTATCCTGCTTCTGGCTCAAGGCGATAAATCCCAGGGGTCTGGGGACAGCGTCCCCAGTCTCTCGAATGTCACTGGGCTATCGGATCGCTTGCGATCCTCGCGAATGGCTGTGTTGCGCTTCGCATGTTAATGCGCCAGTAAGTAAGGACCACATCGGAAGATCAGGAGGTATACGAATGCACATCAACCCGACACATAGATTCTGCATCCTGCTGCTTGCGCTACTCTCGGCCTTGTGGATGCCTTCATGTGCCCAATGGAACAGCGGGGCCAGGACCGATAGCGACGTTGCCGCATTCTTTCGAGAACAGAAGTGTGGTCATTCGCCAGATTGGGCGATTGAGAAAGTGGTTTCGGCACCTGGCGGCGGATGGAGCCATGTTATCACCGTCCACGGCTTTGCTGATGACTACACAGTAGCCCAAATGGTGGTTGACCTGCTGAACAAAAGGACGAACGACACTTACAGATGTGTTCCCCTGAACCAGTGACTGCCTTCCTACCACCTGTCCCGTTCAGGTCAATTCTCCCAGATCGCCGCCCACGTGACATTATCGGTGGCCTCCATCGCGTTCTCGTCGGCGTCGGGCATCTGCCAAGAGAAGTCCAGCCTTACCAGCGCGCCGCACAAGTTCGTGGTAAATACGCGTCCCATCGGTGGTTTCAATGTTCTGCACCTTCTGACGTGAGGGTGTGGAGAACGGGGGCGATGCCATCCCAGCCAGTCCGATCCTTGTCGAGCTTACCCTTCGCCCACATCGGATTGCTTCTGTCCCTTCTCGGACGGAGGGCTTTCCTCGTGCATCGGCGGTGTATCCGAATTCGTGGTTGATGGTGTCGGGACGGTGACGTGCATATAGGGTGATTTTCGACAACCGTCCTTGTCCTCGATGGCCACGAGTAGCGTTGTGCTGACCGAAGACTCAGAAGTCCTTTCCTTTCGCGATGAGGGCATCATATCGCTCCTTCTCGACTCTGTTGCGTTGCAGTGCCCGTCGATCCTGTTCTCAGGTTAGTATACGGTCCTCATTGCCTTCGCACAATCGCGGCCGACACCCGCCCAAAATAGGCATCCGGTACGGTTAAGCGACTCCAAGACCGTATAGCCACCGTGTTGGGTCATGATTCGGCCCCCGCGATAGGAACTGGGCTGCCCGGTGAAGGCCACAGACGGTACTGCCGCCGGGGGGATGCCGGGGGGCTCCCGGCATGGGGGCGACGCCGGGGGCAGGAGGCTACGGGCCGGCGGAATTCCGGGAATCCCCGGAATCATCAGAATCTTTGACTATGCGGCGATACTATGGGTAACATGTCTTGCTTGCCAGAGGTCTTCAAAGACGTGGTTTTGTGTCACTCTGGAACTTGGCCAGTATTGCGGGATCAGTCGCTGTCGCATTTTCTGGTTTGCGATCATTGAATGAGGAGTTGATATGCCGCCGAAAACCGTGGAAATATCTGGAGTGAGAATCATCCCTGGATGGACAACCTTGGATAGCGATATGATCAAGCATCTGTTCTTTTTCCTCCTCTTGTCGTGTGTCGGGCTGCTCCACTTCGCGACCCAAACCGCAGGCGGCTCCGTCGACTCCGATTTCTCCCGCCTGTCCGACACGATACACAGCGACGTTGCAGCCCGGCCGCCGGTGATCGGCGCCTGGTTCTGGACACAGACGGACCTCGAAGCGGAGGGCTACAAGTCCTTCCTCGATGCCGCGGCCGCGTCGTCA
>CAZDTD010000090.1:9268-15053 GCA_964507995.1 uncultured Pirellulales bacterium | reverse complement strand
GCCTACGATGTGGCATGATGGCATTTTTGAGGAGACTGGAAATGAACGATCCGTATCCCAGGGATGGGAAGGTGAGCCGGCGACGGTTCCTCGGCAACACAATGACGGCGGCAACCGCCGGCGTGGCGACTCTTTCGGCGGTTTCCGCATCCGGCTGCTCGCACTCCGCGAAACGCTCGTCCGTCGCAACCTGCGGCGACCTGATCCGCAAAGGCGACGTCGTCCTGTTCCAGGGCGATTCGATCACCGACGCCGGGCGCGACCGGGGACGGGAGAGCAACGTCAACGACCCGTCGGCCCTGAGCGGCGGGTACGTCCGTTTCATCTCGGCGCAGTTGCTGGCCGACCGGGCCGACGCCGACCTGAAAATCTACAACCGCGGCATCAGCGGCAACAAGGTCTACCAGCTCGCCGAGCGATGGGACAAGGACTGCATCGCCCTGAAGCCCAACGTCCTGAGCATCCTCATCGGCGTCAACGACATCTGGCACAAGCTCGACGGCCACTACGACGGCACGATCGAGATCTACGAGAAAGATTACCGAGCCCTCCTGGAGCGGACGAAGCGAGAGCTGCCCGACGTGAAACTGGTAGTCTGCGAGCCCTTCGTGCTCCGTTGCGGCGCCGTGAACGAGAAGTGGTTCCCGGAGTTCGACGGCTTCCGAGCCGCGGCGAAGAAGGTCGCGACGAGCTTCGACGCCGTATTCGTCCCGTTCCAGTCGGCGTTCGACGAGGCGGTGAAGAAGGCTCAGCCCGCGCACTGGGCCGGCGACGGCGTCCATCCCACGATGGCCGGCGCCTTCCTGATGGCCCAGACCTGGCTGGCCGCCGTCTCGAAGGCTCGGGCGTGAGGATCGGCGGAACACGTCCCCTCAGGGATTCGCACGCGGCCTTTTCATCTTGACGCTATTCCCTGATAGGGATAGCATTTTGGCCTTTGCCGCGTTGCGAATGACAAGACAAAGGCTTATGGAGGTATCCGACATGACCGTTGGCAGACAAGTACGTGCATTGTTGGCGCTCGGTGTCCTGGCCGTGACAGTCCCCGTCGGGCTCGTCCGGGCTGCCGCCGATCCCAATGTTTTCAAGACTGACATGGATAAAGTCAGTTATATCATTGGCACGCAAATCGCCGGGAATCTGAAGAAACAGAATGTCGACGTGAACGTCGAGCTGCTCGTGCGGGGTATTCGCGAGACCTTGGCCGGCCAGACATCCCCGTTCGGCGAAGAAGAACAGAAGGCAATCATGATGGCGTTTCAACAGCAGCTCGTCGCCAAAATGAGAGCCAAGCAAGAGGTGGACAACATGGCAAAACTCGGCAAAGAAAATGAGTGGAAAGTGAAACTGACCAAACCCGAACAGAGGCAATTCGACGCGACCAAGGACTACTTCTGGGTCCTCGAAACGAACAAGGGCGTCGTCAAGATCAAGCTGATGCCCGACGTGGCCCCGATGCACGTCACCAGCACGATGTTCCTGACGGAGAAGAAATTCTACGACGGCACGATCTTCCACCGCGTGATCCCGGACTTCATGGCGCAGGGCGGCGACCCGCTCGGCACCGGCACCGGCGGCCCCGGCTATCAGTATGCCGGGGAGTTCAGCCCGACCGTGAAACATGACCGACCGTACCTGCTGAGCATGGCCAACGCCGGACCGAACACCGACGGAAGCCAGTTCTTCATCACGTTCAAGGCGACGCCCTGGCTGGACGGCAAGCACACGATCTTCGGCGAGGTCGTCGAGGGCCAGGACACCGTCAAGAAGCTCGAAGCCGCAGGCAGCCCGCAGGGCAAGCCCACGGAAGAGCTGAAGATCGTCAAAGCCACCATCGAAGAGAAGGCCAAGGGATAAGTCCCGCAGGAACACTCCGGTTCCCCTGTTGCAATCACCCCGCTGTCCGATCCAATCGAGGCAGCGGGGTTTCTTTTTGCCTACAGACAGTCTGACGGCTCCGTTGTGCTCTGCGACGGGGATGCCGCCGCTTCGGCCGCCTGTCTGCTGCGGCGGCGAAGAAAGACAAGGCTCTGGATCGTCCGTGTAACGACCGCGTAGACGACGGTCGCGGCCACGAGCCAGACTGCAAGGCGGGTTTGTCGGGACAGGCCGCCCGCAACGAGAAGGATGATCCGGAGGAACCGCAGGGACAGCCGCTCCTGGAACTTCATCTCGCCCTTAGTCAGGCTCTCGACCGCCGCATTGATGTAGGTCGCCAGCGGAATGCCGACCATGGCCACGATCGCAGGCGCCGGATGGGCGAGCCCGCCGAGCAACATGCCGAGCAAAAAGAGCAGGTCGGCATATTTGTCGATGATCTTGTCAACGAAGGAGCCGAAGGGGCCCACTGTGCCCCGCGCCCTGGCGACGCAGCCGTCCAGCATATCCAGGAAGCCGTTTAGCAGAATCAAGACCGCCCCGACGACCGGCATGCCCATCCAGAACGCCGCTCCAGCCCCCACCGCCGCCAACAGGGACAGGACGGAAATGACGTTGGCGGACACGTACGGCGCGACTGTCGCCGCAATCGGGTTGATGAGTGTGTGTTCGAGTTTACGGAGATGGTCCATCATCATGGTTGGGATGTCCCCTGCCTTTCCGTATTGTCGCAGCGGTCGCAGATACGGCCGGGAGCAAAGGTCCCCGTCAGCATCTCAAGCCGTAGTTGTCGATACTCGTTGCCGGCCCAGATATCGCGAAACCGGCTCGTTCCAACGTTTCCCATGGGCATCCGCCCGTTGACGTCAAGACAGCATGGGACGACGGTCCCATCAGCCAGAATACACCCATGAGAGAAGGGAGCAGCACAGGGTTTGTATCGCGACGAAGCGTCATTCGTCCCGACGCGGCGGTTGTCCACCAGACCATGCCAAGTCGTGTACGGAGCGACGTGCACATCATCGGCCCCCTTGCTCCGCCACTCGGCGACAAAGCTGTCAAGGAACTCCGCTGTGTCCTCCATGTGGATGACCTCGATTGTGGTTCGGGGCCCCCGATTGCCCCGCTCCCGCCGCAGGGCGAGGTACTGCTCGATATTCGACTTAACGCGTTCGAATCGTGCCGGGGGACGCAGCCGCTCGTAGACTTCCGCCGAGCAGCCATCGAACGAGAAAGACAGGAAGGTCAACGACGACGAAAGCAGTCGCTCGGCGGTCTCTTTCGTAAGGGCCGTCGCGTTCGTGTGAATCATCGTCCGCCCCCCCCTGGCCCCGGCGTACTCGATCATCTCGAAAAGCCCCTCATGGAACAACGGCTCGCCCGACAGGTACAGCTTGATCAGGGGCTGGTTCTCGCAGACGTCGTCGATCACGCGGCAGAACACGTCGATGGGCATCTTCTCACGCAACGGCTTGAGTCCCTTCGACTGCGGGCACATGACGCACTTGAGATTGCACACGCGGGTGACGTCGAACCAATAGACGGAGGGCAACGGGGGGATGTAGTAGTCCATCAATTCCGCTATGTTGTTCCATAGGGGCATGTGGGGCCTTTCCATCAAATTATCGTATAGCCTACCGTGAACAGAATGTTTTTGTCAAGACACCAAGTGCGTTGCCGCCAGGATTTGGATTTACAGCCTTCCATTTCGCCCTTACTATCTGCCTGTGCAGCGGCGTTGGCCTCTTGTCACTCTGTGCGGCCGATGTGCCGGGCGGCGACAAACAGCAGGTAGTCAATTGCAGATGGACCCTATGGCAAGACAGCAGATCGATCTAACGAAGTACATCGGCGCATTTCCGGACTGGCCGAAGAAAGGGATTCTGTTCCGTGACATCACGCCGCTTCTGGCGGATTCCAAGGCCTTCCCCACGGCGGTGGACGCCCTGTGCGTCCCGTTCTGGGGGATCGGCGTACAATACGTCGCGGCGGTCGAGGCCCGCGGTTTCATCTTCGGTTCGGCGGTTGCCGAGCGGCTGGGCGCCGGATTCATTCCCGTCCGCAAGAAGGGCAAGCTCCCAGGGGCGACGGAATCCGCCACCTACGAGCTCGAATACGGCGTGGGCACGCTCGAGATCCGGCGTGACGCCGTTCCCCAAGGGGCGAAAGTCCTCATGGTCGACGATCTGCTCGCCACCGGCGGCACCATGCACGCCGCCTGCGAACTCATCGAGAAGATCGGCGCCCACGTCATGGGCATCGCCTTCGTGATCGAGTTGGCCGACTTAGCGGGCCGCAAGAAGCTCTCGCAGTACAAGATCCACACGCTGATCTCATATTGAAATCACGCGGAGGTCTTCCGAGCCACGACGATGCGGTCGTGCTTCTGAAGGTCCTTCTCGATCTGGATGTCGGAGAAGTCGCCGGTTTGTTGGAACAACTCTTGAACCGCCGGGCCTTGCATGTAGCCGATCTCCAGCAGGAGAATCCCGTCCGGCTTGAGGAACTGGCCCGCCTTGGCCGCAATCCGCCGGTACAGGTCGAGCCCCCCTTCCCCGGCGTAGAGGGCAATCCGCGGCTCGTAGTCCTTCACGTTCTTGTCGAGCGTCTCGTACTCGGCCGCGCTCACATACGGCGGGTTGCTCGCGACCAGGTCGAACGGCGACACATCGAGCTGCGGAATCACCGGCTCGAATAGATCCCCCTCCAGCAGCTCGATCCGGTCCTGAAGATGGTGTTTCTCGACGTTTCGAGCCGCCACCTTGAGCGCAAGCTCGGAGATATCCGTCGCGATGACCTTCGCCTCGGGCACATTCTTTGCGACCGCGACCGCGATGACGCCGCAACCGGTGCACAGGTCGCACATGTGCTGGGGGCCTTCCCGCTTGCGGAGAAACTCGATGGCCCGCTGCACGAGCAGCTCCGTCTCGGGCCGGGGGATCAGACAGTCGCAGGTCACCTCGAATTCGATGGAATAAAACTCCGTCCGGCCGACGAGATATACGACAGGCTCGTGCAGGCCGGCGCGTTTGACGAGGCCGCGAAGCTGGTCCAGGTGCTCCTGGGCGACGGGCTTGCTGTACTGCGTGTACAACTCGATCCGTCTGAGGCCCAGCACGTGGGAAAGCAGCAGTTCGGCGCTGAGCCGGGGCGAATCCACATCCTTCTGCGTCAGGTACTCCGTGACCCACGTCAGCAGTTTCTGGATCGTCCAGTCGTTCATCCTTGTCGCCTCGCCACGAGAAAATCCCCTTCCTTGAAGATGCGAATCGCAAAGTCGTACTTGTCGATCTCCAGGGCGATCTGGGCGTCCTGCGGGTGAAAGTGCGGCTGCGCCGGGTCGTGGAACTTCGCGATCTCGCCGCCGGCCAGCACGAGTTTCCGGACCGCCTCCGGGTCGGGCCGACGTCCCTGCAGCAGGTTCCGCAGATACAAGACGCACTGCTCGTCCTCATCCGTCCGCACGGTTGCGTTCCATCCCATCGCCACCAGGGTCACTTCCGCCGGCTGGGTCCGCAGAATCGCGTTGGCCGTCGCGTTTGCGACGACAAACGAGCCGGCGTAGATTTCGTCGGCCCCGGCGGCCGCCGCGACGCCGACCGTTCCCGCCCGCGTGGAGAGAATCACCACCTTGTCCCTCAGGTCGGCCTGCGTCAGCTCATGGGGCGAGTTGCCAAAATCGAAGCCCTCGGGCCGAATCCCGTTGACCTCGCCCACGCAGAGATCTCCATCGCCCCGGTCTCGCAGCCGCAACGCCTCGGCCGGATCGGGCACAATGACGATCCGCGACGCCCCTCGGGCGAACGCCACAGCCGCTGTGGTGAACGCGCGAAAGACGTCCACGATCACCACGGTTCCCCGGGCCCGTTTGGCCCCTTCGATCAGACTTTCGATCCTGACATTCATA
>CAZDTD010000090.1:0-9168 GCA_964507995.1 uncultured Pirellulales bacterium | reverse complement strand
ACCACCGGTTGCCTGGCCGCAGGCTCGGTTCTGGCCGCCGGGCTGACGCATCGAATCTACGCCGGCGAGAACAACACGATCCAGGTGGCCTTGATCGGTTGCGGCGGACGAGGGACCGGGGCCGCCGACAACGCTCTGTCGGTCCAGAACGGACCGATGAAGCTCGTCGCCATGAGCGACGTCTTCGAGGACAAGCTCAAACGCAGCTACGAGAACCTCGTCCAGCGGCACGCCGAACGGATGGACGTCCCGGAAGGCCGCAGGTTCCTCGGTTTCGACGGGTACAAGAAAGCGATGGATTGTCTGCGTCCGGGCGACATTGCAATCTTCGCGACCCCGCCGGCCTTCCGCTGGGTCCATTTCCAGTACGCGATCAGCAAGGGTCTCCACGTGTTCATGGAGAAACCCGTCACGGTGGACGGCCCGACGACCAGGAGGATGTTCGACCTTGCGGCGGAAGCGGACAAAAAGAACCTGAAGGTCGGCGTCGGCCTGATGGTCCGCCACTGCCGGGGCCGGCAGGAACTGCTCAAGCGAATCCAGGGCGGCGAGATCGGCGACATCATCCTGCTGCGCGGCTATCGCATGGCCGGCCGGTCCGCCACGGCCAGCCGCAGACCTGCTGGCATGAGCGAGTTGCTCTGGCAGATTCGCACCTTCCACAGTTGGATCTGGGCCAGCGGCGGGGTTTTCAGCGACTATTACATCCATCAGATCGACGAATGTTCCTGGATAAAGGGCGCCTGGCCGGTCGAGGCCCACGCCCTCGGAGGCCGGCACTACCGCGGCGATTCGCTCGACCAGAACTTCGACCTCTACGACGTGGAGTACACCTTCCCTGACGGCACGAAGCTCTTCTACCAGGGCCGCAACATGCAGGGCTGCAAGAACGCCTTCTGCAGCTTCGCCCACGGTTCGAAGGGCTCGGCCGTCATCACCACCAGCGGCCACACGCCGGGCAAGGTTCGCACGTACAGCGGCCAGCTTATGGAGGGCGTCGAGCCGATCTGGCGGTATCCGCAGCCGGAGAAGAGTCCCTACCAGCTCGAATGGGACGACCTCGTCGATGCGATTCGCAACGACAAACCCTACAACGAGGCCAAGCGAGGGGCCGAGGCCAGTCTCGTGACCTCCATGGGCCGCATGGCCGCCCATACAGGCAACGTCGTGACCTTCGACCAGATGCTCAACTGCCCGCACGAGATGGCGCCGGACGTGGACAAGTTCACGATGGACTACGCCGCACCGTTGCAGGCCAACGCCGAGGGCACATACCCCCAGCCGCAGCCAGGCATCATCACCGACCGCGAGTACAGAGAATTCGCCTGATACACCGCGAAATGATGTGTAGCGCCGCCGGCTCGATCCATCGGGACCGGCGGCTTTCTTTATGTCGCACGATGATTTCTATTCCGATGCGAGTCCCGTCGTGGAGCTGCCTTCCATTCCCCGTGACAGCGGTTGGATCGTTCCGCTCTTCTGCACAGCCTTGTTCCTCGGCTCGCTGCTGTTGTTCCTCATCGAGCCGATGTTCACCAAGATGATCCTGCCCCTGATGGGCGGCACGCCGGCGGTCTGGAACACGGCCATGATGTTCTTCCAGGCCATGTTGCTCGTCGGCTATCTCTACGCCCACCTGCTTTTTCGCGTCAGAAGCCTTCGACGACAGGTCCTCATCCACACGGCGGTCCTTGCGACGGGGTTCCTGTTCCTGCCCGTTCATGCGGCCTGGCACGACACAACGGCCGCCAGCGTCCATCCGGCGCCCTGGCTGATCGGCTTGTTGGCGGTCAGCATCGGAGTGCCCTTCTTCGCGGTCTCGGCCACCGCGCCGCTGCTGCAGGGATGGTTTTCCCGTTCGGACCATTCGCGTGCCGACGATCCCTACTTCCTCTACGCATCGAGCAACGCGGGCGGCTTGATCGCCCTGCTGGCCTATCCTGCGCTGATCGAGCCCTGGCTCGGCCTGACGCGTCAGAGCCGTGCGTGGGCCGCAGGCTATCTTCTGCTGACGGCGGTCATCTTGCTGTGCTCGCTGAGCCTGTGGACATCACGACGCAGGCATGCGGCTGTCGCAGACATGTTGTCTGCGATTCGGGAACAGGACCTCCTCGACTCGTACCCGGATCGAACCAATTGGCGTCGTCGGGTGCACTGGGCGCTACTGGCCTTCGTCCCATCGGCTCTGCTGCTGGCCGCGACGCAGCACATCAGCACGGACGTGGCCGCCGTGCCGCTCCTGTGGGTCGCGCCGCTGGCGCTCTATCTGTTGAGCTTCGTTCTCGTCTTCGCCCGCCGGCCGATCCTCCGGCATCGCTGGATGCTCTGGCTCCAGGTGGGCATCTACGCGCTGCTCGCGATCTACTTCAAAGAGGACGACTACCTGTGGCTCACCCTCTCGCTCAATCTCCTCGCCTTGTTCGTCACAGCCATGGTCTGTCATGGCGAATTGGTTCGCCTCAGGCCTCCAGCCGGACATCTCACGGAATTCTACCTCTGGATGTCCGTCGGCGGCCTGCTGGGCGGGGTCTTCTGCTCGCTGATCGCACCGGTCCTATTCGATTCCGTTCTGGAATACCCCCTGGTCCTCATTCTCGCCTGTCTGGCGCGTCCGATCGCCGGCCGAAACAACCTGAACCGGCGTCTGCTTGACATCGCCCTGCCGGCAATTCTGATCTCGCTGCACATTACGATCTGGGAGCGTGTGGACGTCTCACGCATCGGTCCGGCCGGTCCGATCCTGTTCTACGGAGCGACCGCCATCGTACTGTACGCTTTCCGCAAGCGGCCCTTGCGGCTCGGGCTGGGCTTTGCCGGCATCCTCATCTACGGCATAGTCCTCGACAAACTGCCATACCAGTTCCACCGCGAGCGGAGCTTCTTCGGCGTCTACACGGTCTGCACCAACAGGCAGGGCAACGAACACAGGTTATACAACGGCACCACCCTCCACGGCGAGCAATCCACCGACCCCGAAGACCTCTACGTACCCCGAACGTATTACGCCCGAGAGGGACCTCTGGGCCAAGTGTTCGAGAGCATGAACGACGCACAGATCCTCCGCCGGATCGGCGTCATCGGACTCGGCGCCGGTACGACCGCCTGCTACCACAAGCCCGGCCAGCACATAACGTTCTTCGAGGTGGACCCGGTCATGGAGCGGATCGCTCGCAACCCTAAACTCTTTCGCTATCTGGAGTTATGTGGAAAAGACGCGGAGATCGTCCTCGGCGACGGCCGCCAGAGTCTTCTCCGTGAGTCGGACGGGACGTTCGAGCTGCTCGTGCTCGACGCGTTCACTTCGGACGCGATCCCAGTCCACATGCTGACACGCGAGGCGCTGGCGTTGTACATGCGAAAGCTCGTTCCGACCGGCATCGCCATACTGCACATCTCGAACCGGTACCTGGACCTCGAACCAGTCGTGGCCAATCTCGTCCAGAATGCAGGCCTCGCCGGCCTGATCCAGGAGCACGACCCCAACGACAGGGAATCCCAGGCAGGCGTCTCTGCGTCCACGTGGGTCGCAGTGGCCCACGTCCCGGCGGACCTCGAATTGCTGGACCCCTGCGACGGCTGGCATCCGCTGGAAGGCGACCCCGCTGTGGGCGTTTGGACCGATGACTATTCCAACATCTTTCGAATCCTGGCCTGGTAAAGCCTCGAAGCGTAAAATTCGCAGAAAAATCGGCCGATGATCTGTTAAAATGGGATTCAGGAACGTCTGATATTATACGGATCTCGGGAAAGCAGCCGGAGTCGGCGGATTCGGTCGGCGTCAACACAGGAGAAAGGATGAAAGTCCCGATGAGAGAATCACTTCGTTTCCCGAGCCATCTGCTCGCGGTCATTTGTCTGATCATCTCATGGTCGGTCCACCCTGGGTTCGCGCTGGTCGTCAGTGAAATCATGTATCACCCGGTCGAAGACTCCGCCACCGGCGACGAGACGCTCGAATTCATCGAACTCTACAACAACCGGGCGGTCTCGGAAGACCTGAGCGGCTGGGCGTTCACGAATGGCATCGAGTACACGTTTGACCCCAACACGACGCTGGGGCCCAAGGCATACGTCGTAATCGCGCGCGACCCGAACGCAATCGTTGCAGCCTATGGCCTGGCCGGCATCCTCGGCCCGTTCGGCGGCAGACTGAACAACGATGGGGAACGAATCGAGCTATCCAACGCCGCCGGCATGATCGTTCTGTCGCTCCGCTACAACGACGCCAGTCCGTGGCCCGTCTCCGCCGATGGAGCCGGGCATTCGCTGATTCTCGCCAGGCTCGGCGGAGATCCGGAACTGGCGAGTTCCTGGTCGCCCAGCGCCTGCCCCGGAGGCACCCCCGGCTCCGCCGATCAGAGTCAGGCCCAACCGGCGGACCCAACGTTGATTACCCTCGTCGACATCGGCGACAGCGAACGCTACTTCAAAGGCACAAAAGAACCCTCGCCCGACGCCAGCGGCGTCGCTACGACCGTCTGGAGCCAGGTGGACTTCGATGACGATCCGGCAACGACCGATTGGCTGCAAGGCGTCAATGGCTACGGCTACAGCAGCGACTCCGACGAACTTCAGTACATTGGCACCGTTCTAAACGACATGTCCGGCAAGTACATCTCGGTCTACGCCAGGTTGCGATTCACGCTGACCACGGCACAGATCGCGTCGTTTACGCAACTTCTGGCGGAAGTCCACTACGACGACGGCTATGTACTGTACCTCAACGGCGTCCGTGTGGCGGATTCCGGCGCGATAGCAGGCAACCCGCCCGCATACAACGCCAGCGGCGGGACGGCCGCCGAACCGCCTGTAGCCTCCGTGGATATCACCCCCTATAAGGACCTGCTCTTTGCCGGCGAGAACGTCCTGGCGATCCAAGCCCACAATGCGACTCTCGCGGGCAGTTCCGACGCATTCGGATGCGTGACGCTCCGGGCAATCGCGGCGCAGCCCGAGGCCGGAAACGACATGAGCGTCCGTCTCGTCATCAACGAGCTGCAGGCCGGCGGCGATTCCGTACCCGCCGCATGGATCGAGTTGTATAACCCCGGCCCGACCGCTGTGGGCCTGAACAACGTATATCTCAGCAACGACCGACTCAACCTGCTGCGATACAAGATTCCGGATGGCGTCTCTCTGCAACCCGGCCAGTTTTGGGCGGTTCGCCACGGGACGCCGCCGGACGGCTTCGCCTTCAACCTGGATTCCTCGGGCGGGACCGTTTACGTCACGGCCGCGACGGGCGACGCCCATCCCGCAGTCGTCCGCGTGCTCGATGCGGTCCGATACGGAGCCATGGAATCGGGCGTGACGTTCGGCCGATGCCCCGACGGAGCCGACTCGCTCGACTGCCTCGCTTCGGCCACCTTCGACACGTCGAATTCCGACAGGTTGATTCGCGACGTCGTCATCAACGAGATCATGTACCACCACGCGGCCCGCGACGAGCAATTCGAATACGTCGAGCTGTACAACCGCAGCGACCGCGTCGTCTCCCTCGACGGCTGGACGTTCACCGATGGAATCGACTACATGTTCCCCAGCGGCGCCGCGATCGCGCCGGGCGGCTACGTCGTCATCGCCCAGGACCCGAATTTCCTCGCGGCGGTGTATGAGAACCTCGCGATGGGGGAGAATCTGTTCGGCCCCTACGGAGGCGGGCTCAGCGATCACAGCGAGCGAATCCAGCTCTCCTGTCCGTGCAAACAGCAGGGCTCGAACACGAGCAATCTCGCGGAGAATATGATCGTCGCCGACGAAGTGACCTACTTCGACGGCGGCCAATGGCCCGCCTGGGCCGACGGCATGGGCGCCAGTCTCGAACTGCGCGACCCGCGCAGCGACAACGACGCGCCCGGCGCCTGGGCCGACAGCGACGAGAGCGGCAAGACCCCGTGGGAGCAGTTCTCGTTCACCATCGACGCTGCCGACAGCCGCTATACCCACGACGCTGCTTCGATTTTCGACCTCATGCTCCTCAACGCCGGCGAAGTGCTCCTCGACGACCTGGAATGCGTCATCGGCAGCACGAACCGCGTCGCCAACAACGGCTTCGAGAACGGAAAGACCTCCTGGCGGATTCTCGGCAATCACTGTCGGTCGTTCGTCACCACGGAGGACCCCTACGCCGGCACCCACGCCCTTCGCCTGATTGCGACCGGCCACGGCGACCCCGGCGCCAATCGCATCAACCAGTCGATCACCGGCGTCAACGGCGCGTCCGTGACCTTCCGCGGCTGGGCCCGCTGGCTGCGAGGCAGCCGGTTCCTGCTCCTGCGAACGACGCGAGAGCTGTCGCCCGTCCGTCCTCCCCGGCCGGCCCATGCCTTCGAGCTGACCATGCCGCTCGATCTGGGCACGCCGGGCAGCCGGAACACCGCGTTTGTCGCCAATCGCGGGCCGGATATCCTCGATGTGCAGCATTCCCCTGTGTTGCCCAAGGGCGGCGAGCCCATCGTTGTGACCGCTCGCGTCCTCGACAACGACGGTGTCGCATCCGTCACGCTCCAGCATCGAAGTGAGGGAACCAGCGTGTTTTCCGCAGTACACATGGTGGACGACGGCTCCGGCGACGACGAGGTCGCCGACGACCAGGTCTACACCTCCACCATCCCCGGCGTCGCGGCCGGCACGATGCGGGCGTTCTATATCGAGGCCTCCGACGGCGCCGCATCGACTCGCTTCCCCACGAAACTGGGGCCCTCGGCTGAAGTCCCGGAACGCACATGCCTGGTCCGCGTCGGCGACACGCAGGTCGCCAGCCGGCTGGCCAACTATCGCATCTGGATGTCCAACGATGTGCTCAACGCATTCCAATCCCGTCCGAGTCTCTCCAACGAGCTGCTGGATTGCACCTTCGTCTACAACAACACGCAGGTCTTCTATAACTGCGGGTTCCGCCACCGCGGCAGTCCATTCGTGCGCGATGGCTCGGGACGGGACCCGCGTTCCGTAGGCAAGCACGGCTATCGCATCGAGTTCAATCCGGATCAGAAGTTCTTCGGACGCGAGGAGATCAACCTCGACAGCACGGAGGAGCCCTACCGGGGCCCGCTCCAGGAACGCGCATCGTACTGGTTCTACGCCCGGTTGGGCCTCCAGCATTCCCGGCAGGAGTGGGTGCGTCTGTTCATCAACGGCGTCAGTCAGACCAACTACGAAGACGTCCAGAAGATCGACGGCGACTACCTCGACGCATGGTTCCCCGAGAACAACGAAGGTTACATCCACAAGGTCGACGACTATTTCGAGTACAACGCCCAGGGCACCTCCCACAGCGGCGAGCAGGCGGACGAAGGACTCCTGTGCAATTCGCAGCACCCGCTCATTCCCGAAACCTATCGATGGCACTTCGAGAAGCGTTCGCACCCGGAAGACGACGCTTGGCAACACCTGTTCGATCTGGCCATCGCGTTGAACACGCCGTCATCCAGCTCGGCCTACGAAAAGGCCATCGAGGCCCGGCTCGACCCGTGGCATTTCGCCCAGATGCTGGCGATCCGACACGCGGTCGGCGACTGGGACAGCTACGGATACACGCGAGGCAAAAACAACGCGTTCTACTACGCGATCCCCGAGCGCAAATGGTATTTGCTGCCCTGGGACATCGACTTTGCGCTGGGCTCGGGACGAGACCCCTCTTCCAGCCTGTTCGAGGTGAGTAGCGAGTTCCCGGAGATCATTCAGTTCCTGAAGTATCCGAAGTACAAGCAGATGTATTACGACGCCTTCCAGGAACTGGTGGATGGGCCGTGGAAGACATCCTACGGAACCAACGACCCACCGACCGCTTTCGACCTGTTCCTCGACGAAGCAGCCGATCTGCTGACCGTCGAGGGCCTCGGCGACGGCCGGCGCAACGCGATCAAGCAGTTCGTCCGAGAACGGCGGACTTACATCCTGTCGCAGATCCAGAACGTGGTCGACAACTCGCCGCATCGGTAAGGCGACTCGGGCTACCGGACCGCCGCCTCGCGGACCTGGAGAATCTTGATCGCGTTGGCGCGGTAGACCTTCTCCAGAATCGGCTCGCGCAACGCCAGGCCGTAGAGCGGCCAGTGATAGTTGCAGTAACTCCAGTCGTAGAAGTGCTCGTCGGCCGATTCGAGCACACGGAAGGTGTAGCGGTACATGCCCACGCGGAACCCCATGTCCGTGCCGTAGACGAGCCGGTCCTGGTACTTCTCGTAGAATCGCCCGACTTGCCTCGGAATGGCCGCGGTCTCCTCGTACCGCGCGGAGACGTCCGCATACAGATTCGGGTACTTGTCCAACATGGCGCCCAGCAGGCTCAGATCGTAACAGCAATTGGCGAAATGGGCCGCGACGAAGATCGTCTTGGGATGCCTTGCGACCGCTCGGTCGAGGATCTCGATCATGCCCTGATGACCCACAATCCCCGGCTGGTTGTCCAGCCGCCATTTGTAGGCGTTCATCAGGCCGTCGTTTTTCGCATCCATCGGCAGATACATCCAGTAGGGATCGGCCACGTGGATGTTCACGGGCATCTTGAGTTCGGCGCATTTCTCCAGCAAGGGGTCCATGCGAGGGTCGTCCAAGTGCATGCCCCACGCCTGAGGCTTGCAGTAAAACAGGCCCTTGCCCTTGTCGCCGAGTTCGCCGACGCCGCGGGCGCCCACCTTATAGCAGCGTTCCAACTCCTTGACGGCCGCCGGACCGAAGCCCGGCTGGTCGTAGCCCGTGTAGTCGAAGCCGCACCAGACCTCGAATCGGGTCGGATGCTTGGCGTACAGAGCGTAGAGAGCATCGAACGCGCTGCCTGTCGCGTATGTCAGGACGACGGTCTTCTCAATCCCCGTTTCGTCCATGATGCGGACCCATTCGGCGATCTTCTCCGGCGTCTTTGCATACGCATGGGCGTGCATGTCAATCACGGGATATTTCGCCTTTGACACTGCAGTCTGTGGCGTCTTATACACCGACTGGGGACGAAAGTCCTTCAGTAACAACCCTTCGGGCGAAGGGGGTTCCTGGGCAACACACGTCACCGCCATCAACAGGACAACAACACTCCGATGCACCATCCGACAGGACATGGCAAAGCTCCTTTCTCCATACGTTTTCCGTGTTCGACGCGTCCAACGTATGCACCGCTCCCGTTCGCGTCAAGCATAACCCTTGCGATTGTCGCAAATGCCGGTATGGTAA
>CAZDTD010000089.1:0-15155 GCA_964507995.1 uncultured Pirellulales bacterium | reverse complement strand
TCAGTCTATCGCCAATCATCCTTCATCCATCATCAATTCCTACCGACATATTGCCTGAACACGGCGGTGTTGTCAAGAGAAAGCAACCGAGGATACAGGGGACAACTGCCGTTTTCCGGAGAGGGGGCCAGCGGTCAAAACACAGATTACGGTTGTTTGACCACTGCGGTGGGCACAGCCCACTCTACCGCTGTGGCCGAACTCCACATGCCCTTGCTGCCTCTGTGGCCCTCGGTGTCCTCTGTGGTTAGAAGAATCTGGATTCCCGCTTTCGCGGGAATGACATTCCAGGGTTTCCATGAACCCCTATTGTGTGCGTGCAGATCCGGTCATGCCCCCCCGGCCGGAGGGTTGCCGGGATGTGTTTGACGCGTCGGTCCATCCGGGGTTAACATATGCGAGGGACAGTCTCAGGGTGAATACGTGTAAGGAGGATTCCAATATGGATGTGCAGATAGGGGATCGGACACTGGAGCTGACTGAGGGGGACATCACCGAGATGGAGACGGATGCAATCGTCAACGCGGCCAACAGCCAACTCATCCTCGGCGGGGGCGTGGCCGGCGCGATCCGTCGAAAAGGCGGCCCTGCGATCCAGGCCGAATGCGACCGGATCGGCGGCACCTTCGTCGGCGGCGCCGTCATCACCTCCGGCGGCAACCTCAAAGCCCGGCACGTCATCCACGCGGTGGGGCCCCGCATGGGAGAAGGCGACGAGGATCGCAAGCTTCGCAACGCCACGTTGAACTCGCTGCGAGTGGCCGATGAACATCACATCAAAAGCCTCGCCTTTCCGGCGATCAGCACCGGCATCTTCGGCTTTCCTATCGAACGCTGTGCCCGGATCATGCTCGGCGCCGCCATCGAGCACCTGCGAGGCCAGACGAGTCTCGACCGCGTCGTCTTCTGTCTGTTCGACCGGGACAGTTACCGCGTGTTCGCCAGCCAGCTCGAACAGGAAACCACGTCTTGACGACCTTGCCGTGTAGATGAGTCCGGAACTGGACATCATTTTCCATTGACCTGTCGTCATCAACCGCTATACTGATTTCGTATCCGGGCATTCTGACGCCCGATGCCGCTGTGCGCAGCGGTCTGCCGTCCGGCGTGGCCTTTCGAGTCCAACAGACAAGGAAGTAGCAGAGACAACACGGCGTGGAAACGAAGTTTAACATCTTCGAGATTCTCCAGATTGCCGAACAGGTGGAACACAAGGGCGCCAAGTTCTTCCTCAAGACTTCCGAATTGTTCGACGATCCCGCCCTCCGCGATATCTACTACCGTCTCGCCACCTGGAAGGCCAAGCACGAGAAGATCTGGGCCCGGATGCGGAAGCGGTTTTCCGAGAAGACCGGGGAATTCGGCACGTTCGATCCGGACAACTACGTGCTCTCCAATCCGCAGGTGATGTCCGGCCTGACGTGGTTCGGCACCAGGCAGGACAACGTCCACCGATTGACCGGCCGGGAGAACAAGCGTCAGGTCCTCAAGGACGCCATCCGTCGGGCAAACGAAGTCATCATCTTCTACCGCGGCCTGAAGGATTTCGCCCGCGACCCGGCCACCGAGCAGATGGTGGACCGGATCATCCACGAGGAGGAGCGTCAGATCGGGTTCCTGATGGATGAGCTGAAGGCGGCGTCTGTGTGAAGTCACCCGCCATGAGATTGGCGACCGGCCGAAGCATTTCGGACTGCATCAGCACGATGCGAATGGCCGCCGTGATCGGGGCCGCCAGGAACATCCCCACGATCCCCCAGAGCAATCCCCAGAACGACAGCGCCAGCAGCACGGTCACCGGGTGCAGGTTCAGGCCCTCGCCCTGAAGCTTCGGTTCGATGATGTTGCCCAGGAGATTCTGAATCCCGCCCGGAATAACCACGGTCAGAACGATCATCCACGGCGACGACTGGAATTGCACTACCGCAATGGGCAAAGGCAAAAACGTCACGATGATCGAGCCGATGGATGGAATGAAATTCAGCAGAAACGCCAGAATGCCGAACACGCCGGCCAACTCCAGGCCGATAAGCGTCAAGGTCACCCATACGAGCACTCCGGTGGCGGCTGAGGTGATGATCTTGATGCCGACGTACTTTCGGATCTTCTCCACCACGTCCGTGTAGACTTGGGAGTGCTGGCTGTAGGGATTGCGGCCCAGCAGAAGAAACAGGACGAAGATGATCACGAACAACATGCTCGAGATCAGACCCAGAATCGTGCCGAACGCATTGGTCACGATGTTGAAGATGTAATTCTTCAGGTCCTTGACGATCTGTTGCGTGTCAATTCGCACCGTTTTTTCCACGGGCTTGGCGGGTTCTGCCCCGGATTCCGTGGCCTCGTTGGGCTCCTCTGCGACAGAGTTGGGCTCTTCTCCCCGGTCATTGGGATCCGCCTTGGGATGCTCCGTCGGCGGCCGAACCTCCAGAGTGGCCGCCCGCTCCGTGCCGTCCACCACGGGGAACAACTCCACCGGACCGGTCGGGGCCGGAGCCGGAACCGGCTTGATCTCCTGGGACGTCTGCGGGAGCAACGATTTCAAATCATTCGGCGCGACGGCAGCGGGCTTGACCTCGGCGTCGTTCGGCGCCGCCGGCGGGACCGGCGGTTCCTCCTTCCGATAGATGTACTCAATCGGTTCGAGCATCTTGTCGGCCATGTAGGCGAACTTGGCGCTATACTCGCCCGCCGTCGAGACGATGATCGTCGTGGCCTGCGCAACCAGGAGAAAAACCAGCGCAACCACCGCGATAACAACAAGCAGCGTGACCACAATGGCGACGGCGCGAGGCAGTCTCAGACACTTCACCTGGAAATCCTCGACCGGCGAGACCAGCGCAACGATGAACAGCGCCACAACGAACGGAACCATGACGACCCGGGTGTACATCAATGCCGCCGCCAGCGCGACAGCCGCTATGATGGCCAGCGAAACCGTAATCAGCCAACTCTGTTCCTTGTGTTCGTGCACCATAGAATCCCTTCTTCCTCGCGACTTACCGGCACCGAACCAGCCGATTCATATCGAGGACGAGATGAGGCAGCCGGGTCCGCAACTCTGCGATGAACCGCTGACCGTCCTGCCAGTACCCCGCCGTCGGCTTCAGGCCATCATCCCGTTTCAGGAAGTACGCATTCAAGCAATCCATGAGAAGCTCGCGGACGTATTTGCTGATCATGGAGGCCAGCGAAACCGGGAGATACCGATCATCCGCCTCGATCTCGAACGTCAGTTTCACCTTCCTCGAGGCGTCGCGCATCTCGTAGACACTGCATTCTTCGCTCTCCTGTAAGACCGACAACTCCATGTCGGGAAAGCCCCGCAGCAGATTCTCCCGATAGTGCGCCCGTCCACCCTGACGATCCACCTGAATGGCAATTTCCTGGCCGGGGAAGTTGCTCATGATAGCCTGGATCAATTGCGTCACGGCGATGAACAGAACCTGGGCCTTGTTCCGAACGTTCTGAACCATCCGATTGAAGTAGGCAACGTCCAGACAACACGTCCGTAGATCGGCCAACGATCCACCATGGGCACGCAGATCGTCGGCAAAGACCTTCGCTGCAATCCTCGCATCGGCGGTCGCCGGCCTTAGCCGGCGATCCTGGAGGTCCTGGTACCAGGGATAATCCGCCAGCCGGGGCAGGCACTCCGGGCACAGCCGCCCGAGCAGTTCTGCCAGATCGGCCGGCCGGTTTCCAAGGCACTCCAGTACCGCCAGGGAAGTCCGTTCGAGGTGTCCGAGCCCCTCGGCCCGGTTGTACGCTTTCTTGCTGTCGGCGATCAATAGTCGGCCCGCCAGACGCTTGCGGCATTTTCCCGCGCTCTTGCCGAGCATCTGCCAGAGGTCCTCGTCCCGCATCGCCGGCTCGACGGAAAATGCGGCACAGGAGACCACCAGCGGCCCGAGCAACGGCCCGAAGCCCGCCTCATCTATCCCAGCCAGAATCGCCACGCGTATCGCCTCAGCCCTTCCCGATCCCAACCATCTTGCCATCCGGACGGGCCGGAGAAGCCGCAGTCCGCGTCTGTCTTGATAATGGAAACGCAGGTCATTGTCAACGAAGAACACCGCAGGCTGAACCCCGAACCTCGACAAATGCCGCCCGGCAGAAGGTTGCACTGCCCTGCCGTTTTTGCTACACTCGCGCCAAAGTCACACTCGCTAAGGAGATCGTTATGTTGATAGTCCACGTGTTCGTGCGTGTCAAGCCCGACCAGGTCGAGGCCTTTCGAACCGCCAGCGTCGAGAACGCCACGGAGAGCGTTCGCGAACCCGGCGTCGCCAGGTTCGACGTGATCCAGCAGCAGGAGGACCCGACCCGATTCGTCCTGATGGAGGTCTACCGCACGACAAACGACCCGGCCCGACACAAGGAAACAGCACACTATCAGAAATGGCGGGACGCCGTCGAGAGCATGATGGCCGAGCCTCGCACCAGCGTGAAGTACAACAGCATCTTCCCCGGCCAGGACGGCTGGGATTATCTCAGCGTATAGGCGACCATGAAATTCGAATTCTCCACCGCTCGCAAGATCGCATTCGGCGCGGGGGCCGCCGAACAAATCCCTGGTCTGGCCGCCGCCTATGGGGAATGTGCATTCCTCGTGCTCGGCAGCAAGCCGGACCGTTCTCAGCCCTTTCTCGACGCCATCGCAGCAAAAGACGTCGTCACGACAGTCTTCCATGTCGCTGGCGAGCCCACGACCGAGACCGCTCAAGCGGCCGTCACAGCCGCCCGTGAGGCCCGCGCTGACGTTGTCATCGCGATCGGCGGCGGCAGCGTCATAGACACCGGCAAGGTCGTCGCGGCCATGCTCACCAACGCCGGGGAACTGGCGGATTACCTCGAGGTCGTCGGCAAGGGCAAGCTCCTGCGGGAGCAATCCGCTCCCCTGATCGCAGTCCCCACCACTGCCGGCACCGGCGCCGAGGTTACCTACAACGCGGTGATCGGCGTCCCGCAGCAACACGTGAAGGTGAGTATGCGAAGCCCCCTGATGCTGCCGCGGTGGGCGATCGTGGATCCGCTCCTGACCCATTCGATGCCGCCGGAACTGACCGCCAGCACCGGTCTGGACGCCCTGACCCAACTGATCGAGGCTTTCGTCTCCAACAAGGCCAACCCGCTCACCGACAGTCTGTGCCGGGAGGGGATCCAGCGGGCCGCCAGGTCACTGCAAAAGGCGTTTGACGACGGCAGCGACGCCGAGGCCCGTGAGGATATGTCTCTCGTCGGCCTCTTCAGCGGAATGGCATTGGCGAATGCCAAGCTGGGCGCGGTGCACGGCTTCGCCGGACCGCTCGGAGGCATGACGAGCGCCCCGCACGGCGCGATCTGCGGCAGGCTCCTGTCCTGCGTCATGCAGGCCAACGTGCTGGCCCTCCAGAACCGTCCGCCGGAAGCGGGTACAGACGCATCTGTGGAGGCCAAGACGGCGATGGCCCGCTTTGATGAGATCGGGCGTCTCGTGACCGGCAAGGACACCGCAACGGCCTCCGACGCCGTCTCCTGGACCGGGGACCTCGCCACGGCCCTGGGCCTACCCGGGCTGCGCCGCTACGGCCTGTCCAGCGTCGATTTCCCCGCCATCGTGGCGCAGGCCAAGAAGGCCAGCAGCATGCAGGGCAATCCCGTTGAGTTGACCGACGAGGAACTCACAGGAATACTCGAATGGGCAATTGGCTGAGAATCTGTCTCAATGAGAGGTTTGAAGTTTGATGTGTGAAGTTTGAAGTGCAGAATCCCCCCGGCTCTTCACACTTCACGCTTCTCATCACATCGTATCCGGTTTTGCGACGTCGCGGAACGGCAGCTCGACCTCCTTGCTGTCCACGAAGACGACAATCGTCTGGCGGCTCTTGCGGATGCGTTCGACGATCCCCTCCCTCTTGAAGGGCACAACGTACACGCTGTCGCCTCTGCGCAGGGTCGCGATGAAATCCGCCTGACGCTGGGCCAGCGGCGTGCCGGCCGCCAACTCGACCACCCGTTCTGCGAGCGATCTGGCCTTCTGGCTCCAGACGCCCGGGGCGTTGTGCATCTCGGCGGCGAATTCCTCCACCACCCGGCGAATCGCTTGCATGGAATCCTCGATCTCGCGGTCCGCCTGTTTTCGCAGCCGCTTGCCCTCCTCCTCGATCCGCTGGAGCCGCTCGGTAGCCTCCAATCGCACGGCATGGGCCTCGTCCAGGATCGACTGCGCCTCGGATCGCTTCTCCTCGGCGTCCTCGCGGGTCGCCTGGATCTGGTTGATCAGCTCGGAGGTGCCGTCGGACTCGGTCGCCAGGAGGGCCGTCGCCTGGCCGACCACGTCCTTGGGCATACCCAGTCGGGTCGCAATCACAATCGCATTGCTGCTGCCCGGCGTGCCGATCATCAACCGGTACGTCGGCTGGAGGGTCTCGGTATCGAATTGGACGGACGCATTCTGGGCTCGCGGCGTGCTGTACGCGAAGGACTTGAGCTGGCCCAGGTGCGTCGTGGTGACGACTTTGCCCCCCTTGCGCATCAACTTGTCGAGGATGGCGGTCGCCAGGACGGCCCCCTCGATGGGGTCGGTTCCCGCGCCGAGCTCGTCGAGGAGCACGAGCGTGCCTTCGCCGGTCCGTTCGAGGATCTTGACCACCTGGCACATGTGGGCGGAAAACGTGCTGAGACTCTGCTGGATACTCTGTTCGTCGCCGATGTCCGCGTAGATCTGACGAAAGACCGAGACCCGCGAACCGCTGCGAGCCGGGATGTGCATCCCACTCTGGGCCATTGCCACCAGCAGGCCGATGGTCTTGAGCACGACGGTTTTGCCGCCCGTGTTCGGGCCGGTGATCAGGAGCAGGTCGAAGTCGTCGCCGAGACGCACGTCGATGGGGACAACCTCGCTGGCCAACTGCGCCACGGGACAGCCCTTCTGCCGGCTCGCCAGGTGCAGCAGGAGAGGATGACGGGCGTCGCGAAGATGGAGTGAACGATCTGTTCCCAGATCGGGCGGAGTCATGCCGTAGGCAACGCTGAACCTTGCCTTGGCATATGTCAGGTCCACCAGGGCCAGCATCTTGACGCTGTCGAGAATGGCCTCCTGCTGATCCAGGACCATCCTCGTGAGCATCCAGAGTATCCGGCCGACTTCCTTCTTCTCCTCGAACACCGCGTCTTCCAGCTCGTTGCTCAGCTCGACCAGCTCATCGGGCTCGACATACAGCGTCGCGCCGGTATTCGAGCGGTCCAGGACGGTGCCGCGGATCGCGTGTCGGAAGTTGGATTTGACCGCAATCACAGGCCGGCCGTGACGCATGAGGAAGTTCTCGTTCTCGATCGCCTTGCGGATCGCAGGCGAGGACACGAGGTTCATGAACCGCTGGTGGATGTTTTCGCTCAGTTGCGCGATCAGCCGACGAATCTCCTTGAGCTTGTCGGAGGCGTCGTCCCGCACGCGTTTGTCACCACCGATGCACCGGCGGATCTCCTCGACGGTCGACTCGAAATCGCCGAGTTTCTGGCCCATGACTTGCAGGTGTTCGCTTTCGGAGGGCTCCAGATTCGTGAGGAACAGGCGGAGCCTGCCGCTGGCGGCCAGGGTGTCGGCGATCTCCACCAGCTCGACGGGCTCGAAGACGCTCTGTTTCTTGCCAAACTCCTTCAGGATTGGGCGGATATCTTTCAACCCCGCCATGGGGACGCGCTCGCCGCGATCCAACACCTTCGTCAGCTCGGTCGTCTCCGCGACGCGGGCGGCCGCCCAGCGAGCGTCCACCGAGGGGTACAGCCCGCGGGCGGAATCTTTTCCCAGATCGCTTGCGGCGTACGACGCCAGGAGCGTCCGGATTTCTTCAAACTCAAGAACTCGAAGGGTATGTTCGTCTATTCTCTTGCCGGCCATTCTCGGCTCTCGATGAACTGGATGAGATTGCACAGGGTGTCATTGTACGGGACCGCGATGCCGTGCTGTCGGGCAAGCCGGACCACGACCCCGTTGAGAGCGTCGATCTCCGTCCGCTTGCCGGCCGTGATGTCCTGGAGCATGGAGGACTTGTGTCCGGCCGTGTCGGGCAGCAGCTTCGCATAGAATACGTCGAGAAACTCCGCGGCCCGTCGCCAGTGCGTCCGGTAGCCGGCCTTGTCCATGACGACAAAGACCTCCTCGACGACGTGATTCATCAGCATCCGCGTCGAAGCCTGTTCGCCCAGGGCGCCATAGGGCACGCCCAGGACCGCTCCGAGCGGGTTGAGAGCACAGTTGTACAGCATCTTCGTCCAGAGATCCTTCTCGACAGACTCGGTGACTTCGCACGGGATGCCGCCCTCGCGGATGGCCCGGCACAGTGACTCAATGACCGACAGATCAACCCCGAACAGGCTCCCGATGTGGATCGCATCGGCGTGGACCGTGACCTCGACTTCGTTGGGCCGGGGCCTGCGAAAGCCCGTAATCACACGGGCGTTGTAGACCCTGCCCTTGTCGAAATGCTCGCAGAACGCCTCGGCGTTGCCCCAGCCGTTCTGGAAGAGAACGAGCCTGGCCCCCGCGCCGATGCGGTCGCTGTGCACCGCAAGGTCTTTCGCTGCGCCGGCGGAATCGAAGGACTTCGTGCAGATCAGGACGAAGTCATAGTCCATTGCTTCGATCAGACTCAGCGACTCATGGCAGGTGAACGCGTCCGGTCCGGCGCACATCCGCCCGAAGAGGCCGGTACGAGTCAGACCTTCTTCGCGCAGCGCGGCGACCGTCTCTCCCCGTGCGACAATCTCAACGAGATGGGGCGGCCGGACCAGGCAACTCGCGATTCCGAGCCCCACTGCGCCTCCGCCATAGATCAGTATACGCATATCATTCGGCTTCCCCTGCCTGCCGCAGGGATTCAATCGACTCCGAGTCTCTCCCGGAGAACGTGCAGATTCATCACGTCCTCGCGATTGTAATCGAGGAGGACCCGCAACGATTCCATATCGTTATCATTCACGTAATCCCACCACAGTTTGACGGCCATGTACCCATTCACATCCGGCCGTTCCCGTGCGATGCCGAGTTTCCGCTCGACCACTTTCAGGCCGCCTTTGAGGTCCTTTCGCCAGCAGTCGTACATCAGATCCGTATGCCGGAAACGTCGCCGCAGGTCGAGACCCAGCTTGCTCCTGATAAACGGCAGGTCGAACCGGCTCCCGTTGTACGTGTAGACCTCATCGACCCCATCGAGCAATCCCAACACACTGTCGGCGTCGATCCGACCGCCGAACAGTTGTCCGAACCGCTGCTGCGTCCCCTGCACGAGGCCCACGCCGACCACCGTCAGGTCCGAATACCGGCTGCACCCTGTCGTTTCGATATCGAGATACCCATAACATTTCAGCATGACACCAGCCCTGCGAGCAGCGTGCCGTCCTCGGTCCGACATTCACCCGGCAGTGTACCGACAAGGCGGGTGACTTTCAACATACAGAGTCCTCTGCAACGGAGCCAGTATTTTGCCGGCGCCGGCATTTGGATGTTCCCCATAAGCGCACTACATTTTATGTAGCAGCAATCTTGGGCATTGAAGCACCTCCGATAATACCGAGTCGGAATGCACCGAGGTGGCCGTTGCGGAATGGAGAGTGTGACATGGCGATCCTGAATCTGTCCGAGCACGTTCTGCTTGTCACGTTGCCGGCGGAGCCGCAGTCCACTAACGATCTCGACACCGTCATGCGGTCCACCAGGTCGAGAGCCGATTGTGATGTAATCGTGGATTTCTCGCTCGCGGAGGTGATGACTTCGGCTACCCTCTGTAACCTGATGATCATGGAACGTCAACTGAGTATGACGGATCACCAGCTCATCCTCTGCTCGGTGCCCGCCCGCATCAAAGAAATCTTCATCCGTGTTGGATTGCACAGACTGTTCCGATTCGCGGACGATGAGTTCACCGCCATGCAATCGCTCGAACGGGGTCTCTTGGAGGACGTTTGATTTAGACGCAATCTCAACTCAACCACTCGTCGAGGATGTCGTCGGCCGCGCCGGGCATGACGCCCACCAGCCAGGCCAGGTCGATAATGGTGAATCGTTTGCGGATCTCGTGCATGTGCAGGATCGCCGAGCGGAGCCGCTCTCGCGAGCAGCCGATGTCCGCCGCACAGGTCGCTCCACCGGCCCGGCTGAGCCAGTCGCGAATCGTCTGCGGATTTTTTACCTCGGCCGTCACCCGCGTCCGGAGCTGATCCCATACGTCGCGTTGCCCGATCTTACGTCGGATGGGGTCCAATCGATGTCTCTTGGCGTCATATTGCTCGCGAACCGCCGAAGCGACCGACGGCGCAATCCAGAATCCGTCGTCGACGCTCGAAGGCAGGTCGCTCAGGACGGGGTTTTCGACGGACAGAATCCGCTGGAAGAGGGCCGCCGAGAGGATCGTGCCGATGCCGACCTGACGCCCGTGCAAATCGTGGCTTTCGCCCCGCACCTCGGCCATCATGTCCAGCGTGTGACTGAGGAGATGTTCGCCGCCGCTGGCCGGGGCGCTGGTGCCCACCAGCGTCATGGCCGTCCCGGTCCAGAACAAGGCCTCGAACAGCCCCTTGATCGCGTCCGGTTTGCCCTCGCGGATATCCTCCGGGTGGTCGAGATACAGCGGCTCGATGCCCGCCACAATCCCGGCACAGAAACTGCAATGGTACTCGTCCAGCAGGAGATTGTTCACGACCCAGTCGCCATTGCTCTGGTGTTTGGCGATCGTGTCGCCGAAGCCGGCGGTAGTCATCTTGCGAGGGGCCCGTTCGATCACAGCCGGCTCGGCCACCACGGCCACCGGAGGCCTGGCCTCGATCAGCATTTTCACGCCGGCAATGGTCGGCGCGACGTTGGCGCTGGAGTAGCCGTTCATCGAAGCAGCCGTCGCGACCACGATATAGGGCAGCCCCAGTTCGAAGCTCGACCACTTGCACAGGTCATTGATGACGCCGCTACCCACGGCAAGGACAAGATCGGGACTGCAGGAACGCAATTGTTCGACCAGTGCATGACATGTCACATCATCGCACACCGGGCTGCGACCGCCCCGGTCCGGCACAATGACCCGGCTCACCGACAGTCGCGATTCTTCCAGGGACTTCCGCACACGGTCGCCGCAGATCTCCCACGTCCGCACATCGGCGACGACCGCGATCCGTTGCGGCGTCGCCTGCCCAAAACTGCGTCGGAGAAGCTCCGGCAGCATCCCCACAACGTCCCGCCTGTACACCAACTCCCGAACCGGCACACGGTGCGTTCTGCCACACCGGCAATCGAAGCTCGTTCCCAGCAGCGATGACAAATCCATGGTGGTTTACTATTCCCAATTCACAGGTTACTATGAGCCTCGTGGGCGCACGCCCATCGAGTCCGGGAATTGTAATCGATGTCCTGTGCGTCGTAAACCCTCGACGGAGGCCTGGATCGTGGATAAGACCATGAACAGACGAGAGCTGCTCAAGGCCGGAACGGTCGGCCTCGCCTCGATTCTAGCCAATATGCCGGCCGGCGCGAGCGAGAACGGACACAAGAAGCCCAATGTAGTCTTTGTGTTTGCCGATCAATGGCGGGCCCAGGCGACGGGGTACGCAGGCGATCCGAACGTCCGTACACCCAACCTGGACCGGCTCGCCGGCCGAAGCATCAACTTCACAAACGCGGTTTCCTGTTGCCCGGTTTGCAGCCCGTATCGGGCCAGCCTGTTGACGGGCCAGTATCCGTTGACTCACGGCGTGTTCCTGAACGACGTCCCACTCAGAAGCGAAGCGGTCTCCCTTGCGGAGGTGTACCGCCAGGCCGGCTATGAGACCGCCTACATCGGCAAGTGGCACCTGGACGGCAATCACAGGAGCACGTTCATCCCGCGGGAACGGCGCCAGGGATTTGACTTCTGGAAGGTCCTCGGCTGCACCCATGCGTACAACAACTCGTTCTATTACGGCGACGAAGACATCAAGCTCAGGTGGAACGGCTATGACGCAATTGCGCAGACCCGCGAGGCCCAGCAGTACCTTCGCAGTCACGCAGGCGGGTCGCCTTTCCTGCTCGTACTGTCCTGGGGTCCACCCCACGATCCGTATGAGACCGCGCCGCAGAGATATCGGGACTTGTTCGAACCTGAGAAGATCGCTCTGCGGCCCAACGTGCCTGAGCAGGATTCGAAGAAGGCACGGCGGGCAATCGCCGGCTACTGTGCCCATGTCGCCGCTCTCGACGATTGCATCGGCAGCTTGCTTGAGACAATTCGCCAGACGGGAATCGAACGGGATACGATCTTCGTTTTCACCTCGGACCATGGGGACCTGCTCTACTCTCACGGCGGTCAGAACAAGCAGCAGCCATATGACGAGTCGATCCGAGTGCCGTTTCTGCTCCGCTATCCTGCCCTGCTTGGGGAGAAGGGCACAACCCTCGACACGCCCATCAACGCGCCGGACATCATGCCGACGCTGCTCGGCCTGAGCGGCATTCCCGCACCCCAAACGGTCGAGGGCACGAATTTCTCCAGCGTTCTGACGGGCGGATCGCCCGCCCGGGACGGCGCCGCTTTGATCGCCTGCTATGCCCCATTCGGGCAGTGGACGAGGGTCCGCGGTGGCCGTGAGTATCGCGGCGTGCGGACCCGCCGGTACACGTATGTCCGCGATCTGGGTGGCCCCTGGCTGCTTTACGACAATGAACAAGATCACTATCAGCTCGACAACCTGTGCGGCAAGCCGGAACATGCCGCGTTGCAGAAGGCGATGGAGGAGCTGCTCTCGCAGCGATTGCAGCAAACGCACGACACATTTCTCGCCGCAGAGGACTACATCCGGAAATGGAGTTATGACGTGGACGACTCCGGCACGGTTCGCTACACGAACTGACCGGCGACAGGCTACAGCTTTCCGCCGCGGATGATGGAGACCAGCAGCCACACGCCGAAGATCGCGGCGATGATGTAACCGATAAGCCCCATCTCCTGGAGACTCTCCTGGGCGACGAGCATGCTGGACCCGATGAGCAAGGCCGCGATAATCAGGGCGAAGCTGATCCGGTTGGAACTCTTGTCCAGGGTCTTGGTCAATGCCTCAAGGTGTTCGTGCTGCACGCGGACCTGGAACTTGCCTTGGCGAAATTTGCTCAAAATGGCGTTCACGTCGTCGGGCAGCCGGGACGCCAGATCGCCGGCGTCGACCATGATCTGGCGCATCTGGTGCGCCAACCGCTTCGGCTCGAAGTCCCGCAGGTTCGCCCGCTGGGCGTAGGGTTTCATCGTTTCCGTCAGGTTGAAGTCGGGATCGAGCGATCGCGCGAATGACTCGATCGTCGCCATGCTCTTGAGCATCAGCGTAAATTGTGCAGGCGGCCGGACATAGTTCGAGCGAAGCAGGTCGAAGATCTGCGAGACCGCCGGCCCGAAGGGGATGTTCCGCAGGGGCAGATCGCGGTAGGTGTCGATGAGCTGCTCCATGCCGGCCGTCAGCCTGGCCAGATCGGTCTTCTCGTGGACCATGTCCTGGCGATCCAGCGTTCGCACGATTCGCATCGGCTCGTTCTCGACCACCGCAAGGATAATCTCGTTGAACAGCCTGCGATCGAGGGACGAGAGCCGCGAGACCTGTCCAAAGTCGATGGGAGCCAGCACGTTGCCGGGCAGGAGAAAGAAGTTGCCGGGATGGGGGTCCGCGTGGAAGAATCCGAGATCGAAGACCTGCCGCAGCACGAACTCCGCGCCCCGTCGAGCGATCAGCTTGGGATCGAGCCCGTGCTCCAGGAGGACCGACGGATCGCTCGGCTTGATCCCGTCGATATACTCCATCGTGAGGACCGCGGCCGTGCAATAGTCCTCATACACGCAGGGGATGTGGATGGTCGGATCATTGGCGAAGTTCTTGAGAAATCGCAACTGGTTGCGCCGCTCATTGGCGAGGTCCGTCTCTTTCGACACGGCCTCCGCGAATTCCCGAACCATCTGGCGGGGATCGATGGTCTCGTGCTCGAACAGCGTGATCTTGAGAATGGCGGCCAGTTCCTCAAGGATCTCGCACTCAGCCTGAATGATTTCCACGATGCCGGGTCGGCGAACCTTGACGACGACGGAATCCCCCTCGCGTGTCGTGGCGCGATGGACCTGGGCGATGCTCCCTGCCGCCAGCGGCGTCGGGTCGAAGCTGGCGAACACCTCCTCCAGCGGGCCTCTCAATTCGTTCTCCACCGCCTCGCGAATCCGCTCCAACGGCTCCGGCTTGACCTGGTCCTGCAGGTGGCCGAGTTCCTGGACATATTCGAGCGGAATGACATCCGGGCGCGTGCTGAGCAACTGTCCGAATTTGATGAACGTCGGCCCCATCTCCTCCAGCGCGAGCCGGAACCGCTCGGGACGACTTCGTCCCTCGGCGATCCGCTTGATCCGCACCGGTGCGATCTTCTCGCCCAGGCGAACGAGCACGCGGGACCGCAGCGCGTCCGCCACTTCCTCCAGGCCGTACTTCATCAGCACGCCGATGATGTGGCGATACCGCCGCAGTCGGTGCAGGCGGCTCTTGAACCCCCAGCTTGGCAGGCTCAAGGGCGATTACTCCGCTTTGTTCTTCGCGAGCAGCTCGTCGAGCTTGCGTTCGAGCCGCTCGACATCTTCCTTGCTCGCCAGGTGCATGCCGCTGACGGCCTGACGAACCTGCTCGGCCACCAGTTTCTGGAGTTCCGCACGCGTCCGTTCGGCGCTGTCCATGACGTCCTTGACGAAACCGCTCCGCGTCTCCTTCATGCTCTGGCCCTTGTTCACGTACTCGTCGAACATCTTCTCGGCGCGTTCCCGGGTCATGGTCAGCGCGCCCAGACCGGCCATCATCAGTTTGTCGAACGTCTCGAACATGGCGTTACCTCCATTCAACTACCTGTCTCGTGCCATCGGATAGAGAGCCCCCGACCGGCAAACACGCCTGTCGCCAGCCTGTGGCTTTCCTCACACCCTCCATCAAAGCCGATTTGGCGGCCTTTGACAAGGGAGAAAAGTCCTGTCCATCGGATTCAGACGCCATACGACCCCAAATCGTGAACCGGCGAGTTTCCTGCCTGTATATAGAGACAAAGAGATCGGTGAACAATTCGCGTGGAGACAGTGAAACAATGGCTTGTCGCAAACCCAAGGTGGTCGTGATCGGAGCCGGGGCGGTCGGGACGA
>CAZDTD010000088.1:10493-15700 GCA_964507995.1 uncultured Pirellulales bacterium | reverse complement strand
CGCTGCGGACCGCGGTTATGGTGATGATCATCGTGGCCGGCGCGAAGGTCTTCGGACATTTCCTGGCCGTGACGCAGATCCCGTTCGCCACAGCCAACTGGCTGGGCGGCCTGCCCCTGCCGGGCTGGGTGATTATGCTTCTGATCACTGGATTCTACTTCCTCGCCGGTTGTTTCGTAGATGCCCTGGCCCTGGTCCTGTTGACGATCCCGATCTTCTACCCGGTGGTGATGAACCTGGGGTACAATCCGATCTGGTTCGGCGTGATGATCGTCCTGGTGACGCAGATGGGCACAATCACCCCGCCTGTGGGCGTCTGTGTCTACGTCGTCAGCGGGATCGAGCGGGACGTGCCCCTGGAGACGATCTTCCGCGGCTCGATGCCGTTCCTGATTGCCCTGGCCATCATGGTGATCCTGCTGATCCTGTTCCCGGACATCGCCTTGCTCCTGCCGCGACTGGCGCACCCGTAGGACGAGGCCCGCGAAAAAAGAGGTTCATCCGGTTTTAGCGTACTTGCGTAGTTCCTGGGGCGCCGCCCCAGACCCCGAGATTTTGCGCATTGAGCCAATAGCATGATAGGAGAGCGGTACGGCGTCAGGCGGTCTCTGGTCTCGGGCGTTTGCGGACTCGCTCTGTGGACAAGCAACCTGCCCCCTGGGCACGAGCCCGCGTTACGGGAGGGCAGCAGCCCAGTGGTATGGCGACGCCGCTCACCTGGGGCGTCGCTCTCTTGCCCCAATCATGCTATTGGCGAAAGAGAAGATTGCCGCGCTTCGCTCGCAATGACATGAGCGGAAAATCTCCCCCGCACGCCCGCTTCGGGCGTGCCTGGATCAGGAAGTACGCTGAAACCGGATGAGCCCAGAAAGAGTTCTTCGCGGAATCCCGGAACCGTTGTCCCTGGATCGGGACTCCCAGCGCGATGAATCGCGTTGAGGAACCCGACCTGGCATGGACAGGGTCGATCCCATTTGGCTGTTTGGCCGAGAAAATGTCGCTGCACCCCAATTGAGCAGGGTTCGTTCGGAGTACCGCCTTCAGGCGGATCAAAGGGTCTTCCGACGCAGCCGGCGCCCCTCTCGTCCGCCCCTTGGATTCCAAAGGCAGTCGGACTGTCTCGACCCGCCTGAAGGCGGTACTCCAAACAGAGAACATACCTGAAGCGGGCGTGCCGGGTGCCATGCCCCCGTTTGCGTGGGCATGTCTTCTCCCTCTCAGGAACCTGCTTACGCAAGCGTAAGCAGGGCACCCGCGTCCACCGTCTGTAGGGCAGGTCACTCTGTCCAAAGCAAAGTGCGCAAAAACCGGATGAGCCGGTTTGGGAGCGAGCCTTCGTCGGTTGTGTGTTGAGACGTAGAAACCGGGGGGCTGGAGGAGACTGCCCCCCGGTGTGACGCCAGGGCATGGTGTCGGCGTCACGTGTGTGGCGGAGTGCTACAGTGGAATTGCTCGTCGCCAAAGCGGGCGAGGGCTGTCGTCGCTACCTGTCGACGACAGGTAGCGACGAAACTGCTCACAAGTACGTGCAAACAAACGGTGGCCTTATCTGCCTGATGTGTACGCTGCTTTGAGTCTGTCGAGTTCCTCGGTCGTGACGTATTCGACGTGCCCGTCGCCATAGAGTACGTTCGTGCCCTTGCCATTTTCCCATTTGAGCAGGTTTTTGCAGTACAGGATCGGCGTACGTTTGGCCTCGCTCGATTCAAAGTCCTCGCGTTGGAGCGACGGGAATCCGCCATCTTGGAAGTACCCCGCCGATGTCACGTAGCTCAGGGGTGCGACATAGGCATCCTGGTATTGTTCATCGAAGAACATCGGCTTGGGGAATCGGAATTTCAGCGACCACGGTCTCTTCGGCAGGTCGTTGCCTGGATGCTCGGTCAGGTAGCGGGCGCAGGCCGTATGGAAGATCTGCAGGATCTGGGAGGAGTAGTCGCGCCAAGTGTCGAATCCCTCGGGCGGATCGGTCGGTTCCTCCGCTCTGGCGACCACCGGGTCGCTCGGTTCGGTGATAACAATCTCGACCTTTTGAGATTCACCGGGATGGAGCGAGACGTTCCTGAACTCAATCCGCGTGTAGGGACGTATCTGCAGGTTGAAGCCGGCAACATCTTCCAGGGCCAGATCGAACTCCGATGAGGTTGTTGCGAGCCCGGCGGCAGACCAATCGCCGTTCTGGAATACAGGGGGATGTTCCACGTTTGCGACGTCCAGGGCAGTCAATCGAACATCCTGCTTATGCGGGTCGTTGGTCGTGCGGAAGACGGTTGCATAGGTTCTGCCGTCCTTGTCGTAGGGCATGGCGAATGCTACGGCGCCGAGCGTCGAACTGCTGTGCACGTCGTGGTGCCATCCATCGGACATTCTCGGATAGAAGTGATCCGTTGTCCAGTCGCCAGTCGCCAGATACACTGCCAACAGAGTCGTCTCCGTTCCTTGTTCCGGTCCGGCGATGACGTAGGTCACTCCTTCCACGGGTTTGCCCGCCTTCTGCACCTGGCGGTACCACATGGGGATGGTCCCGCCGCAGAGGTGGCGTTCGATATCGATTCCGCCGCAGGAGCCCTCCGGCAGATTCTCATATCGCAGGGCAAACTCATAGAGATCCGAGCGATGTGTTTCTTCGCTGAAATCATAGGGGGCCTCGGTCAGAGGAGTCCCATCAGGACGCCACCATTGGTCTGTGCCGGTCTTGCGTGCGCCGATCAGTTCGATCGTTCCGCCGAAGGGAAGAGTCACTTTGAATTCCTGATCGACTGATCTCTCCTCCGGCGTGTTGACAGAAACCTTCGATTGGTTCTGTCTTTTGACAACGACGGATCCAGCAGGCGTGGTTGTGACGATCTCCACTTTTGGGGTCTCTCCCGGTCGCAGCGAGACGTTCTTGAATTCGATCCAGGTGAGCGATCGCGTTTGCAGATCGAAGTGGTGAATGTCCTTCAGGCGGAGATCAAACCCTGCCTGCAGGCTGACAAGCGCCCGGTTGGCGGATTGGTGAAAGGACGTGTTGCAGCCGTGGGAGAAACCCGCGGAGGGATGCTCCACATTGTTGACGTCTACGGCAATCAAGCGGGCATCATACATCCGTTCGTGTGGATCGCCCGCGGCATAGAAGAGCGGCGCGTACACGCGGCCCTCCTCTTCATTGGGCACGGCGCATCCCACGACCGCGTTGAGCGTAGAACTGAAGTACGGCTCCGAAGTCCATTGGCCAGATTCTCCGCGACGGAGGATCTTCGACTTCTCAGTTACCCAGCTTCCGGTCGACAGATACACCTTCACAGTGACTTTCTTGGTGTCTGGGTCCTGCTCAAAGACGGGACCGGCTATGTCCTCCACAGGTCTTCCGGCTTTCTCGCACATTCCATCCGGTATGTTTCCGCCGCAACCACTGCCGGCCGGATCGACTCCCACAACGCCTGTTACGCCTTCGGGCAGATTCGTGTAGCGAATGGCATATTCATAGAGATTCTGAGACCCAACGGACCCGCTGCAGGTGTCGTAGGGCGTCTCGGCCAGAGGAGTCCCGTCGGGACGCCACCATTGGGTGGTTTCTGCCCTGCGGACGCCGACTAACTCCACCGTTGCGCCACAGGGCAGAGTGACTTCGAACTTCTGGTCGGACGCTGTCTTGTTGGCCGCGTCGATCGAGGCCATCGGGAGGATGCAGCAGAACATGAGGATTGCGACTGCGATGGCCGAAGCCCGGCGAAGCCAGGGGTATCGCCAGGTCTTCTTCTGGAGCCATTGCAGGCGGATCGGGAGCCAGCCGGAGTTTTCGAACAGGCCCAGAAGACCCAGGCCGGGATCGACCGGTTGGGCGAGCAGGGCCCGGCCGGTGGCCAGCAGAGTCTCGCGATAGCCGGCGGTCTCCTCACGGAGGTATGCCGCGACGGTTGCGTCGCAGCAGAGCTCCCGCAGGTTCTGGACGTGCTTGCGGATCAGCCACAGCAGGGGATTGAACCAGTAGATGGTCGCCAGGACCATGTAGCCGGCGTGGATGAGCAGGTCGCCGCGTTTGATGTGGGCCATTTCGTGCAGCAAGACGTGGCGGGTCTCTTGTTGTGTGACCGGCAGGCCCTCTGCCGGGAAGAGCAGAATCGGCCGCAGGACGCCGAATACCGCCGGACAGCAAACCCTTTCGCTGAAGACCACTCGCGGCACACGTCTCAATCCCATCTCTTTTGCAGTCTGCGTCAGCAGTTCATCGAACCATGAGGGCACGTCCGCCGGACGCGACGCTACGTGTTCCTTGGACAGCCGCCGCAGGCGGATGTGCAGACCCGACGCCAACGTGACGACGCCCGCCAGCCAGACGGCCATCGCATACACGATCCACGACAGAGACTCCGACTTTGCCTGGACCGGTGGCTGGCTCCGTGCGGATTCGGCTCGCGGCAGAGCGGTTGCGAGTGGCTCTGCGTTCGATGGGGTCCCTGTTGCTGTCGCAGCAGCCGGCTCGGCAGGCATCGGTTGGGCTGCTGGAGCGACGGCAGGGGGCTTCGGGTTCTGAATTCCTGCTTCCACCGCCTGTTGCGCCAGCGCCGGGACTTGCGACGTCACGCTCCACGGCGAACTCAGGCTCGGCGGCAATATGAGCTTGACGAACACCAGGAGCCACAGCATGTATCGCAATTGCGGCCAAGCCTGTTTTCGGATCAGCCGGTCGATCCCGGCGACCACGCCGATCAGGACCGCCGTTTGCCAGAGCATGGACGATTGCCAGTCGAACCAGGCGTTTGCGATGCTATTGATTATCCCTGCCATTTTCTTTCCCTCCTCGTTGCTCAGGTTGATCTTTGAGTGCTTCCTCCAGGGCCTGACGCTGCTTGGGCGTCAGGTTCGGATCGTTCACCAGGAAGTGCATCAGCGGGCCGTATGCGCCGTCGAACGCCTGGTTGACCAAGGTCTTCAGGGCGCTTCGCCGGGCGTTCTCGCGAGTGAGGATCGGCTCGTACAGGCTGGTGTTGCCTTCCTTGTACTCTTGGACGGCGCCCTTGTCCACAAGCCTGGCCAGCAGCGTGCGGATCGTGGTGTACGCCCATTTGACTTCCGGGGGAAGACGTCCGGCGATCCCTCGCGCCGTCGCCGGGTGCTTCTCCCAGAGACAATTCATGACCTGCCATTCTGCGTCTGTGAGTTTCATCTGGGCATCTCCTTACTACAACTATAGCACATTTTACTACAAACGTAGTAAGAGTCAA
>CAZDTD010000088.1:0-10393 GCA_964507995.1 uncultured Pirellulales bacterium | reverse complement strand
GGCATCTCCTTACTACAACTATAGCACATTTTACTACAAACGTAGTAAGAGTCAACTGTGAAAATGGGTAAAATGGTAAAAAGAATTAGAATGAACGTAAGTCTTGCTGCGACAGCAGTTTGTAGCAATGTCGCAAGGCGGCGTCTCTTGGGGTTTGCTGTTTGAAGTGTGAAGTTTGAAGTGTTTGGGTGTGTTCTCCACACTTGAAACTTCCGTCCTATGCCCTTATGAGCACAAGTTATCCAGCGATTGGATTTGCAATTCGGACGTGGGAGTGTATAATCAGGGGCTAACTTGGTTCAGAATCAGCCAGGGATACAAAGCCTCTACGGCGCGTGAACAGGGCAATGCCGCATCCAGTATCGCGTATGTGTGGTTGTCGCTATCACGACTCCCCTGATAACTTGACTCGAAGGAGTAAAATGTACGCACAGATGATACGTAACGTGGCGATCATCGCACACGTCGATCATGGCAAGACGACGCTGGTGGATCAGCTTCTCTACCAGTCGGGCATGTTCCGCGACGAGGAACTGGAGAAGCTGGCCGGTGAGGAACACAACCTTATCATGGACTCCAACCCGCTCGAACGCGAGCGCGGCATCACGATCCTGAGCAAGAACTGTGCGATTCGATACACCGACAATGAAGGTCGAGAATACAAGATCAACGTCGTCGATACGCCGGGCCACGCGGACTTCGGCGGGGAGGTGGAGCGGGTCCTCAAGATGACGGACGGCGTCCTGCTCGTCGTCGACGCCTTCGACGGGCCGATGCCCCAGACACGTTTCGTCCTGAGCAAGGCCCTCGCCCACAATCTCAAGCCCATCCTCGTCGTCAACAAGGTGGACCGTCCGGACTGCAGGCCCCACGACGTGGTCAACGAGGTCTTCGATTTGTTCGTCGAGCTCGAGGCCAACGACGACGCCCTGGATTTCCCGGTGATCTTCGCCTCCGCCAAGGAGGGCTGGGCGACGATGGATCTGTCCAAGCCGAATCCCAATCTCAAGCCGGTGTATGATGCCATCATTCATTCGATTCCGGCTCCGAAGGTCGATCCGAACAAACCCCTGCAGATGCTGGTCACATCGCTGGAATATTCCGACTATGTCGGCCGCGTCGCGATTGGGAAGGTCTTCGCTGGGCGGATGACCCAGGGCCAGCCGGTGACCGTGATCGACAAGCAGGGCGATCAGACGCAGCAGAAGATCGTGCAGTTGTACGAATACGAACGCCTCGGCAAGAAACGGGCCGAGGAGGTGCTGGCCGGCGACATCTGTGCCGTGGCCGGTCTGGAGCCGGTCGATATCGGCGATACGGTCGCCTGCCCGGATGAACCCGTCGCGTTGCCTGTCGTGGCGATCGACGAGCCGACGATGAGCATGACGTTCAACGTCAACAACGGCCCGTTCGCCGGCCAGGACGGCAAGTACGTCACCTCGCTGCAACTGCGGGACCGCCTGGACAAAGAGCTCCAGACGAACGTCGCGCTTCGCGTCGCGTCGGGTCGCACTGCGGATGAGTTCGTCGTCGCTGGTCGCGGCCTGATGCACCTTGGCATTCTGCTGGAGAACATGCGGCGGGAAGGTTACGAGGTCTGCGTGGGCAAGCCCCAGGTGATCGTCCGAATGATCGACGGCGTTCGGCAGGAGCCCATCGAGCGGCTGGTCATCGAGTGCCCGGTGGATTGCCAGAACGCTGTGATGAGCCTGATCGGAACCCGCCGCAGCGAGATGCTCAAGATGGACAGCAAGAGCGGCGCCAGCAATTATGTGCACATGGAGTTCATGATCCCGTCACGCGGGCTCTTCGGCCTGAACGCCCGCGTGCTGACCGCCACGCAGGGCCGGGCGATCATGCACCACACGTTCGAGCAGTACGAGCCCATGCGAGGCTCGATTCCCGACCGTCAGGCGGGCGTCCTGATCGCCAACGAGACGGGCATCGTCACGGCCTACGCGCTCGACGCCCTCTACGAGCGAGGGTTCTTCTTCGTCCGACCGGGCGATCGGGTCTACGAAGGCCAGGTCGTCGGTGAGCACTGCAAGGACAACGACGTTGTTGTCAACGCGACGAGGGCCAAGCAGATGTCCAACATGCGGACGACCGCGAAGGACGATGCCGCCCGAATCCGCCCGGCCCGCATCATGAGCCTCGAAGCCTACCTGGAGTATGTGCAGTTCGACGAGCTGGTCGAGATCTGCCCGAACTCGATTCGCCTGCGCAAACGCCTCCTCCAGGAAGGCCAGCGTCGTCGGGCCGCAAGACTGGGTGCGGACGCCGTCCTCAAACGGTAGGCCGCTCCGACGGGCAGACGCAGACGTTTATCGCCTCCCCTGGAGGCGCGAGCCTGTGTCTGCCCGAACCTAGCTGCGTTGGTCCGTGCGGGGACTCGCCGCTATTCCGCCATTCCGGCGGCGAAGGAGCCTGTGTCTGAGGCGATGCGGGCTTCCGCGCCGAGTGAAGGACTGCTCTGTCCCAGTCCCCGGCCCGTCACCACGTCCGGGTACAGGATGTCGTCCCTGCGCAGGTCCGCAGACCCAGGGTACACGCTCGACCAGGGATCGACGTTCACATACGTCGGCGGCGCGAGCCACCCGCCGTGGGCCACCGTGGTCACGACCACCACGATCAGGGTGATGGTCAGGACGGACATGGACACCAAAGCGATGGCCGGCACGACGGTATCCACCAGGCACCGCTTCAGAAAGGTCCGCGAATCTCCCACGTCCGGCGGCCCCTGCGCCGCCACGCGTGCTGGTTCGACAACGCTCTTCGCCACTCGATTCATTCTCCCACCCCCATCCTCTCCCCCTACAGAAAGCATGCGCCATTTCCAAGCCGGTGGCGGAAAATTCCGCGCAAAAAAACGGAGTCTGAAGAAATCTGAGGCCGGCCGACACCACCCTGGGCGGCGTCAGAGCAGTCTCTCTATCTCGCATCTGAGTGGGGTGAGCTTGTTTACCACAACATCCCAGAGGATCTCGTGTTCCAGTGTGTCGTAGCCGTGAGCGAGCACGTTCCGCAGGCCAACGATCTTGTTTGCATTGGTGATCTGATCCACAAGCTGGGGATGCTCCCTTTGCAGGCGAGCCATTGCCTCTCCAATGATCTCCAGCTCGCGTTCGACGACGAGTTGAAGTGCCCGGTCGGCTCGGAAGTCCTCGATTGTCTTCTGGTGACAGAAGACTTCGATTTCGTCGATTGCTTGGCGGATGTCCTCGTAGAGCTTCTGCGGGTCATGCCGCATAGATGAGCCTCTTGGTCTCGTCAAGTTCCTGCCGGAAGACGCTATTGCGGATACTGGCGGCACAGACCAAATCCACGGGTCGCCCCAGCAGTTGCTCCAATTCCATCTTGAAATCAAAGTACTGGTCGAAACTCCCGGCGACCCCTGCCCGTGAGAACACAACCGCCATATCGATGTCGCTCCGTTGCCCGAAATCCTCTCGCAGCACGGAGCCGAAGACGTACAACTCCTTGACTCCGTGTTTCTTGCAGAGTCCGACGATTTGCTCCCTTGTCTGATCCACAATGCTCATGGCGTCGTTTCTCCGATGGGTTTCGGCCCAGACTGCAAACCACCAACGCACCTGCCGACCTCAACATAACATGTCTGAACCGAAGATGCCAGTGTCCTGTCATTCCCCCGGGGCTCTCTTATCCCGCTTTGCGTTCGTAGGCCCGGTAGAGCAGGTCGAGCTCGGATTGCTTGGATTCGTAGGACTGCTGGAGGTCGGCCAGGCGGTCGGGATTCTTGTAGGTCTCCGCGTTGCCGAATTGCTCCTTCATGTCCTCGATTTCCCGCTCGGTTTGCAGGATCATCTCCTCGATCTGGTCGGCCGTGAACCGGTTGAACCGCTTGAGCTCCTCCGGGGCCCGATTGGCCGAGGTGGCCATTTGCGATTTGCGATTGACGGTTTGGGATTGGCGTTTCGTCGCCTCGGCAGCCTCGGCTTCTTTCCGCTCCTTCTCTTCGATCCTTCGTCGGATCGTGTCGGCGTAGAACGAATAGGCCGGCTCGCCTGTGATGAACTCCGTCCGACCGAGCTGCCGCTCGCCGAACTCGTCCGTGCCGACCACGAGCAGCTTGTCCGCGACGCGGTCTATGAAGTACCGGTCGTGACTGACGGCGATGATCGTGCCGGTGTAGTCGTCGAGGGCGTCCTCCAGCATTTCGCGGCTGGCGATGTCCAAGTGGTTCGTCGGCTCGTCCATGATCAGCACGTCGGGGGCTGAGAGGACGAGCTTGCAGAGCATCAGGCGGCTCCGCTGGCCGCCGCTGAGTTCGCTGCAGAGTTTATGCACGTCGTCGCCTGAGAACAGGAACGTGCCCAGGCGTCTGCGGACCTCCTCCGGCACGAGCTCCGGATTGGCGCTCCATGCCTCGTCGAGGACGCTGCGATTGGGGTCGAGCACCTCGCCGTGCTGGTCGAGGTATCCGATGCGGAGGCTCTCTCCCATGCGAACTTTGCCCGCCGAGGGCTCGATCCGGCCGAGGGCCAGCTCGATCAGCGTGGTCTTGCCGGTTCCGTTGGGACCGGTGATGCCGAGCCGCTCGCCGTTGAGGATATCGAACGTGAGGTTCTCGAACAGCGTCAGTTCGCCGTAGGATTTGCCTAAGCCCTCGCAGCGGATGATGAGATCGCTGGTCTTGCCGGTCTTGCCGAAGGAAAAAGCGATGGTCCGCTGATGGGCGGGCTTTTCGAGGAAGTCGGGATTTTCCTTGAGCAGGCGGTTCAGGCGAGTCTTTCGGCCCTTGGCGGTGCCGCGCATGCCCTCCTGGTCCTTATTGCGTGCGATGAAGTCGCGCGTCCGCTCGACCATTTCGACCCGCCGGACGTATTCCCGCTCCTGCTGGAGCCGGACGGTCTCTTTCGTTTCGATGAAGTTGCTGTAGTTGCCCGGCCAGACCTTCGCCTGACGGTTCTCGACCTCGACGATCTTACACGCGACGCGGTCCAGGAGGTATCGGTCGTGGCTGATGATGACCGCGGCCCCGCGATAATTACCCAGGAACCGTTCGAGCCACTCGGTGGCCTGGAGGTCCAGGTGGTTCGTGGGCTCGTCGAGCAGCAGCAGGTCGGTCTGGAGCATGAGGACCTGGGCCAGGCCCAGGCGGGAGAGCTGGCCTCCGCTGAGGGCGGAGGTCTTGACGTGGTGCAGTTCCGGCTCGAATCCCAGGGCCGCCAGGGTGATCTGGATGCGGGTCTCGTACTCGTAGCCGCCGGCGAGCTCGAATTCGTGGGTCAGGCGGTCGTAGTGTCTCATCTTGGCCTGGAGTTCGTCCCCTGTCAGACGCTCCATCTCGACCGATGCGTTGCGAAGGGCCTCCTGGAGCCTGAAGATGTTCTCGACCCCGGCGTGCATCTCCTCCAGGACCGTCCGCTCGCCGCTGAAGGTGGCCTCCTGGGGCAAATAGCCGATCCGCAGCCCTTTTTGGCGGATGACCCGGCCCATGTCCGGCGTGATCTGGCCTGTGATGAGTCTGAGGATGGTCGTCTTGCCCGAGCCGTTGGCGCCGACCATGCCGACCTTCTCGCCGGGGTGGAACTGGACGTCCAGATGGTCCAGAACGATCTCCGGCCCGAATGCTACGTGTATGTCCTGCAGTGTTACGATTGCCATGCTCAACCAAACCTATGTCAAATAGAGGCTTATGTTATCCGGCGGGAGGCCCGGATTCAAGCGCCGTCCTGATGGGCGGCCCAATGCCCGGAAAACGGGCTTGCAATTGCCCTGAGAACGTGGTTTATTAGTTCAATAATCCGCTGATAGCAAACGTCTTACAGAGCGTATGGCCTATCGATCAGCACAGACCGCGGCGGGCCCTTTGGGTCCTGTCGCTCGCACATTAGTCCTGACGGACAAGCAATTGGTTCGTTCGCACTTCACGCCGTCGTTTATGACGGCCAGACCCCGCAGATATCGTATTGGAGATCTCAGATTATGGTGAAAAGAAGGAAATGGACGAGACGAGAACTCCTGAGGAGTTCCGCAATGGCGGCCGGGACCCTGGTGTTGTCCGGTGCGGCCGGGCCGCTGGCCTATGCGCAGGGCAGCGATGAGATCCGCGTCGGGGTCGTCGGCTGCGGTGGACGCGGCTCCGGCGCTGCGCACGATTGCGTCAATTCATCCTCTGGCGTGAAGGTCGTTGCCCTGGCCGACGTGTTCGCCGATCGGCTCGCGGGTCTCAAGAAGGATTTCAGCGTCCCGGACGACCGCTGCTTTGTCGGCCTGGACAGTTACAAGCAGCTCATGGCCCTCGACGACGTCAATCTGGTCATCCTGGCGACGCCGCCGGGTTTTCGGCCTAAACAGTGCGCCGAAGCAATCCGCAAGGGCAAGAACGTGTTCATGGAGAAGCCGGTGGCCGTCTGTCCGGCGGGGGCCAAGATGGTGATCGAGGCCGCCAACCTGGCCACGCAGAAGGGGCTCGCCATCGTCGCCGGCACGCAGCGCCGTCACCAGCCGGAATACGTCGAGACCATGAAACGCATCCACGACGGCGCTATCGGCGAGATCGTCTCGGCCCAGTGCTACTGGAACATGGGCGGCCTCTGGTGCCACGAGCGACAGGCCAACGAGAGCGATATCGAATGGCAGATCCGCAACTGGCTGTACTTCACCTGGCTCTCCGGCGATCATATCTGCGAGCAGCACGTACACAATATCGATGTGATCAACTGGGCATTCAAGGACGTGCAGCCCGAGAGCATTCACGGGCTGGGCGGCCGGCAGTTCCGCGTGGAACCCAAGTACGGTCACATCTTCGACCATTTCGGCATCGAGTTCAGCTATCCTGGCGACGTCAAGACGATCAGCATGTGCCGCCAGATCGAGGGCACAGCCGGCAACGTCAGCGAGCGCGTCGTCGGCACGAAGGGCTGGAGCGACTGCGCCGGGACCATCGTGGGCGAGAACGCCTGGCGATATCAGGGCCCTCGGGCCAACCCCTACGTCCAGGAGCACGCGGACCTCATCCAGAGCATCCGCGAGGGCAAGCCGCTCAACGAAGGCAAGCGAATCGCCGAGAGCACGCTGTGCGCGATCATGGGACGCGAGTCGGCCTACTCCCGCCGGCAGTTCACGCGTTCGTGGTTCATGAACCGCTGCACGCTGAACTTGCTGCCGTCCGACGAGCTGAAGCTCAGCGACGCCATGCCGGTGCCGGCGGTGGCCATCCCCGGCCAGTATCAACTGCCCGGGTGGGTGCAGGAGAAACGCGGCTGAGCTACCTGTGTGACAAGGGCGTGGACTGATCGAATTGAAGATACCGAGAAGGAGATTGGACATATGTCGTTACAAACGAACACGATATCCAGGACACGGGCGGGCGTCGCGGCCGGCGCCGCGGCCGTGCTGGCCGGCATGGCGCACGCGCAAGGGTCCGACAAGATCAAGGTGGGACTGCTCGGCTGCGGCGGACGCGGCAACGGCGCCGTGCGGCAGAATCTCCAGGCCGATCCGGGGGTCGAGGTAATCGCCCTGGCGGACCTGTTCGAGCACAAGGTTCGCAACACTCGCGAGGGTCTGGTGAAAGAGGCCGGAGATCGCATCCAGGTCGCCGACGACCATATGTTCTGGGGTTACGACTGTTATGAGAAGCTGGCGCAGTGCGAAGCCGACCTGCTGCTGATGGCGACCGCGCCGGCGTTCCGCGGCCGGCAACTGATGGCCGCGATCAAGGCGGGCAAGCACGTCTTCACCGAGAAACCCGTCGCGACCGACGTCGCCGGTTGTCGGGAAGTGATGGAGGCCTCTCGTCTGGCGAAGGAAAAGGGCCTTTCGATCGTGGCCGGTACGCAGCGCCGTCACGAGTTCAGCCGGGTCGAGCTGATGAAACGCATTCACGAGGGCGCGATCGGCGAACTGGTCGGCGGCCAGTGCTACTGGTACGGCGAGGGCATCTGGTTCCGCGGCGCCTCGGAGGGCCAGAGCGAGCTGGATTGGCAGTGCGAGAACTGGTATCACTTCACCTGGCTCTCGGGCGACCAGATCTGCGAGCAGCACATCCACAACATCGACGTGATGAACTGGTGCTTCGACGGCCCGCCGGCCAAGATCACCGCGGTTGGCGGCCGCCAGTGGCGCAGTTACAACGAGGGCCAGATCAAAGTCGCCAGGGAAGTCTGCAAGAAGTTCAACGGCGGCAGCGAAGTCGGTTGGGAAAAGTACAACGGGGACATCTGGGACCACATCTACGCGGAGTTCGAATACGCCAACGGCGCTCGCTGCCTGAGTTTCAGCGGTCACAGCCCCGGCTCGGGACGCAACGGCGAGAAGATCGTCGGTACCAAAGGCGTCAGCGACTGCCGGATCGGGATCTCAGGCGCCAACGCCTGGAAGTACGAGGGCGAGATGGTCGATGGCATGGTCCAGGAGCACAGGGACCTGATCGCCAGCATCCGGGCCGGCAAGGGATTGAACGAAGGCGTCCGGGTCGCCGAGAGCACCCTGACGGCCATCGGCGCTCGCATTGCGGCCTGCACCGGCCAGGTTGTCACCTGGGACTGGCTGATGAAGGAATCGAAGCAGAGCCTCGTGCCGAGCCAGGCCGATCTCCTGGCGGGCAAGCCGCTCTATCATCCCATCGCGACCGGCTGCGACCCGATGGTGTGAGGGCGATTGATGAAGGATGATTGATTATCGATAATTGGCCGACGCTTGGTCCGAGGTTGCGGGCAGAATCACAGGGCGGTTGTCGATCGCAGTCTCATAGACCATGGAGTAACAAGGCCCGGCGGACTTGACAGTCCGTCGGGCCTTTTCTGTCCCGTAAGTATGACGCTATGTCCTGTGCTTCCAGGAATCCGGGTGTCTGTGGAGATGCATCACCGCGACGATGAGGATCATGTCTTCACGTATTTGGTAGATGATGCCGTACGGAAAACCATTGGTTCGGCACCGTCGTGTGCGCTTGGAGATTTCCATCCACGCAAGAGGATGCCGCTGAATACGCGAGAGCGTCCTTTTCACCTCAGCGGCAAATCTGTATCCCAGCCCTTCACTTTCGTTGTTGTAGTAGGTAATGACCTCGGTGAGTTCCCGTTTCGCCGTATTGAGGAATTCGACTCTCATTGACAGGCCTGCCGGTCAATTTCCCCCAAGATCTCGTTGGCGGGCTCTGAAGAGAGTTCACCTCGTTCGTAGGCATCGATGCGGTCCTCGACTTCCTTCGCCCATGCGGCGTCGATGTCCTTGCGTGGCGGGAACTCGAAGCTTGCGAGTATCTGCTCGACCAGTTCCGCTCTGTCTATGGGTGGCAAGCCCAGCGCATCGTGAAGGATCTGTTCACTTTGTGGTGTCATGAGAAAACTCCAGTATCCGTATGTCTCCTATACTACCACAGACTGCGAGGCGGTTCAAACGGGATTCGCGGCTTTTACAGGCCGCGGCAGCTCTTGATGATGTAGCCGCCGGACTTCTCCTCGGGCTCCAGTTCGAGAATGCCCTGTGCCTGGGCCTCTTCCAGCATCTGGCTGAAGGACCGGAAGCCGTAGTAGGACTCGCTGAAGCCGGGCTTGCGGCGTTTCAGCGTCTGCTTGATCATGGAGCCCCAGATCTTTTCGCCCTCGCCGCGTTCCTCGACCAGGGCCTCGTAGGTCTCCACGATCAGGTCCCAGCCTTCCTGTTTCTTGTCCACGACCGGTTTGGCGGCCTTCGCGGTCGCGCCGTGGGTGGTTTTGTGGCCCGCGCTGGCAGGTTCCTTCTTGCGAGCCGGCTGCCTGCGGACGAGGTCGTCGTAGTAGATGAACTCGTCGCAGTTGGCGATCAGCAGGTCCGACGTGGAGTTCTTCACGCCGATGCCGATGACGATCTTGTCGTTCTCGCGCAGCTTGCTCACCAGGGGAGAGAAGTCCGAATCGCCGCTGAGGATGACGAACGTGTCCACATGCTCCTTCGTGTAGCACAGGTCGAGCGCGTCGACCACCATGCGGATGTCGGCGGAGTTCTTGCCCGACTGGCGGACGTGCGGGATCTCGATCAGCTCGAAGGACGCCTCGTGCATGGCCGCCTTGAAATCCTTGTATCGCTCCCAGTCGCAATAGGCCTTCTTCACGACGATGTTGCCCTTGAGCAGGAGTCGTTCGAGCACCTTGGTGATGTCGAACTGGGCGTAGTGCGCATCGCGAACGCCCAACGCGATGTTCTCAAAATCGCAGAACAGGGCCATATTCTTCGTATCAGCCCGATTACTCATAAAGCGGTTCCTTCCACACAGCCTTTGTACCGGCATTGCCCCTCGATCGTCGCGACATCGGCGCGATCGGGCAACTCCGGGAATCGTATCGCCGATATCCTAACCGAAACGCAAGCTCGTTGCCAATCCGATTCCACGGACAGCTTGCCTTCCGGGTGTCGGTTCGACCAACTCTCCGCCGGTATCCTG
>CAZDTD010000087.1:0-15850 GCA_964507995.1 uncultured Pirellulales bacterium | reverse complement strand
GTCCCCGCTCGTCTGAAAGAGGGTCGGGCGAGGACGCCCAACCTACGAAGAAACATCCGGCTCCGCGCCATCGACGCCAAGAATGCAGTTGAAACCGGGCAGGGGGCTGGATTATGCTTTTGTGCCGAACTATACGAGTGCTATGGAAAGGATTACTCATGAGAACGTGTCGCGTGTTGGCGTCGGTTTGTGTCCTTCTCTTCGCAGGTTGCAGCCTGGCGGCCGGCAGCTCTGCCCAGAAGGTCTGGCTCAGCGATCTCGATATCAGCAAGACCCAGCAGGGCTGGGGCAATCCGCAGAAAAACCTGTCGGTGGACGGCAACCCGATCCAGATCGCCGGAAAGGCGTTTGAGCGAGGGCTGGGCACCCACGCCGACAGCATACTGTACATCGAACTCAACGGCGGCAGTTCCCGCTTCACCGCCTTCGTCGGCGTGGACGACGAGGTGACAACGCGCGGGAGCGTCGAATTCCACGCCTTGGCCGACGGCAAACGGGTCTATAACAGCGGCGTGCTCAAGGGCGGCGACGCTCCCAAGGCAGTGGACCTCGACGTAACCGGCGTCACGCTCCTGGTGCTGTCCGTCAGTTCCGGGGAGGACATGAACTACGACCATGCGGACTGGGCCGATGCGTCGTTCACCGTCACCGGGACGACGCCGAAGACCGTCGACGCCCCCAAAGAAGAGGCGGTCATCCTGACGCCCAAGCCGTCGCCCAAGCCGCGGATCAACAGTCCGCGCGTGTTCGGCGTCCGGCCGGGCTCGCCTGTCCTGTACACGATTGCCGCCTCGGGCCAGCGGCCGATGTGGTTCGGCGCGGAGAATCTGCCCGCCGTGCTCAAGCTCGACCGCGAGACCGGCCGGCTCACCGGAAAATTCACCAAGCCCGGTGAGCACAAAGTCACGCTCGTCGCCACGAACGACCTCGGCGAAGCCAAACGAGAGCTGCGGATCGTCGTGGGCGAGACGGTCGCGCTGACCCCGCCGCTCGGGTGGAACAGTTGGAACTGCTGGGGTTGCGCCGTCGATGAGCAGAAGATCCGCGACGCGGCCGACGCCATGGTCAAGTCGGGCCTCGTCAACCACGGCTGGCAGTACGTCAACATCGACGACTGCTGGATGATCCGGCGCAATTCGGACGACGCGACGGTCGGCGGTTCGGCCCGCGATGAGTTCGGACGCATCAAGACGAACAAGCGGTTCCCGGACATGAAGGCCCTCACGGATTACGTGCACGGCCTGGGCCTCAAGGCCGGCCTCTATATCTCGCCGGGCCCGTGGACCTGCGCCGGATACGAAGGAAGCTGGCAGCACGAGCAGGCGGACGCCATGCAGTTCGGCGAGTGGGGCTTCGATTACCTCAAATACGACTGGTGCGGCTACGGTTCGATCGTGCCGGACCCGACGCTGGAGCAGTTGAAGGAGCCGTACTTGTTCATGCGGCTGTGCCTGAACCGCTCGGGCCGGGACATCGTCTACAGCCTGTGCCAGTACGGCATGGGCGACGTCTGGAAGTGGGGTACCGAGGTCGGCGGCAACTGCTGGCGGACTACCGGTGACATCACCGACACCTGGGGCAGCATGAGCGGCATCGGCTTCGCCCAGAGCGAGAAGGCCCCCTACGGAGGCCCGGGCCATTGGAACGATCCCGATATGCTTGTCGTCGGCATGGTCGGCTGGGGCCCGAACATCCGCGAAAGCCGCCTGACACCGAACGAGCAGTACACGCACATCAGCCTGTGGTGCCTGCTGTGCTCGCCGCTGCTGATCGGCTGCGACCTGACGCAACTGGACGAGTTCACGCTGAACCTCCTGACCAATGACGAGGTCCTCGAAGTGAACCAGGACCCGCTGGGCCGGCAGGCGAGCCGGGTCGCGAAGGACGAGGCTCTGGAAGTCTGGTCGAAGAAGATGGAGGACGGCTCGACCACGGTCGGCCTGTTCAATCGCGACGAGACGCCGCAGACCGTAACGGCCAGGTGGTCCGACATGGGCGTCAGCGGCAAACAGCGGGTTCGCGACCTCTGGCGGCAGAAGGACCTGGGCGTCTTCGAGGGCACGTTCGGCGCGGAAGTCCCGCGTCACGGCGTCGTCCTCGTGCGACTGTTCCCGATGGACCGCTAAATCAGAAACAACCCAAAAATATCAATGACTACAAAACGCTCCCGCGAATCGGCGGGAGCGTTTTGCATTTTGGATTTCGGTCATTTGGGTTTGTTTCGGATTTCCTTGCCGAGCGCGTCACTCTATTCGTATCGCCCGACCTTCAGGAGTTCGCACAGAAGTGGTTTGAACTTCCGCATGGCGTTGCCCCGATGGGAGAGGGTGTTCTTTTCGTCGTCGCCGAGCTGGGCGACGGTCCGACCAAGTGAGGGTACGGAAAAAACCGGGTCGTAGCCGAACCCGCCTTCGCCGGCCGGCTCGGTCGTGATGAGTCCCTCGACGCTGCCGGTCGTCTCGATGAGCACCTCGCGCGGGCTCGCCAGACACAGGCAGCAGACGAACCGAGCGGTGCGTTTCTCCGTCGGAACGCCTTCCAGCAACGCCAGCAGTTTCTCCCAGTTTCGCCGATCGACAACTTTGCGGTCCACGCCTTTGGCCTTGTCGCCGGAGAATCGTGCGGAGTTCACGCCCGGCGCGCCGTCGAGCGCATCGACGACGAGTCCCGAGTCGTCGGCCAGCGTCCAGAGCCCGGTCGCCTGCGCGTAGCCGGTCGCCTTCTTGCGTGCGTTCTGGGCGAACGTCGCGCCGTCCTCGGTCACCTCGTCCACACCGGGAAAGTCCGCGAGGCTCTTCCACTGGACCTGGTCGCCCAGCATAGCCCGAAGCTCGCGTACCTTCCCAGGATTCGTCGTTGCTACAAGAACGTCTATATTCCCAATACATGCGGCCATAAAGGACTTTGTATCATGATAGAAGGGTTGTTATTTACCGCGGTCGAGATATTGCGATTCACCCGCACAACCGCTTGATCTCCGCTTCGATGTCTTTCAAGATTTCTTCGTTGGCAATCTCGCCATCAAGACTGAAGATGATGAAAACCTTCCCTCCGTACTGACGCTCAAATTCTCTGAAACTCGCCTTCATCCGTTCGGAGGGAGAATAGTTGCCGAAGTTCGCCCTGGCAGTCACCGGTTTTATCTGAATACCGAACGCTTTGTCGCCCAGATGGCCCAGGTAGTCTATGTCGCCAGCATGGTCGAGTTCCGACTCTGATTCGATGAATTGGACCTCGGGAAACCTCACTGCCAACTCGTCGGTGACGACGGATTTCTCTCTGTTGAATCCATCAAAGGTCCTGTTGATGGTGAGATTGTGGATGTAGTCAATACAGTCCTGGAGGGTCAACTGGCGAAAAGCCTCTTGCCACTCGGGGATGACAATCTCCGTGATCTTGACATACAGTCTTTCGCCCAGTTCCTCAAGAGACTCCTTTGTGATCTTCGTACGACTTTTTCCGTCTGTATAGGCATTCTCAAAGTACCATTGCTCCCAGCTCTGTATGGTCTTGGGCTGGCACTGCCTGATCAGGGACATCACAGCCCCGACCTTGTTGGGACGCGACAACTGGTACGTCTGGCATGTGTAGTTCAGCACCTTTTCTTTCTTCCCGAAGTTCTTCGAGTAGATTCTCACGTCCGAACTTTCCCCGTTCTCGCCAAGTGTGCGAATTTCTCTTTGAATCTATAATCTGTTTCCGTATCGATGGACACCAATCCGGCCCTCAGCAGGTGGGCATTGATAAACGTCTTATTCTGCAGATAGAGATAGCAGAGGAGATTCTTGTCACTGTCGAACTTCACCCTGTCAAACTTGATGCTTACTCTCTGCCCTCGCGTTTTGTCTTCGAGGAACTGTACGGCCTGTTGCCTGGATTCAGCCTTCTCTCGTATGCCCAGCAGTCTGATTGTGACGCCGTCGCTCAGGACAAGCCGCTCTGGGGAAAGGACCTCGCGAACTCGGTAATACTCGTCGCGTTTGGAGCTTTCATGATTCACTTTTGAACCGAAGCGCAGGCTCCTTGGATCGACCTTCTTATCGAATTGCACAGGATCTCGGAAAACATACGGCAGTTCTTCGACCAGCCTGTGGAAGTCGGTCTTGCCCTCGGCCAGTTCGACCACCTCGAATTCAGCGTCTTGAAACAAGGACGCTCTTCGGAGTCCGAGCTTGTCCTGTATGATCTTGCGGTAGTCTGGATTGATTTCGTAGCCAATGGAGTTCCTGCCACGGTTCCTCGCGGCCAGACAGGTTGTTCCGCTGCCGAGAAACGGGTCCAGAACGGTATCGCCGACGAAGGTGAACATCCGAATCAAGCGGCCGGGGATCTCCTCAGGAAAGACCGCCAGGTGTTTGTCCTGCCGCTCGCCGGGGATATTCCAGTGGCCGGCGAAGAACTGGTTCCATTCCTCGGTCGTCATTCGCGACTGTTCTTTGATTTCCTTGCTGACGGTCGGCGCGGTTCCTTGCTTCTTGAAGATCAGGATGAACTCGTAGTCCAGCTTGAGAATCCCGTTGCGCGGATAAGGAAACGAACCCATGATCGTGGCGCCGCCGGTCGTGTTGCACGTCGTCACCTTCTGCCAAATCACCGCGCCCATGTAGTCGAAACCGGCCGTTTCGCAGAACTTGATGATCTCCGTGCGGATGGGGATCACCTTGTATCGTCCGTAATAGACCGACCGGGCGAACTGATCGCCGATGTTTATGCACAACCGGCAGCCTTTGGCCAAGACCCTGTGGCACTCCGACCAGACGAGATTGAGGTTGTTGATGTAAGTCTCATACGTGTCGTTGAAGCCGATCTGCTGGCCGTTGCCGTAGTCCTTGAGTTGCCAATAGGGGGGGGAAGTGACGACCAGATGCACGGATTCATCCGCCAGTTCCGTCATCCGCCGCGAATCGCCAATGATGATCTTGTGGTGGGTCTGCACTGCATTCGTCCAGGAAAACCAACAATAGGAATATCTGGTTTATACTCACATTGCAGAGTGATTGTCAAGAACGACGGCAGATTGCCCTGGGGGAATCAGTGTACGGGGCATACCCTGCGAGGCCCGCTCGTAGTGACGCCGTAAGGCGTTATCTTCCGTGCCTTCGAGGATATGCCTTTACGGGCCCACTGCAAATTACTTGCCGACGCAGAACCGGGAGAAGATCCGGTCGAGGATCTGCTCGTCGAGGTGCTGCTGCTCGATGCCGGAGATCGCTTCGCAGGCGGCCCGGATCATCATGGCGACCACTTCCTCGTTGCCCCGGCGCACCTCTTCGACGGCCTGGCGGACGTTCTCGATAGCCTCGGTCACCGCCTGTCTGTGCCGGGCGTTCAAGGCGACGGCGCTGACGCTCGTCGTGCCCGAAGGCTCTTGCGGCGCGCTGTGGACCGCGTCCTCGATGGCCTGGACGAGATCCTCCAGACCCCGGCTCGTCTTCGCAGACACAACAAGGAACTCGCCTGCGAAGTCGCCGGCAAGTTTCACTCTTCTTCGAGCCAGGTCGTCTTCGTCGCGCAGGTCGGCCTTGGTGACGACATGGATCGTCCGCTTCGGCTGAATGAGCCTGTGTACGGCGGCGTCCTCGCTCCAATCCGCCTTCGCGGAATCGACGCAGAACAGGACCACGGCGCATCGCTGCAACGCTTCGATTGCGGCCCGCTGCGACAACTCGTCGAGTACGTTGTCCGGCGATGCGATCAGGCCCGCGCAGTCGAAGAGGACACATTGGAAGGGCAGGCCGCAGGCTTTGGGCTTTAGACTGGAAGGGTTCCTGCGGCCGACAGTCTCCAGCCTGCCGCCTTCCCACGTCAACACCCCGGTCAGAACGTCGCGGGTCGTTTTCGGCTGCGACGAGACGATGCTTCGCTCCCAACCGAGCAGGGCGTTGAGCAGACTGCTCTTGCCTGCGTTCGGCGCGCCGGCGATTCCGACCGCGGGCAGGTCCAGCAACTCCTCGCTTCGAATGCTGCCGGCGAGAAGCGTTTCCAGGCTCGACTGAATCTCGGACAGACGCTTCGTCGCCTGCTCCCGACTGATGAACTCGATGTCCTCGCCACTGAAGTCGAGACCGGCTTCGATCAGGCTCAACGTGTCCAGCAGGGCAGTCCGGATGTCTTTGGTCGCCTTCGTCAGCCGGCCGCCCAGGAGCTTTTCGGCCGCCTCCAACTGGAGACTGTTCGAGCTGCTGATGACCTCGTTGACCGCCTCGGCCTGGGCCAGGTCGAGCTTGCCGTTGAGGTAGGCGCGGGCGGTGAACTCGCCCGGTCCGGCGGCTCGGCAACCGCTCGCCAGCAGCTTCGTTACCAGGGCTTCGACGAGACAGGGACTTGCGAAGACGTGCAGCTCGACCAGATCTTCGCCTGTATAGGAATGGGGAGCGAGGAACGGATACAGCCGGGCGTCCACGCTCAGATCGTCGTCGATCCGGACGGTTCCGCAGAGGATTGTGCGATCTGCGATTTGAGGGGCCGAGCCGGAGTCAAAGATCCGTTCACAGAGAGAGAGCGTCTGCGGGCCGGTGATGCGGACGATGGATCGCACCCCTCCAACGGCGGAACTGACGGCCACGATCGTGTCACAGAGATCGTACATAACTCAGCGTTTCTTGCGGCCCATCGCACAGGAAGACACGCTCAAGCTTCGCTTGGGCGTGGCACCCGACGTTCAGTCTGCACGTCCGATTTCGGACGCCCCACAGATCCGCAATCGACGATCCCGGTTTTCACTTGAACCGATAGAAGGGCTTGGGTTTCTTCTTCTTGATCTTGCCGCCGGTCTTGCTCGTCGCGGAGATCAGGCCCTGGGTCTCTTCTTCCTCGCGTTCGCGGATGTGCTTTTTGATCACGTACTGCTCGATCACGCCGGCGAACGTGCTGGACATGATGTACAGGTTCACGCCGGAAGGCGCGGTGTACAGCATCAGCGGGAACATCAAAGGCATCATGACGTTCATCATCTTCTGCTGCTGGGCCAGTTGCGGATTGGTCGCAGCCGACGGCTGCTGCATCGGCGTCAGCTTCTGCTGCAGGTAGAACGCGACGCCCATCAGGATGGGCAGCAGGTTGAGCGCCCCGAGGTGCCAGCCGAGCAACGGGATTTGAATGGGCGTCCATCGGATCAGCGCATCCGGGACCGACAGGTCGGTGATCCAGAAGGGCAGGAAGGCGGCGCCGCGGAGGTCGATACTCGTGTAGATCGCGCTCCACAGGGCGATCCAGATCGGCATCTGCACGAACATGGGCAAAAATCCCATGATGGGCGACGCGCCCTGTTCGCGGTAGAGCTCCATGAGCGCCTTGTTCAATTCGGCCTTGTTGTTGCCGTACTTCTTCTTGATCTCCTCGGCCTTCGGCGCCAGCTTGGTCATCCTGCTCATCGCGACCTGGCTCTTCTTGGTGATCGGGTGCAGGATGAGTCGCATGATGAAGACCAGGATGATGATGACGATGCCGTAGTTGCCGATGAAGCCGTACATCCAGTTCATGATCGCCAGGATGCCGAAGGCCAGCGGATTGATGATGCCCGCCGGGCAGCAGCAGGCCATGAAGTCGATCGTGTGGACGAACCCGAGCTCGCGGTAGAGCGGGACCTTGTCGAAGCGGCCCTTGTCCTTCGGTCCCACGTAGAACTGGAATTCGTTGGTCCGAGCGCTATCCGCCTGGCCCGCCGGGCTCAGGGTCACCGGGACGCTGGCGACGATGAACCCGAGCGTTTCGTCGCCGGAGTTGTGCCTGGCGTCCATGTCGGGGTTGTAGTAGACGCCCCATTTGCCGCCGACCCAATCGCCGCCGGGCTTGCCCTGGACTGTCGGGACCAGAATGGCCGCGAAGTACTTGCTCACCGCAGCAGCCCAGAGGAACGACGAACCGGTCGGACCCGTCAGCTCGCGATCCTTCGCGACGGTCGCCTTGGACAGGCCCTTCATGTCCTTGCCCACGCTGTTGATCTGGCCCTGGGCGGTCTTGAAGGCGGCGAAGACCTTCCGCATCTCCATGCGATACCCGCCCTCCGGGGCCAGGCCGACCGGGCCGTTCAGCGAGTAGTAGAATTTCTGTTCCTTGCCGCTGAGGTTCTCGACCGCGATGGCGCCGTCGAGCATGTAGGTGTCCGGATGAACGCGATAGGTCTTCGTGAGCTTCAGGACCGGCTGATCGTTCCCATCGACAATCGTCGCCTCGAAGGCCGCGGCAGCGCCCCCATCCTCCAGGTTCTCCACGCCCAACGACTTCCAGCTCAGCCGGTCGAGGTGGAGCTTGAGGCCCTGGTCGATGAGAACCAGCTCGCGGCTGGCCAGGGAGAGCGCCTCGCTGCCGTTGGCGCCGATGGGAGCCAGGAACGTCAGCGGCTGCGGATTCTTCGGGTCGCGGTCGTCGAACTCGCTGAACGTGGCAGTTCGCACGGCGGCCCCGCGGGAATCGAGGACGAGCCGGTATTTGAACGGGCTGCCCTTGTCGGTCGAGCCGATGGCCACGTTGACGTCCTCGCCTCCGACCGCGCCGTAGAATTCGCCCACTGCGGCCTGAAGCTGGGCTTGCGGCTGGGGCTGCGGCGTCTCGGCCGTCGCGACAGGAGCATTGGCGTCGGCCGTCGGAGTCTGCGTCTGGGCCGTCTGCTGCAGGAGAATGCAGCCCTTGGAACGCCACACTTTGCCGAGGAGGCCCGATTCCACGATCAGGGAGCCGCACAGCAGAAGATACCCGGCGGAGATTGCGATGACGGTGTTCTTAACGCTCATATATCGATTCACTTCACAAATCAAACATCAAAAATCACACTTGCGACTATCGTCCATCCTTGAGCCGCTCGGCGTGGAAATTGTCCAGCCGGTCGATCGCGAGGATCTTCTTCATGGTCGTCTCGTAATCGTATTCCAGCCGGACGAAGTGCACCTTGTTCTCTTCCACGTAGGCGTAACTGGCGCGGTTGTCCTTGTCGCGAGGCTGGCCGACCGAGCCAATGTTGATGATCGCCTTCTCGTCCTCGATGATGGGATAGACGCCGCCCAGCTCGTCGGGCAGGTAGAAGTCCGGCTCGTCCAGGAACACGCCCGGCATGTGCGTGTGCCCGATAAAGCACACGTGCTCGATCCGCTCGAACAGGGTGCGGACCTTCGCAGGGTTCGTGTAGACGTCGTCCGGGAAAATGTATTCGTTGATCGGCCGTCGGGGCGACGCGTGGACGAACTCCATCGTTGTGTTCGTCGGTCCCAACTGGGTCTTCACCAGACGGCGCATGGGCAATTCGCCCAGGAACCGCCATCGCCGGTCGCTCTTGGGACCGGGCTCCTCCATCTCCAGCACCTCGCGGGTCCAGAAGCTCGCCTGCTCGGCGCCGTAGTTGAAGTTGGTGGGCTCGTAGACCACGGCGTAATCGTGGTTGCCCAGCACGCACCATTCGCTCTTCTCGATGATCAGATCGAGGCACTCGATGGGGTTCGGGCCGTACCCGACCACGTCGCCAAGACAATAGATCGTCTTGATCCCGCGTTTCTCGATGTCCGCCAGGACCGTGCTCAAGGCCTCGATGTTCGAGTGAATATCGCTGAGAATCGCAAACATAAACCCTTGGATGCCAAACAGTAACAGATTCGCCAATGTCGTAAAACACCCCTTCATAGCACAAAACCGCCTCGATTGCCAGAGCAATTTGGCCGGTGGTGGTGTTGCTCCAAATGCGAGTTGCCCGGCCGGCTCAAAATGCGTATAATGCGACTTTGCCGTAGGTTATGGTATAAACGAGGTGTGTCTTGGCAGGCATCAGCCTTCTCGAAACTCATGATTTGATCAAACGATACTCCGGCCGGGCGGTCGTCAACGAGGTCTCCGTCCAGATCGACCAGCGGAGCATCGTGGGCCTGCTGGGACGCAACGGCGCCGGCAAGACCACCACCTTTCGCATGATTATGGGCATGGTCACGCCCGACAAGGGCAGGGTCGTCTTCGAGGATCGCGACATCACGAAGCTGCCCATGTACAGGCGGGCCCGCTTGGGCATCGGCTACCTCTCGCAGGAGCCCAGCATCTTCCAGCGAATGAGCGTCCGCGACAACCTCCTGGCGATCCTGGAGACCATGTCGCTGACTCGCAAGGAGCGAAAGCAGAAGGCCGAGGCGCTGATCGAGCGGTTTGGACTCAAGGAAGTCGCCAAGAGCCACGGGCGTTTCCTCTCCGGCGGCGAGCGTCGAAAGCTCGAGATCGCCCGCGCGATGGTGACCGACCCGTCGTTGATCCTGCTCGACGAGCCCTTCAGCGGCGTGGACCCAATCGCGGTCGAGGACCTCCAGCAGGAGATCCGTCGGCTCGTCGCCTCCGGCGTGAGCATCCTGATCACCGACCACAACGTCGAGCGGACCCTCGAGGTCGCCGACAAGGCCTACATCATCGACCACGGCAAGGTCATCGCCGCCGGACCGCCGGCCGAGATCATCCGAAACGAACTCGTCCGAAAGAGTTACCTCGGCAACACCTTCGCCGGCCACGAGTTCGACAAACAAGAGTAAAGCGGGCAGTTCGGCAATCGAAAGACAAGGCACACGACATGTTTGACGTCGAAAAATGCAAGATCACACACTACCCGGCCGCCGTGTTGAAGGCGAAGGCCGCGCCGGTCGAGAAGATCGATGACAAGATCCGCCGGCTGGTCGAGAAGATGGCGGATATCATGTTCGCAAACAAGGGGATGGGCCTGGCGGCCCCACAGGCAGGCGTTTCCCTTCGGCTGTTCATCATCACCATGGAAGGCACGCGCGACAGCGTCCGGGCCTACGTCAATCCGACCGTGACCGGGCACGGCGATCTCGAAGAGAAGGAAGAGGGCTGCCTGTCCGTGCCGGGCATCTGGGCCAAGATCCGCCGGCACAAGGAGGCGACCGTCAGCGCGACGGATCTCGACGGCAACCCGTTCACCGAGGAGGCCGAGGGGCTCTACGCCCGTTGCCTCCAGCACGAGTTCGACCACATCGAGGGCACGGTCATCGTGAACCGGATGAGCCAGACCGCGAAGATCGCCCACCGCCGGCAGCTCAAGAAGCTGATGGGAGAGGGGCAGGAGTGATTGTTGATTGGCGAGCGTTTTGGGTCGCCTCAAGCGCGAAGCGGGAATTCTATGAACATCGTCTATCTCGGCAGTGGTGAGTTCGGGGTGCCTTGTCTGGACGCCATGAAAGCGTCGAGGCACCACCTTGCGATGGTGGTCACGCAACCGGCGTGTCCCGCCGGTCGGGGGCGAAAGCTCTGCTGCACGGCAGTGGGCGACTGGGCCCACCGGCAGGCGGTGCCCGCCGTCGAGAGCGACAACATCAACTCGCCGGAGATGGTCCTTCGGATCGCGGAGTGCCGACCCGATGTGCTCGTCGTCATCGCTTGCGGGCAAAAGGTCGGACGCGAGCTGGTCGAGATGCCCACGAAGTTGGCGATCAACGTGCACTCGTCCCTGTTGCCGAAGTTCCGCGGGGCGGCTCCGATCAACTGGGCGATCCTTCGCGGCGAGCGCGAGACGGGCGTCAGCGTCATTACCCTCGCGGACCGCATGGACGCCGGCGACATCCTCGCCCAGGCGAGAACTTCCATCGGGGTCTTCGAGACCGCGGGCGAGCTGCACGACAGGCTGGCGCAACTGGCGGCGCCTGTGCTGATGGAGACGCTCGACCAGATCGAAGCGGACGCCGTGACGTATACGCCGCAGAATGAGTTCGAGTCGTCCAAGGCGCCGAAACTGAAGAAATCGGACGGGTTCCTCGATTTCCGCGAGCCCGCGCACGTCCTGGCCGACAAGATCCGCGGCCTGTGGCCCTGGCCGGGGGCGGCCGCCTGTTTCACCGGCGCCGAATCGCACAAAACGGCGCGGGTCACGCTGGCCCTGGCGGAAGTGATCTGGGGTGAGAATCCGCCGCAGGCTGTGCCTGGGACCTTCGACGAGGACCTCAACGTCGTCTGTGGGGAGGGGAAATTGTCGATTCGCAAGATCAAACCCGCCGGTTCCGGCCTGATGGACTTCAAGGCCTTTCTCAACGGGTGGCGCGTCCGACCCGGCGACCGGCTGACGAAGATCGAAGAATGAAGATGGCGCGTGATACGCACCCTGCAAGGCACGCGATAAGGTAGGGTGCGTATCACGCACCGTTTGACCGACGAAGATGAAGAAACACAGCATGTCCAGCAAGAATCTCAAATCGGCACGTGCAATCGCAGCCCAGGTCCTGTGCGGATTCGATCCCGTCCACGACTACGCCGGACGAATGCTCGACCGCGTGTTGGATCAAACCGAAGAAAAACAGCGGGCGACGGACCTCGTCCTCAACACGATTCGCAACCGCTGTGCCCTCGATTCCGTGATCGCCGCGTTTTCCGGCCGGCCCATCGCGAGGATCGATGCGAAGCTGCTGAGCATCCTGCGAGTCGCGGTCTGCGAACTGGTCTATAATCCCGCGACGCCGGTCTACTCCATCGTCGATGAAGCGGTGAAGAACGTCGGCGCCACCGGCGGCAAAAAGCAGAGCGGCTTCGTCAACGCGGTCTTGCGCCAGATCGCGCGGCACATCGCCAACCGCCAGACCGATCCCGCCGGAACGAATCCGAGGCGAACCCTGTTCCAGACCGTCGAGTCGGTCTGCAAGTTCGACACGGACTTTCTGCCCGATCCAACGGCCTCGCCGGTCGCGTGGCTGAGCGAGAGTTTCTCCCTGCCCGCGTGGCTTGTGGGCGAGTGGCTCGATGAGTTCGGGGCCGAGCGGACAAGGGACATCTGTCTGGCGTGCAATCGCAGGCCGAGCGTGTACCTTCGCGTCAATCCGCTGCGGACCACGCCCGAGGACCTCCTGTCGAGACTCCGCCATGCGAATGTTCAGGCGGAGCCGGCAACGCCGGACATGATCCATCTCGTGGGGCCTCACACAGTGACACAGCTCCCCGGTTTCTCCGAGGGTCTGTTCGCCGTGCAGGATCTCTCGGCCTCGCACGCCGTACGCGCCCTGGCCCCCCAGCCGGGCTGGTCCATCCTGGATTTGTGCTCCGCGCCAGGCACCAAGACGATGCAGATCGCCGAGCTGTCGCACGACGACGCGAAGATCACAGCGATGGACATCGACCCCGCGAGACTGGAGCGAGTCCGGGAAAACGTCGCTCGATTGGATCTCAAGAGTGTGACGATCGTTCCACACGCGCAACTGGAACAAGGGGCGACAAAGCCGTTCGATGCGGTCCTGCTCGACGCGCCCTGCTCAAATACAGGCGTTCTGGCCCGACGGGTCGAAGCCAGATTCCGCGTTACGGCTCAGGCGGTCCGCGACATCGGTGAAACGCAGAAACAACTGCTCGAAAAAACAGCGGGTTGGGTCAAGCCCAACGGTCGGATCTGCTACAGTACGTGCAGTATCCAGCGACGGGAAAACCAGGACACAATCCGAGGGTTCCTGGCCCGTCACGGCGAGTTCGAGCTGGCGAGCGAATCGCTCCTGCTGCCTGCGAGTGGTCCCTTCGACCACGACGGCGCATACGTCGCGTTACTGATTCGCAAGTAGCAGGTGGGCCGTACCGCACAACTTGTTTACAGCATTTCGTCCTGGCTGACGGGCGTGACTGCGGCCTGCTCGGCCGGTTTGATCGAGAGCGGCGCGTCGAATTGAAAGCCGATCTTGTAGCCGCCGCCGACGGCGATTACCCAGCGGACCCGGCCGGTCCGGGTGACCCCGACGGTGGCGCCCGGGTCCTGCTCGTCGAATCGGGGCAGGGTGAGTCGGATTGTAAGCGGTTGCCCGACCTGGAGTTGGCCGGGTTCGGCCTGGCACGTGAAGGCCATTCCGCCGCTGGAGACGTTCACCATCAGGCCGGAGCGGACCATCTGCGTCTCGTCCTCGCCGAACCAGACGGGCCAGCGGTATGTGAGTCTCTGTTCTCTGTTTTCGGTACCGTCCATAGATTCATCCACGAAAGTCATACGTTTTGGTGTCTTCGGCAAAGTCGGGCCGCAGGTTGACGCGAAAAAGGATGTGTTCACGAAACGCTGCCCCTGCCAAAATGGCACAGAGTTGTGACAAACGCGGGCTTATTCCGCCCCCATCGACGCCAGACACAGCGAGTCGGCCGTAACCTAAATCTTTTGGCTATAGATACTTATACCTCGCCCATTCGATTCCAGCATGCTGGCACGGGTTTTGCAAGCGTCATACAGAATGTGATTCTGCACGCAATTGGCTGAACGAAGTACCGAGATGGATAGTCGTCGGATGCCAATGACAGAAAGAAAGGACGTTCAACATGAGCAAGATCATCGGAATAGACCTTGGAACAACGATGTCCGTTGTGGCCGTGATGGAGGGCTCGGCGCCTAAGGTGTTGGTCAACGCATCCGGCGGGCGGCTGACCCCCTCGGTCGTCGGTTTCACGGACAAAGGCGAGATCCTCGTGGGCCAGATCGCCAAGCACCAGCAGGTGACCAACCCCGAGAATACGGTCTTCTCGATCAAGCGATTCATGGGGCGCCGACACGGGGAGGTCGACTCCGAAGAGAAACTCGTACCCTATAAGCTGACCGGCGGATCAAACGACCTGGTCAAGGTCAACGTGCGAGGCAAGGAGTACACACCGCCGGAAATCTCCGCGATGATCCTCCAGGACCTCAAGAAGACCGCGGAAACCTACCTGGGCGAGAAGGTGGACCGCGCCGTCATCACGGTGCCCGCCTACTTCAACGACGCGCAGCGCCAGGCGACGAAGGACGCCGGCACGATCGCAGGCCTGAAGGTCGAGCGAATCATCAACGAGCCCACCGCGGCAGCGCTGGCCTACGGCCTGGAAAAGAAAAAGAACGAGAAAGTCGCAGTCTTCGACTTCGGCGGCGGCACCTTCGATATCTCCATCCTGGACATCGGCGACAACGTCTTCGAAGTCCTCAGCACGAACGGCGACACCCACCTCGGCGGCGACGACCTCGACGCAGTACTCATCAACTACCTCGCCGACGAATTCAAGAAGACCGAAGGCATCGACCTGCGTCAGGACCCGATGGCCCATCAGAGACTCAAGGAGGCCGCGGAGAAGGCCAAGATCGAGCTCAGCTCGCAGCTTGAGACGACGGTGAACCTGCCGTTCATCACGGCAGACGCCTCCGGGCCCAAGCACCTGCAGATTTCGATCACGCGCAGCAAGTTCGAGTCGCTGTGCGATCCGGTCTTCGAGCGGCTCAAAGGCCCGTGCTACCGCGCAATGGAAGACGCCAAGCTGCGTCCCCAGGACATCGCAGAAGTCCTGTTCGTCGGCGGTTCCACGAGAATCCCGAAGGTCGATCACATCGCCCGCGAGATCTTCGGCAAAGAGCCCAACAAGAGCCTCAACCCCGACGAGGTCGTCGGCCTCGGCGCCGCGATCCAGGGCGCGGTGCTCATGGGCGACGCCGGCGTCAAGGACATCCTGCTGCTGGACGTCACGCCGCTGTCGCTGGGCGTCGAGACCCTCGGCGGCGTTATGACCAAGCTGATCGACCGCAATACGACGATCCCGACGAGCAAGAAAGAGGTGTTCTCGACCGCCGCCGACAGCCAGACGACGGTCGATATCCACATCCTCCAGGGCGAGCGCGAGTTCGCGCGGGACAACCGCACGCTGGGCCGATTCCAGCTCGCGGACATCCCCCCGGCCCCGCGAGGGATGCCGCAGATCGAGGTCGCGTTCGACATCGACGCCAACGGCATTCTGCACGTCTCCGCCAAGGACCTCGGCACCGGCAAGCAGCAGTCCATCGAGATCAAGTCCAGTTCGGGCCTCTCCGACGAAGAGATCAAGAAGATGACCCACGACGCGGAGGCCCACGCCGAGGAAGACAAGAAACGCCGGCAGGTCATCGACCTGAAGAACCAGG
>CAZDTD010000086.1:0-15919 GCA_964507995.1 uncultured Pirellulales bacterium | reverse complement strand
GCACGACGCCGGGGAAGATCTTGTCGGGCCAGGCCTGGATGTTGACGTGGGCCTTTTGCCCGGGACGCAGTTTGCTGACGTCCGCTTCATCAACCTGGGCTACGACGAGCATCTCGGACAGGTCGCCGACTTCCATGATGACCGTGCCGGGGTTGTTCATCGTGCCGACGATGGCCATCTCGCCAACCTCCGCCTCGATCCGCGTGATCGTGCCGTCGATGGGGGCCGTGATCGTCGTATAGCTCAACGCCTCCTGCGCCTGGGCGATCCGGGCGTCCGATCCCTCCAGATTGTATTCCTGCACTTTGAGATTCAACTCGGCGGACTGGAGCGTGTGCCGGGCGGCCTCGTACTGGGCCTGCAACTCATCGACCTTCAGTCGGGCCTGGTCGAACTCCGCCTGGCTGATGTCGTTCGAGGCAACGAGCCTGCCTTGCCGTTGGAGATCCGTCCTGGCCTGCTCGAGCGTAGCGGTCGTACCCAGCAAACTGGCCTTCTGGCTGGCGATTCTCGCCTTTTCCACCTCGATCTGGGCTGCTTGGGCGTCCCGACTGGCCTTCGCCGACCGCAGGCTGCTCTCCAGATCCTTCGAGTCGAGCTGGATGAGGATCGACGCCGGCACCGGCGGGTTGGCGTTCGGATCGCCCTTGGTCACGAGGGCGCCCTCCTCGTAGGGCAAGGCGACCACCCGGGCGGAGACCTTCGCGCTGATCTCAACATTTCGCTTGGGCTCGATCTCGCCGGGGGCGCTGACAAACTCGATCAACTCGGCCCGCTGGACCGGCTCGATCCGCACGATCGTGGGCTTCTCGCTGCCGACTTTGCGTCTTTTGACTACAAAACCCGCGGCCAACCCCACGACCGCAAGGGCCACAACGATGATGATCAAAATACGAAGCTTTCTCACACCTGTGCCCTTCCAAACACCAATCGACGTCCGAGACGGCAGACCCGGCTGGGTCCTCTATTCATAGACGCATCAGACCTGTGTTCATTGCCATCGCCGACCGGCAAAAAGCAGAACTCCCGCCGGAGGACCACCCTCCCAGACACCCTCAATCGCCTGACCGCCATCCCACCTTGCACGCGATGTCTGCCGCAGACGGCAATAGTCTACCTCAGATGCCGGATGAACGCAAACAGGACCAACCGGTTCCCGGCTCAGGTCATCCGCCCGGCAGTATGCCACCAGGGTGTTACCATTTTGTTACGGGGAGGAAAAAAAACGGAGAGGCTTCTGTTTGACTCGGGGACGGCGATTCTGTGGACTGTGCGACTCTGCGTCCAGCGGACATAAAAATGGCGTCGTCTGGCACAACGACGCCGGAGAAAAAGATGAAACGGTTTTCACCACTTTTATCGGCCCGAGCCATCCGAAATGACCAGTCTTTTTTGACGAAGAAATGCGGACCATGCGACAGTTGGGACCCATTGCGTCCGATAACCCTCTATGGTCCCATAGGATCGACGCTCTGTTTACGCTGGGTTGCCCCTGCGTAAACACGGGAATGGCTTTGCACTCCCCTCGGGAGTGGGTATAATCTTGTCTTCAGACAGGATAGGAGAAAACATCTCGTGACGATAATTAGGAGTTCCGTATGCTGCTGCCAAGATTCATAAGCAAACTACTGGCCGTGCTGCGAGGCAATGTGGCCCCGCCGTTGATCTTCATATCGACTTTGCTCGGGTTCTGGGCAGGCATAATGCCGGGCTGGTCCGGTCTGCACACGGTGCTCCTCGTGATCGTGCTCGTGCTGAACGTCCACATCGGTCTGTTCATTCTCTCGCTGGGCATAGGCAAGGCGCTCAGCCTTGCAGCGGCCCCCCTGCTGTATCACGCCGGCGTCTGGATGCACGCGCATGCGGCGGGATTCCTGGCGACCCTGTCGTCCATCCCGGTGATCGGGTTGACGGACTTCAACCGGTTCGCACTGGCGGGCGCCTTGATCGTCGGGCCGATCGTCGGCGCAGTCGCCGGCCTGGCGCTGGCCTTCGTCGTGCTGAACTTCCGCCGGATGATGGTGAAGCTCGACGAGAAATCAGAGAAATTCCGCAAATGGTACTCCAATCCGTGGGTGCGACTCCTCGACTGGATTCTGATCGGCAAGCGGACCAAGGACGTCAAGTCCATGTTCGCCAAGGCCAAGTACGTCCGCAAGGTCGGAGTCGTCCTGGCCGTCATTTTGGTGGGCGGTTTTCTCGTGGGCGTGCACTTCATCCAGAACTCGATGGTGAAGGATTACGCCGCCAATACGCTCTCAAACGCCAACAAGGCCGAGGCGGATCTCGCAGAATTGCGTCTGAACGTCCTGGCGGGCGACGTCTCCATCTCCGGCGTGCAACTGACGGATCCGCAGAACGCGATGCAGAACCACACCGTGGTCGGCAAGATCGCGGCGGACGCCAGCGTCTATGACCTGCTGCTCGGCAAGCTCGTGCTCAACAAGGTGGAAGTCTCCGAGGTGAACTTCGACCAGGCCCGGCAGGTGGCAGGCAAGATCCTGGAGGCGGTTACCGCAACGAAGGAAGAGCCCTTCGATCCGAATGCGCACAAGGTGGACGTCAACGACGTGGCCAAACTCGACAAGTACTTCAAGGACGCCAAGAAACTCAAGGAACAGTTGGAGAAGCTGCGAAACTGGCTGCCAGCGGACAGCAACGAGACAACTCCCACGGCCGAGGAGCCGCCGCACAAGTACCTGGATTATCTGAAGGCCAAAGCTGTCACGCCCGCCGCGCCGCGAATGCTCGCCAAGCTGCTGGTCGCAGACAAGACCGAGATTCCCTCCGCGCTGTTCGGCAACAGCCGGGTGGACGTGAACAACATCAGCGACGCGCCGGCTGCCGCGAAATTGCCCATTGAAATGCAGATCAAGTCGTATGTCACATCCGCCCTGTTGAAGGTCGTGATGGACTATTCGAAGGGCGAGACGCCGGAACTCTCCGGCACGTTCGACGGCCTCGATCTGGGCAAGATGCAGGAAGGGTTCTCAGAGGACGCCGGACTCCAGTTCCAGTCGGGTCTCGCCTCGGGTTCCTTCAAAGGCACCCTGACCAAGGACCAGGTGGACGTGTCCATCGACCTTGGGATCAAGGACCTCAAGGCCAGCGGAACCGGCAAAGGCGTCCTCGGCCTGGGCGCCGAAGAGACCTCGCGCGTCATGGAGGTCCTCAAGGAGCTCAAGACGACGATCCGGGTCGTCGGCCCGGTGACGCAGCCACGGCTGGTCTTCGATACGAAGGGTCTGACCAAGGAGTTCCAGGACGCCCTCGTCGCCGCCGGCAAGCAGAAGCTCCAGGAGGAAGTCGGCAAGCAGATCGAGAAACAACTCGGCGACAAGGTCCCGACCGAGCTGAAGGACACGCTCCAGGGCAAGAGCAAGGATATCGTCGAGGGCCTCGGCGGCCTGCTCGGCGGCAAGAAGAAAGACGACGAGAAGAAGTAGACTATACGCAGAACCAACGAAGGCTGCGGCCCCACGGCCGCAGCCTTTTTCATATCCAGACTCAACTCATCAATCGCAAATTGTAAATGCCTACAGGCTCCAACCCTGACGGTACGGCGGATTGACGAACGGGTTGGCCTCGTCGCAGTTGGTGAACCGCATGGCCGCCGCGTCCCACGCGAGCTTCGTACCGGGCATCTTGACCGCGATGACGCCCAGCATGGCCAGTTCCGTGAGCGGACCGCCATAGGAGAAGTCCGAACCCGCCTTGCCGCCCTCGCGGATCGCACGAAGCCAGTCGGCGTGATGGCCTTTGACCCGCGGGATCTTCTGCTCGGGCGACTTGTAGGCCTTCATGGCCGTCTCCGGAATGATCCGCACGGGATTGGCGCCGTGCGAGCCGTACATGATGACGCCTTTGTCGCCGTAGACGTAGGCGCCGGTGTCGACCGGCTTGCGGTCCGGCTCCAATTCCCTGGCGGGCGGAATTTTCTCGGTGCCGCTGTGCCAGACCAGCGTAATCGGTCCCCGATCCCCTTTGGCGGGGAATTCAAACGTGATGATGTCGCCTTTGGGATACGCGTCGCCCTGCGCCTTGGGATCGTAATCTTTGACCTGGGCGACGACCGTGCCGGGAGCGCCGAGATCGAGGGCCCAGAAGACCGGGTCCACGACGTGACAGAGCCAGTCGCCGATCGTGCCGTTGCCGAAGGGAACCCAGCCCCGCCACGTACCGGGCAGATAGAACGAATGATATGCCCGCTCCCCGGCGGGCCCAAGCCAGAGACCCCAATCCAGTTCGTCCGGGATCTCCTCCTTCTCGCTCATGCGAGGGAGCCGGTCGATGCCGGAATTCACGGCGTTGCAGCCGCAATGGATCGTATGGACTTTGCCGATCGCGCCGTCCCAGATCCACTCGCAGAACGTGCGGATCGTGTCGAAGGAATGACCCTGGTTGCCGAGTTGCGTCACCACCCCGTGCTCCTGGGCGGCCTTCATGAGGGCCCGGACCTCGCCGACGGAATGGGCGAGCGGTTTCTCGCAATACACGTGCTTGCCGCGTTGGATGGCGGCCATCGCCGCGACCGCATGCGTGTGGTCGGGCGTACCCACGATCACCGCGTCAATCTGCTTGTCCATCTCATCAAACATCTTGCGGAAATCGCGGTACACCTTGGCCTTGGGGAATATCTGAACGGTAGAGGCCCGCCGGGAATCGACGTCACAGAGGGCCACGATGTTCGCGCCGCAACCGGCCACAGCCTTGATGTCCTCGCCGCCCATGCCGCCGGCGCCGATGCCCGCGACGTTCGGCCTTTCACTGGGCGGAGTCTGTCCCCGCCCCAGGACGTGACGCGGCACGATGACAAACGTCGCGACCGCACCCGTAGCCGACTTCAGAAAACGCCGTCTCGATGTCCTGATCGAATTGCTGTCCATACACACCCCTCGGAATCAAATCATTTATTGACGGTTCCCATGCCACCGGGCCCCAGAAGTGTAACATGACCCCTGAGAAAGCGAAAACCAATTCTTTCCGGCGCCGCCGGCCGTCCGCGGCGTATGCCGCCGGATGTGGCCAAGCGTCTCGACCGGTCGGCTACCCCAACAACGCGGGGAGCAGTTCCTCCGCCGGACCCAGGTGGATTTCGTCGAACACCTCCACCGCATTCTCCGGCGGCTCCAGGTTGACGAGAATCGCCGTGGCCCCATGATCCTTGGCGGTAAAGACGAAATCGCAGGCGGGATGAACCGTGCAGGAGGTCCCCACCGCCAGGAAGAGGTCGCAGGCTCGGACCGCGTCGTCGCAGGCCCGGTACGCATCCGGGGGCAGCAATTCCTCGAAAAGCACGACGTCGGGCCGCAGCACGGCGCCGCACCGTTCGCAGCGGGGGACCTGGGTCTCGTAGAGGTCCCAGTCCTCGAAGGGTTTCAAGCTGCATCGGGGATTGGCGCAGCGAGAGTGACTCAATCGGCCGTGCAGCTCGATCACGTCGCGGCTTCCCGCTCGCTGGTGCAGGCCGTCGATGTTCTGAGTCACGACCGTCAGCAACTGTGCGGTGGTCAGCTTGTTCTGCAAGGCGACGATGGCCTGATGGGCCGGGTTGGGCCTGGCGGTCTTGGCGGCGCGTCGCATGAAACTGATGAGTCGCCAGACGCGCAGGGGGTCGGTGCGCAGGGCCGTGGCGGTGGCGCAGGCTTCCGCGTCGAACTGCTTCCACAGGCCGCCCGAGCCGCGAAACGTGTCGAGCCCCGATGCGGCGGAAACCCCCGCCCCTGTGAGAATCACAATCCGCCTGTAGGCAGTCATGTCGATTCGATGAGTCATCAAGAAAAATCCTACACTCGGCCGCCACCGAGGGCAACGGTTTCCTTGCGAATCGGGACTCCGGTTCCGGAAATACCAGGACGATGGGGAGAGAGCTTGGGGTTCGGACCCTGCCTCGTCCGGCCGGATCGACAAAAAATCTTTTGCATGAGAGCCACGGGATGGGCTTAATGGTGGGGTGTGAGAATCGAGAGCGTGCGCGTTCCCGTTTCTGAGTACAGATGATTGCTGAGAGGCTTTCGCCGATACAAGGAGAATCGCCATGAAAAAGGCTTCGGGTCGTGTTGTCGTTACGTTGCTGGGTTTGCTGTTCATCCTGGCAGGTTGCTCCGAGGTCGGGATCACGGGCCGCAGGCAGTTGAACTTCGTGCCGGACTCGATCATCAACTCAATGAGTATCCAGCAGTACGACACGTTCATCAAAGAGATCAGGCTGAGCGCCGACAAGGAGAAGGCCGCGATGGTCAAGCGGGTGGGGGAGAACATCCGGGCCGCCGTGGAGCAGTACAGCAAAGAGCACTCGGACACCGATCCGTTCGCCGGTTATGCGTGGGAGTTCAATCTCGTCGAAGACCCGAATGTCAACGCCTTCGCCATGCCGGGCGGCAAGGTCGTCGTCTATACGGGCATCCTGCCCCTGACACAGACCGAAGCAGGATTGGCAACCGTGTTGGGCCACGAGATCGCGCACGTATACGCCAAGCACGGGTCGGAGCGGATGAGCCAGCAGTTGGTGGTGCAACTGGGCAGCGTGGCGCTGTCCACCGCATTGAAAGATTACCCGGAGACGACCCAGAGCATCTTCACGAGCGCGTTCACTGTCGGCTCTCAGGTCGCGGTCCTGTTGCCCTACAGCCGCAAACACGAGTACGAGGCGGATCGCCTGGGCACGATCTTCATGGCGATGGCCGGCTACGACCCGCAGGAAGCAGTGACCTTCTGGCAGCGGATGTCCGCTTCGAAGGGAGAAGGTTCCTCGACTTCCGCATTCCTCAGCACGCACCCGACAGACGCCAGCCGGATCAAGGCGCTTCAGGAACTGCTCCCGGAGGCGATGGAGTACTACAAGCCGGCGACGAAGTAGTGGTGTGCATGACACACCTCACATGGAGGACTTGGCGTCTGTCCGTTGCTGTGCCGCCGAGCGACCGGCCAGGGTCCCGGTGGACCAGCACATCTGGAGGTTGTAGCCGCCGCAGGGACCGTCCAGGTCGATCACCTCGCCCGCGAAGAACAGTCCCGGACGAATCTGCGACTCCATGGTCTTGGGGTCGATCTGGTCCCGACTCACGCCGCCGCGGGTGACTGTAGCCTTGGCGATTGGCTCGGTGCCTGTGATCGATAGGGGCAGTCTCTTGATCGTTCGGACGAGCCGTCGGCGTTTCTCGCCCGCAAGCTGCCCCGCCTGCTCGTCGCAACCGCAGCCTGCGAGCCGGCACAGCGACAACGAGAACTGTCTCGCAAAGCAGAGATACTCCGACAGGACATTCGCCACGTTCTTCCTCGCCTGGGCCTGCAACTCGCGCTGCAGTTGCTTATCCAACTGTCCCTCGTCGACGCTGCGTAGAACGTCGATCTCGACGGGGATGCTGTGGGCGCCTTCGTAGAGTGCATCGGTCAGACGCCGGCTAAGATCCTGAGCCGCGGGACCGCCGATGCCGCGTTGGGTGAACAGCATGTTGCCGACCGCAGCGAGTGCGTGGCCGTCCACGGTCGCGAGCAGCCTGACGTTCGCGAGCGAGACGCCCGCCAGTTCGCTCACCCACGGCTCCTGCGCCACCAGAGGGACCAAGGCCGGTTTCGGCGGGACAACGACGTGCCCCAACTCGGCGGCAAACCGAAACCCATCGCCCGTCGAGCCCGTCTGCGGCCAGGAAAGGCCGCCCGTGGCCAGGATGACCCGCGAGGCGAGGCTCTGTCCGCTTTCCGTACAAATCGCAAAGCCATCCGCCGTAGCGGCGATGTTCTCCACGCGCGACTGGTAGCGGATGCGCACGCCGAGCTCGATGGCCTCCGCCACGAGGACGTTTCGCACGTCGGATGCCTGATCGCTGACGGGAAACACGCAGCCATCCGCTTCGATCGAGCTGGGTAATTGGCGCCACTGGAAGAACTCCCTGACCCGCTCGGGAGCACACTCGTGCAGGCTGTGTCGAAGGAACCGTCCCGGCTTGCCGAACGCCTTCGCAATCTCCTCAGGACCGCCCGTATGTGTGAAATTGCACCGCCCCCCGCCCGTAAGCAGGAGCTTGCGACCGGCCGTCGTGTTGGTCTCCAGGACCACGACCTTCGCGTGGCCCTGCGCCGCGTGGATCGCGGCCATCAATCCCGCGGGACCCGCCCCGATGATGCAGATATCCGCCATCCTCACTCCGCTGCAATGCCCGAAATGCGGGGATCGTCCTCCCGAATCGCCACTGTGATCCACTCCCGCGTATCGGCGCCGAAGTACTCGATGCAGGCTGCCAGCAGATAGTCCGCAGCCTCGCGGGCCTCCGCACTTCTCATTCCAAGCGAGGCCTCGCCGAGCCAGACCATCTTGTTGTCCGGCGGTTGGGACATGCCATTGGGATCCCCTGCCTGACAGGTGTACAGACGTATCTTGAGCCAGTGCGTGTATATCATGTCCACGTAAGGCACATACGTCGTATAGGTATATCCCCAGCCGAAGTGCCTCCCGCGTCCACCATAGTAGTAGCCGCCCACGGGACCATAAATCGGCGTGTAGTCAACGACCCGTTGAGAATCGATCCCCATCTCGAACGTGAGCGTGTACGCGGCGCCCTGGCCGTTTTCCACCGGGTTGTACCCACTGCCCTCAAGCAGACCGTGAATCTTCGATGCGATCTGCCTGCGGAGGATGGGATTGGCGGCGTTCGGGTCCGCGGCAACGTAGATCGGCGCCGTCGAACTCACCGGCTCGGCCAGGTCCGAATATGTGTTCACGTGCACTCTGTACGTCGGCGTGCAACCGGCCGCACACCCGGCTACTGCGACCCAAACCCATGCTGACCTGACCATATCCGTCCCTTTCTTTTCTGCAACTGACTCCTGACCTGCCATTGTCCGCTCCAATGGCCGAGAAATCAAGATGTCCGATCGATCGCCGATTTCCGGTGAATTCGTCGAAAGTTAATGGAGGTCTAGCGCGATCTTAGCAATCCTCTCGTACCATTTAGAAAGAAGATGATGAATCATGACGATGGGATAGACAATGCTGAGATGGCATAAAAATCAGAATCAGATGCTTCAAAGACCGAAACCATATGATGAAGCGGGGACTTGCACAGAGACCTGTGAGGACGTGCAGTTCAACGCATTTGAGATCCTGCGGATTGCGGAAGAGGTAGAGCACAAGGCGACCCGGTTCTTCCTGCAGGCCGCACGACGATTCGAAGACCAGTCGCGGCGGGACGTCTGCTACAGTCTGGCGGAGTGGAGAGCCAGTCATCGGCATGCCTGGGCCCGCATCCGGCGGAAGTACTCCGAGCGAACCGGGCAATTCGGCGTCTTCGATCCGGACAACTATCTCCTTTCAAATCCTCAGGTTATGGCGAGTCTGACCTGCTTTGCGACCCACCAGAAGCTGGGCAGCTCGCTCACCGGGAGGGAAACTGCCGAACAGATCGTTCGCGACGCGATCCGGCGAACCCGCGGAGTAGGGGTCTTCTACGAGGGACTCAAAAGCTTCGTCCACAACCCCGAAGGCTGCAGGATTATCGACGCGATGATCGACGAAGAAAAACGCCACATCCGCCTGTTGTCCGCCACCTTGGACCGCATGCAGCCCACCCAATCAGAGCCCTCTCTTCGGGAAATCCCCGTGTCCGAAGTAGTGAATTAACAGCGAGAACGCCGAATCGAGTTTTTTCCACATTTTCGCGCTGGCGGAACCTGTGGCCCACGTTAGAATGGGAGTTGGATTCAGGTGACCTTGTCTCCTGCATTCGACGGTTTTCATTTGGTATGGCCCGATGGTTCTGCGGGGGGCTGACTATCACGCCGTAACGCAACGTGAGGAGAGAGTACAATGTTGACGACTGCTCGCGGGGCTCGTCACGGCCTGCGCTCGAGCAGGCTTGAAGAAGTCCGGCCGGACTGGCTCCATGATATCCTGTATGGCATTCGCTGGATGCATGAGCAACATGTGAAGGACCTTTATCGGCTCGGGTACTCCCCGAGGGAAGCGTTCTGGCTGGATTTTGCGTGCCTGCCTTTCCTGCCGTGGGACAAGACCGCCGGGCCCGAGATCCGGCTCAGCACAATCCTGGAGCTTTATGCGGAAATCCATTCCTCGACGGTCGGCCCCATAGAAGCTGCGGATGCGCAGGCATTTCTCGGCTTGCTCAAACAGAGGTACCGGACGATCCGCGGGCAGATCTCGGAATCTGCCGCTGTCGCCCGCGAAGGAGCAGGCCGACAGCCCACAACCAACGGCAAGCCGCAAGCCGGCGACACGAAAGCAGCTCTGGCTGGTGTGATCGTGATGCAGACCGCCCATGCGTGGAGCCGGCACCACACCGCCTTCCCGTGCAGGCTCGTTGAAGACATCTGATCGTCGCGCCGTCTCCACTTCGCACGAGTGACACAATCCGAGGCGAGTCTCTTCTCGGGCCTCTCGTGGTGCACTTCATGCCTCCTCGCCGCCAATCTCGTTCTTGATTCGGTTCAGGAGGTTCATGGCTTCCATCGGAGTCAGGTTGTTCACATCGATCGCGGCGAGCTTGTCCAGGACGCTCTTGTGCTTCTGAACGAAGAGCGCGTCGCGGTCGGATTCCTTCGTCTTGTTCCGAGCGAGGCGGTCGCCGGTCGCCTCCTTGGCGAAGACCGATTCGAGCTCGCCGAGGATCTCGTTGGCGCGGGTGAGGATCGACTTCGGGATACCCGCCAGCTTGGCGACGTGGACACCGTAGCTTTTGTCCGTGCCGCCCGGCAGGATGCGATGCAAAAACACGACCTCGTCCATCCACTCTCGCACCGCGACGTTGTAATTGCGAACGTTGTCGAACAGCTCCGCCAGCTCGGTCAGCTCGTGGTAGTGCGTGGCGAACAGGGTCCGGCACTTGAGCCGCGTGGCCAAATGCTCGGTGATGGCCCAGGCCAGGGACAGGCCGTCGTAAGTGCTCGTGCCCCGGCCGACCTCGTCGAGGATCACAAGCGATCGGGCGGTCGCGTTGTTGATGATGTTGGCGGTCTCGGTCATCTCGACCATGAACGTGGATTGGCCTCGGGTCAGCTCGTCCGAGGCCCCCACACGGGTGAAAATGCGGTCCACAACGCCGATCTCGGCCTCCTTGGCCGGGAGAAAGGAGCCCGTCTGGGCCATCAGCACCAACAGAGCAATCTGGCGGATGTAGGTGCTCTTACCGCTCATGTTTGGACCGGTGATAACAGCGATCTGGCCGAACCCGTCGCCCAGCTCCACGTCGTTGGGCACGAACTCGGCGCCGAGCATCTCGGCCAGGACCGGGTGCCTGCCCTCGCGGATGACCAGCCGGGCATCGTCCGTGACCCTGGGCCGGGCAAAATTCCGCCTCGCGGCCACGTGCGCCAGGCAGGCCAGGCAATCGCACTGGGCGACCGTATCCGCAAGCTGCTGCATACGGACAACGTGCTGGGCCGCCTCCTGGCGGAGGTCCTCGAACAACCGCTGCTCCAATTCCAGCGCCCGCTCTTCCGCGGTCAGCACCTCGTTCTCATATTCCTTCAGCCGCTCGGTGATGTACCGCTCGGCGTTCTTGACCGTCTGCTTGCGGACGTAGTCGGGCGGGACCTTGTCCGCCGCGGCGTTCGTGATCTCGATGTAGTAGCCGAACACCTTGTTGAAACCGACCTTGAGGTTCGCGATGCCCGTTCGTTCCGACTCCTGTCTCTGATAGTCGCGCAGCCAGCTCTGGCCGTCGGTCGAGATCGAACGCAGGCGATCCAGTTCCTGCGAGAAGCCGGCGCGGATGAATCCGCCGTCGCGGAGGTGCGTCGGACTGTCCGGCTCGATGGCCGATTCGAGCAGGTCCGCCAGCTCGTCCATGCTGTCGCACTGCCCTGCCAGATGGGCGAGCAGGTCCGTCCGCATCCGGCCCAGCAGCTCGCGCAGCTTCGGGATCTGGCGCAGGGTCCGCGCCAGCGCCAACAGGTCGCGTGGACTGGCGCGAAGCGTGCTGATTCGGGCCGCAATCCGCTCGGTGTCCGCGATGTTGGTCAGCAGCTCGCGGATCTGCGTCAGGACCTGCGAGTCGTCGCGCAGTTCCTGGACCGCGTCCTGACGCAACTCGATGGCCGCCACCTCGCACAGCGGCATACACAGCCAGTTGCGGAACATCCGGCCACCCATGCCCGTCAGCGTCTCGTCGAGGCAGGCGAGCAGCGAGCCCTTGCGGCTCTCCGCCCGGATCGTCTGAAGGATCTCCAGGCTCCGCAGCGAGACCGGATCGATCTGCAGGAAGTTTTGCCGACTGATCCGGCGGAGGCTCTGGATGTGCCCGAGCGTGGTCCGCTGCGTCTCGTTCAGGTACTCGATGATCGCCCCGGCGGGCGGGATAAGGTCCTGATCGCCGTCGCGGATGCCGAAGCCCTCCAGGCTGGCGGCCCCGAAGTGCTTGAGCAATCGCTGCTTGGCCTGGAACGGATCGAAGTACCAGCTCGGCCGCTCGGTGACAATCGCGTGAGTCAGCCGGCCGATGTCATTGGCCAGCCGACGGGTCTCCATATCAAACAGCTCGCCGCGCCGGTTCGCCAGGAGGCACTCGGCGGGCGCCAGACGCTGCAATTCGCTGAGCAGCTCCTTCTCGGGAACTCGCTGCACGAAGAAATGTCCCGTCGAGATATCGACCCAGCTCAACGCCGCGAAGCCCTTGACATCCAGGTCAATCGCACAGAGGAAGTTGTCCTTCTTGTCCTCGAGCAGCATGTCGTCCGTGAGCGTGCCGGGCGTCACGATGCGGACGACATCGCGTTTGACGACGCCCTTGGCGGTCTTCGGGTCCTCCATCTGCTCGCAGACCGCAACGCGGAAGCCCGCCTGGAGCATCTTCTTGAGGTACCCATCGATGGCGTGGTACGGCACGCCCGCCAGCGGCACAGGGTTCTCGCTGTTCCGGTCCCGGCTGGTCAGCGTCAGTCCGAGCACGCGGGAACAGGTCTTGGCGTCGTCGTAGAACGTTTCGTAGAAATCGCCCATGCGGAAGAACAGAATGCAGTCCGGGTGCTTCTGCTTGAAGTGATGAAACTGCTTCATCGCCGGGCTCAGGTTTTCGGTCGGTTGTGTCATACGCCGCGATTATACCCCCGCCGGGCCTTTTCTCAAACGCTTCGACCGATTCTCTCTGGACGCTCCCGGCTTGATTCGGTACAATGAGCCCGGTCGCTGGGGGTGGTCCGCGTGCGGGCCTGAGAAAAACCCTTCGAACCTGATCAGGATAACCGCCCGAGACGGGATTCGCCGCACCGGGTTGATATGCCTGCGTAGGAAAGCGATAGACAGCTTGCTGTTGACCCGATGAATCGCTTCCCCGCAGGAGCGATTTTTTTATTGGTAGAGTTCTGGAGAATGCAGGATTAGACCTATATTCTTCAAGGAAATCTCATCTTCTTCGATTTCCTTGAAGAATCATTGCAGCTTAGTCACCATCACGGTGCCACGGTTTGGGAAGGGAAAATCGAGGAAAGAGATTTTCCCTTCCCAAAGTAGGTCTAATCCTGCATTCTCCAGAACTCCGGATAGTATCGAGGAGTCGGATTCATGACGACACAACTGACGGATGCCAGGGCCGGGACAATCACAGCCGCCATGCGCCACGTCGCCGAGAGCGAAGGCGTGGACGTGCAGACAGTCCGCGAGGAAACCGCGGCGGGCCGGCTGGTCATCCCGGCCAACAAAGCCCATCTGAAAACGAATCTGCGGCCGGTGGGGATCGGCCGACTCGTGACGACGAAGGTCAACGCAAACATCGGCACCAGCAGCATTCGATGCTCCGTGCAGGCGGAGATCGAGAAGATGGAAATGGCCCTGGCCGTCGGGGCCGACGTGATCATGGACCTCAGCACAGGCGGCAATCTCGACGCGATCCGCGACGAGCTGCTCGCCCATTGTCCGGCCCCCTTCGGCACGGTGCCGATCTATCAGGTGATCGAGGGCCGGGCCGTCGAAGATGTCACGCCCGAGATCATCCTGAAGACCGTGGAGAAGCAGGCCCGCCAGGGCGTGGACTTCTTCACGATCCACGCCGGGCTGCTCCGCGAGCACCTGTCCCTGCTCGATAAACGCGTGATGGGGATCGTCAGCCGGGGCGGGGCCCTGCTCGCCAAGTGGATGCTCCACCACAATCGGCAAAACCCGCTCTACGAGATGTTCGACGACCTGTGCGACATCATGGTCGAGCACGACGTGTGCTTTTCGCTGGGCGACGGGCTTCGGCCCGGCGCCATCGCCGACGCCACCGACGAGGCCCAGCTCGCGGAGCTGCGCACGCTCGGCGAGCTGACCCAGCGTGCCTGGGAGCGGGGTTGCCAGGTCATGGTCGAAGGGCCGGGCCACGTCCCGTTCAACCAGATCCAGTACAACATGGAGATCCAGCAGAAGGTCTGCCACGGCGCGCCGTTCTATGTCCTCGGTCCCCTCGTGACGGATCTGGCGCCGGGCTATGACCACATCACCTCGGCCATCGGCGGCTGCGCCGCGACGTTCTACGGCGCCTCGTTCCTGTGCTATGTCACGCCGCGGGAGCACCTGGGCCTGCCCAACGCCGACGACGTCCGCGCGGGCGTCGTGGCCACCAAAATCGCGGCCCACGCGGGAGACGTGGCCCGAGGCCTGCCCGGCGCCGCCGACCGCGACCGGACGCTGAGCATCGCCCGGTCGAATCTCGACTGGCGAACGCACATCGACACATCCATCGATCCCGAGACCGCCGAGCGAATGCACCAGGAGGCCTGCAAGGAAATGGGCATGGCCGAGCTGCAATCCGCCGACTACTGCTCCATGTGCGGCAAGGACTGGTGCAGCGTCCGGATCAACCGGGAGGTCCGCCAGGCCGTGCGGCAATAGGCTCGGCGTCAAGGGGTATTATTCCGAGGGAGATGCTGCGCTTTTCGGCCGTTTGGAGTCCTGCGTTGACGCGGTCCCCCGCCGTCTGAAGGCCATCGAACGGGGGGATGCGGGTTACGGATAAACGATTGCCCCTGGCGGCGAAACCGGGGGCGCCTTTTCGCCGACGCAGCGGAAGCGATGCGGCGGATACTGGTCGCCAACGCCCGACACAAGCCAACTGACGCATCCGGCAGAAAACGAGACACAGGCCCCTTCCCGGCATATTTTGGGCTCATCCAGCTTCTGCGTACTTGCCTGTGCGATGGGGGCTCAGCCCCCCGCCCCCCGGCATTTTGTCGCTCTGGGCCAATAGCATGAGCAGGAGAGGGAACCGACGGGTGCAACGCTCGGCTGCCCAGAGTCGCGCGTTCGTAGTGACGTCGTAAGGCGTTGTCTTCCTCGCGGGAACGAAGAGATGCCCTGACGGGCACACTGATACGGAACGACCTTTGTCAAAGGGTTTTCTTCGATGTTTCATTCTTCTCTGCCACGGTGGTTGGGAACAACTCAAAGATTCCGCCGCCCCGAGGGCGGGCGGCGACTCGGTTCTTCGTAGGACGAGCGTCCCCGCTCGTCTGAAAGAGGGTCGGGCGAGGACGCCCAACCTACGAAGAAACGCGTCACCTATCCGCCCACCGGATTACGGCGGATGGCGTAGTTCATGGCGAGGGTTGGACGCCAGGCCCGTTCGTAGTGACGCCGTAAGGCGTTGTCTTCCTCGCGGGAACGAAGAGATGCCCTGACGGGCACACTGATACGGAACGACCTTTGTCAAAGGGTTTTCTTCGATGTTTCATTCTTCTCTGCCACGGTGGTTGGGAACAACTCAAAGATTCCGCCGCCCCGAGGGCGGCGGGAGTCTACCGCATTGGAGCCACCAGCAGCAGACGTGCTTCGCACGGCCGAAAGCGAGTGCCTCGCTCGCGTACACGCCGGAGGCCCCAAAGCGCTAACTCCCCTTGCAGTCTTCGTAGGGTGCGTACTACGCACCATCTTTCCACACGCCCGATGGTTGATTGGTGCGTGATACGCACCCTACTCGCTGCGCAGCGACGGCGG
>CAZDTD010000085.1:10756-15966 GCA_964507995.1 uncultured Pirellulales bacterium | reverse complement strand
TTGTTCCCGTGCTTAGGGGCATCGACCACGAGCACACGACTTGAAAGGAGCGGGCAATGAAAAAGGCAAGGGCATCTCGGATCGTGGTCCTCTTGACGCTGACCACCTGCGTCTCCATCGCCTCCGCCGGAGCGCCGATGGGGCCGCCGATCGCCACGTTGGAGGGAGGACAATGGTCCTTCGGCGGAGAATTCGCCCACGAGACCGCGGACCTGGAGGCCTCCGGCACTCTCACCTACGTATTCCCCGACGTCTCCTGGAAACAGGATTTCGAGATCGAAGATCTCGCCTCCAACCTGTTCCTCGCCAATGTGGCGTACGGCATCTGCGACAATTGGAGCGTCTTCGTCCGACTGGGCGTCGCGGACGCCGGCGATGACATCGTCGCAGTCCCCTCCGACAGCAGTACGATGGAGAGGCAAGGCAGCTTCGACGGCAGCTACGGATTCGCCGGCGGGATCGGAACCCGGGCGACCTTCTGCCGGTGGGGTCCCTGGACCTTCGGGGGACAGGCCCAGGCAACGTGGTTCAAACCGGGCGAGAGCGATTTCGAGATCGCCGATCCCATTCTGTCGGACGACGTCTGGGTGGGCGATGCCCAGATCGAATACTGGCAGGTCCAGGCCGGCATAGCCGCGGCCTATCAGATCGACACCTGGCGACTCTGGGCCGGGCCCTTCTTCCAGTTCATCGACGGAGACCTGGACTTCGACGGCGTCGTGCCGGGAGAAGTCGGCGAACTGAGCTGGAGCAGCGACCTGGAGGAATCCTCGCAGGTTGGCGGGCACTTCGGCGTGAACTGGGACCTGGCGGATCGGTGGAATCTCTGGGCCGAGGGGCAGATCACCGCGGACTCCTGGCTTGTGGGCGTCGGCTTGGTCTTCATTCCGGAGACCGGAGGCCTGTAATCCGGATCAGAGCGTCCGCTCGGCCATGAATCGTGCGGATTCCGCGAGCGCGTCTCGGGCCCTGCCTGTGGGAAGATCCGCAAGGGCCTCGATCGCCTGGTTCACGTATTCCCTCGCCCGTTCCTGGGCGTACTGCAGACTGCCGCTGCGCCGCAACAGATCCGCCAACTCCCCTCGCAAACCATCGGGCGTCTCCAGCTTCGCCCGCACTTGTGCCGCCTGAGGTTGTTCCATCGTCCCGATCAGATGGATGACCGCGAGCGTGAGCTTGTCCTTGGCGACGTCGCTGTGCCCTGCTTTGCCCATGCGGGCCTCGTCGCCGGTGATGTCGAGGAGATCATCGGCGATCTGAAACGCGATGCCGGCGGACAATCCGAAGCGAGCGAGCGATTCCACATGAGCGTCGCTCGCGTGCGACAGCAAGGCCCCCAGCCGACAGCAACCGCTGAAAAACGATGCGCTTTTCTCGGTGATGATGTCGATGTACTCGGACTCGCTGAGCTGCCAGTTACACCGCTGGCCAACCTGCCGCAATTCGCCTTCGCAGACTCGAATCGCAGTCTGCGCGACGATCCTGGCGGCGGCCGGGTCGAGATCGGCGGCCATGCGAAAGACCTGACTGAGCACGAAATCGCCGAGCAGTACGGCGGATTCGTTGCCCCAGAGGTGGTTCACCGTCGGAGCCCCCCGCCGCAGATGCCCATCGTCGATGACATCATCGTGCAACAACGTCGCATGGTGGATCATCTCCACCATGGCCGCGACCCGGATATGCTCCTGCGTCAGGGGCCCGAAACACGCGCCGGAAAGCAGGACGAACCCAGGCCGAAGCAGTTTTCCACTGCGGGCGTTGAAATGATCGAGAAGCGGCGTCAGCTCCCCCGACCGACTGCGAGCAGTCACCGATTCGCGGATCAGCTCGCTCACTTGTTGGAGCTGGGCATCAATCCGCCTGAACGAGGGAATCCCTTGCCAGGGGGCAGTCTCCATACCACTCATGCGAATCGACGGTTCCATAGCTGGGGACGAGCACACGCCTTTATGCGGCGGGACCCCGTCCACTATTGCCCCTTCCCATGGGCGTATGCGAAGAACTTCTCTCTCAGCCGCCGGGTGATGGGGCCCGGCTTGCCGTCGCCGATGGTCCTGCCATCGATCTCGACGACGCCGATGACCTCCGCGGCGCTGCCGGTCAGGAAGCATTCGTCGCAGATATACAAATCACAGCGGGTGAGGTTCTTCTCGGCGACCTCCAACCCCTCCTTGCGGGCCAGCCGCATGACGACGCCGCGGGTGACGCCTTCCAGGCTGCCGGCCTGGACCGGCGGCACGCAGACGACGCCGTTGCGGACGATGAAGACGTTGTCCCCGGTCGCCTCGGCGACGTACCCTTCATGGTTGTACATGATGGCCTCGGGCACGTTGGAATCCAGCGCCTCGATCTTGGCCAGGATGTTGTTGAGGTAGTTCAGACTCTTCACCTGGGGCGGAATCGCCAGCGGATGGTTGCGAACCGTCGTAGCGCTGATGACTCGCATGCCCTTCTCGTACAGTTCGTCCGGATAGAGCTGAATGGTGCTGGCGATGATGATCACACTGCTCGTCTGGCAGGTGAACGGGTTGAGGCCCAGACAGCCGACGCCGCGGGTCACCAGGAGTCGGATGTATCCATCGACGATTTCGTTGGCCTTCACGGTCGTCTCAATCGCGGCGACCATTTCCGTCTTCGTCATCGGTATCGTAAGCCGAATGGCGTTGGCGGATTCGTAGAGGCGCTTGATGTGGGCCTCGAGCTCGAACACCTTGTGGCTATAGACTCGAATCCCTTCGAAGACACCATCCCCGTAGAGCAGACCATGATCGAAGACCGACACCTTGGCATCGGCTTCATCCACAAGACCCGTATTCAGCCAGATCTTCAACCCCATAACTCCACCTCACGCCCCCAGTTGCCTGACCCGGCCGTCCACCAGCGTCACGATTCGCTGGGCCTTGCGAGCGATCCGCTCATCATGGGTCACCATGACGATGGTCTGCCCGGCTCTGTTGAGCGTTTCAAAAACATTCAGAATACCATTTCCTGTCGCCGAGTCAAGGTTTCCTGTCGGCTCGTCCGCGAGAAGCAGCTTGGGCTCGTTCATCAGGGCCCTGCCGATGGCGACCCGCTGCCGCTCGCCGCCGGACAACTGATACGGCTTGTGCCCGGCGCGCGGGCCCAGACCCAACTGTTCGAGCAGGTCCGCGGCCCTCTTGCGGGCCACCCGCCGACTCGTCATCCAGCCCACGACACTGCGTGAGACCATGGCCGGCAACAGCACATTCTCCAATACACTTAACTCGTCCAACAAATGGTAGAACTGAAACACGAAGCCGACTCGCTTGTTGCGAAACTTGTTCAACTCCCGGGCCCGGACACGATTCAGGTCGCGTCCGTCGAACTGGATCACCCCTTTATCGGGCCTGTCCAGGCCGCCCAGGACGTGCAGAAGCGTGCTCTTGCCGCTGCCGGAAGCCCCGATGATGGCGACGAACTCCCCTTCCTGCACGGCCAGATCCGCCCCCTTGAGGACATTGACCTTCGTCGCTCCCATCCGGTAGGACTTGTGGACGTTCTCCGCTTTCAGTATGACAGGCGACTGACTCATGGGTCCTCTGATGATGTCATGTTCTCGAAGTCCTTATCGCGATTCCCCGACCGCGTCCAGCCTACGTCCGCTGCGCGTGGAGCGTTTCCACCGGCCGCAGCCGGGCCGCAAGGTAACTGGGGACCAGGGCCCCCGCCACGCAGGCGGCGATTGCGCAACCCACGATGACCGCGATCACCCCCGGCTCGATCCGGCTGGGAATATCCCCGATTGCATAGATCGTGCGGTCCCATAACTGCCAGCCGAAATGATCGTAGAGCCACTGCTCGATGCGATTGATCCTCGCCAGGAACAGCCACCCCGCGAGCGTCCCGACGCACGAGCCGATCAGTCCGATGCTGAACGCGAAGCCTGCGAACAGAGACAGAACGCTGACGTTCGACGCGCCCACGCTCTTGAGGATGCCGATGTCTTTCTTCTTGTTGGCGATGATCATGTAGAAAACGACGAAGACAATGAAGACCGTCGTGATCCCGACCAGGACGAACATCAGGCTCAACAGGGCCTGCTCCTTCTCCATGGGCGCGATCATCGCCCGGCGGTATCTCTTCCAGTCCTGCACGGTCACCGTGTCCAGGAGCACGCGGTTGGGCGCATCGGCCTGGCTCTGCTTGAACTGTTCCCACAGCTCGGCGACCTTCCGGGTCCCCTCGGCAATGCCCACGTCGGGCCGAAACAGCAGGTGGATCGCGGTGACCCGCTTCTGGCCCGGGCTCATGCACAATCGCTGCGCCTGATCGAGCGGGATGTACACCAAGTTGCCATCCACGCGGGCGATCCCCGTGTGGGAGTAATCGCTGTAGAGAAAGGTCTGCGTGCTGACTTCGCTGCTTCCGGCTCCGGCCGGGGCGCCTTTGGCGTTCAGTGGAAAACACATCAGCGTCACCGCCAGCTTGGGCGGCCGAACCCCATACGAGTACTGGCTCTGCGCGCTTCGCGGCAGGATCATGTCGATCCCCCAGACGCAGCCGGGGGCGTTGGGGTCGTTGATCGACCGGAACGCTTTCTCGGGCTCGCCTGCGCGGAAATGCAGGGTCTTCGCGAAATTCGTCGTTCGAGCGTGCATCGCGGGATCGAGCCCGAGGATCTCCACGCCCTGCTTGAAGTCGTGATCCACGACGGTGAGCAAGGCATAGTTCTTGACTACCGGGGACATGCCGGCCACGAGGCCCGATTCCTCCAGGACCTGCATGAACTCTTCGTAGTACGGGAATCCGACGAGCGACTCGGTCGCGACGACGCAATCGCCCACGAAGTCGTGGTTCTTCTGCTTGAACTCGCCGACCAGACCCGCCATCACGGTCATGACCACGACGACGATGAAGACGCACAGCGCGACCGCCGCAATCGCGAAATGCGTGATGCGACGCTTCAGGAGGTATCGAATTGTCAGGATCAGTTTGTACACGGCTGCCTATGATCGCTATTCATACCGAAGCACTTCAACAGGTCGGGTCCGAGCCGCCACGAAGGCGGGAATCAGGGCGCCCAGTGCTGCGGCCAGGATCGCCAGACCCACGATGGGCAGCGCCCCGGCCCAGTCCACCTGGTTGGGGATCTTGTCGAACATGTAGGTACTGCTCTTCCAGAGCTTCAGGCCGAACAGGATGCGAATCCAGGACTCGAGCGTGTTGAGATTCCGCGTGATGACGTATCC
>CAZDTD010000085.1:1219-10656 GCA_964507995.1 uncultured Pirellulales bacterium | reverse complement strand
GGGTACAGTTCCTTCTGCAACGCCTCGATGGGCAGATACACAAAACCGCTGTCCAGCTCGTGCACGCCTGAATAGAGGAGATCGACGACGCGAAACGAGATGGTCCTGCGCTTGGGGGTCTGAGCGGCGCCCACCGCAGAGTCCGCGGTGCCGGTGATGACGTGGAACCTTGCGCCGATCGCCTCCTCGAGGATCGCCTGCTGGTCGTACTCGTCGGTCTGGTCGTCGGGCTGGCCCACCACGCCGATCCCGACGAAACCACCGACTTCATTCGGCGCATCAGGAACGGTCAACGACGGGTCCCCTTCCTTTCGGCTTTGGAGCATCAGGGTCTCTTTGAACCCTGTCACCCTGGCCCTGCGTTCCGGCTGGATTCCCCAGACTCGCACCGGCCGCACGTTGCCGCGTCCCAGGTGCAGAAGACCGTCGGAGGAGAGCGTGGCGGAGGCCGCTGTGACAATCTCGGATTGCTCCAGCCGCTCGATCCACGCGGGATACTTCTCGAACTTCATATCCTGCGGCGCAGCCATCATCACGTCGCCGAGCATCTCGACAGCGCTCTGCTCGAATGCGGCGATGAAGCCGGTGAACAGGCTCGCCACAACGATGAGAAGAGAGACCGACATCGCCACGGCCGCGATGCTCAGGAGAATGATCCGCCGCTTGCGAAGGTACTTCAGCCAAAGAAATAGTTTCAACATCCGCGTTCAGGACTGCCACAAAAAGGCCGGATGGCCGGGTGCCATGGCTACGCTTGCGTAGCCATGTTCTGTCTCGGTACATTCCAACCATGCTTACGCGAGCGTAAACATGACGCCGCATCTGATCCCAAGCACCCTGGGCCCAGGCGCCGAGCTTGCGCGTGCCACGCTCCTACCGCGCCGACACAACGAACGCGGTTACTTGTTCTCCGCAGGTACGGGCTTGAGCAGCGGGAACAGGATCACGTCCCGGATCGTCGTAGCCCCGGTGAGCACCATGACGAGCCGGTCGATTCCGATGCCAAGGCCGCCCGCCGGAGGCATGCCGTACTTCAGGGCATCCACGAAGTCAGCGTCCATCTTCGCCATCGATTCCTCCTGCCCGCGAAGCTGGTGGAGGAAATTTTCGTACTGGATCGCCGGATCGTTCAATTCCGTGTAGGCGTTGGCCAATTCCATGCCGACGACAAACAGCTCGAATCGCTCGGCGTATCGCGGGTCGGACTTGCTGGGCCGGGTCAGCGGGCACAGGACCGACGGGTAGTCGATCACGAAGGTCGGATCGATCAGGTTGTGCTCGACCGTGGCCTCGAACACCTCGTTGACCACGACCGCATCGTCCATCCCGGCGTCCTCGATGTTCAGCTCGCGGGCCTTGGCCCGGACGGCCTGGATGTCGTCAATGTCGCAGCCGCCGAATTCCTTGAGCAGGTCGGCGTACTTCGCCCGCCGCCAGGGCCGCTGGAAGTTGATCTCCCGGTCGCCGTACCGGATCTTCATGCCGGAGCCGATGGCTTCGAGACAGGCACAGATCAGCTCCTCTGTGAGGTCCATCATGACGTGGTAGTTGCCGTACGCCTGGTAGACCTCGATCATTGTGAATTCCGGATTGTGGTGGCGGTCCAAGCCTTCGTTGCGGAAATTCCGGTTGATCTCGAAGACGCGTTCCATGCCGCCGACCAGGAGCCGCTTGAGGAACAACTCCGGCGCAATTCTCAGATACAAGTCGAGGTCAAGGGCGTTATGGTGCGTGATGAACGGCTTCGCCGCCGCTCCGCCGGGAATGGCCTGCATCATGGGCGTCTCGACCTCGAGGAAACCCCGGTCCGTGAGGAACCGACGGATTGTATCGACGATCGTGCTGCGCCTCTTGAATCGCTCCAGGACCTCGGGATTCGCCCACAGATCGATGTAACGCTGGCGGTATCGCTGCTCGACGTCCGCCAGGCCGTGGAATTTCTCGGGAGGCTGGTAGAGGCACTTGCTCAGGAAGGTCAGGCCGCCCTCTTCGACCCAGATGGTCAGCTCGCCGGTCTTGGTCTTGCCCAACTGCCCGGCGGCGCCGATGATGTCCCCCAGATCGAGCAGCTTGGCCAGCGGCCACTGGTCCGTCAGCAGGCTCTTGCTGAGCCCAACCTGGATGACGCCAGTGCGGTCGCGGAGGGTGATGAAGATCAGCTTGCCGATGTCCCGCAGCAGCACGATCCGGCCCGCACAGCGGGCCCGCTGACCTTCGGTATCGTCCTTGTATCGGGCCCGGACCGAGGACGCCGGTTCGACGTCGTCGTATCGGGCTCCATAGGGATCGACACCCATGGCCTTGATCTGAGAGAGTTTCTCCTGTCTCTGTTGTTCAAACCTGTCCGTATCGGCTTGGTTGCTCAAAATTCATACTCCCGAGGAATGAGGCCCCCTCAGTCGGCGGCCAACGCGCCGGCTTCAATCAGTTTGGTCCGGACGACGAGCAGCCCGACGGCCAACTGCGGATCGGCCTGGAGCGTCTCGTCCGCAGTCCGCTTCTTGGCCGGCGTCTTGCCCTCGTTGTCCTGGCGCACCTGCACCAGCACATCGTTGTCCCGCTGAACGGTGATCATCTCCCGCAACTCGTCGCTGGTCAGATCCACTTTGACGTCGGGTCCGACGCCCCAGTCGGAGCGTCCTTCCTTCTCGACCTCCTCGCGGCTCTTGACCCGCTGGCCGGAAGGCAGATGGTAGTAGGCCATGGTGTACTTCAGTTGCGCCCCGCTGCCTGGATAATGCGTGATGCCCTGTACGCTGCCCTTGCCGTGGGTACGGGAGCCGACGAGAACGGCGCGCTCGTGCCTTGAGTCGGCCAGAGCACCCGCCACGATCTCCGATGCGCTCGCCGAGCTCGAATTGATCAGGATCACGAGCGGGTAGTCCGGATGCGTCTTCTTTGAGTGCGCATATTCGTACTGCGGAATCATATTCGACTTGGGCTGTGTGCGAACGATGAGGCCTTCATCGAGGAACTTGTCGCAAATGTCCACGGCGCTGTCCAGCAGACCGCCCGTGTTGAATCGCAGATCGATGATGAGCGCCCTGAGCCCCGTCGATTCCAGCTTCTTCAGGACGTCTTCCAGATCGCTGGCCGTCTCGCCGGCGAAGCTGGTGATCCGGACGTAACCGATCTGCTCGGCTTCGTCGATCAGGTATCGCCAGCTCCCATCCTCCACTCTCTGCCAGCCTCGGATCGTCGGAACCACGATCCGGTCCCGAGTGATCGTGATCGGCTCCGGTTCTTTCTGGCCGCGACGAATGGACAGCGTGACCTTGGTGCCCTTAGGACCGGTGATCTTCTTGACGGCGCAGATCAGGGACATATCCCGAGTGGGGATGCCGTCCACCTTCTCAATCACATCGCCCGCGTCCAGGCCCACACGGTACGCAGGCGTATCGGGCAGCAGGCTGCCCACGGTCAACAGCCCCTTGGGCTTGGAGATTTCCACGCCGATCCCGGTGAACTCGCCGGTCATCAACTTCTCGAAATCCTGCACCTGGCGAGGCCATACCATGACCGTGTACGGATCGAGCGTGGCGAAGGCCGCTTCCGCAAAGTGGGCGACCAGCGGCTGCTGAGGCAGCTCGACCGTGCTGTCGTTCAGGACCAGCACCCTGTCCAAGACCGTAAGAAAATCGTTCTTTGCAAATCCGCCGGCGGAATTCTCGATTTCCTGGCGCACGCCCGACAGGGCCGCCGACCACGCGGCCACCTTGTCCGGCTCCGGCGGCTTGATGGACTGTCCGTTGTTCGGGTCGTTCACGTCGACGAACGCGATGGCGAGCACCTCCGCGAGAAGCTCGGACCGCTTGACCGCCTTCAGCGCCATCTGCGAATAGCTGATCTCGTTGATGTAATGGAGATTCAACCAATCAATGGCTTTTGCCAGCATCCGCTTCTCGACCCCCTCGTAGCGTTCCTTGCGGGATTCGCACGGGCTGTCCTGGAACGACGCCCCGATGCCGGCGCGGTCGAGAAGCTCCTCCGCGTGGGCAGCGTATCCCTTGTTGTTGGGATCGATCAACGGAAGCATGTAAAAATAGCTCGTGTACGCGTCGAGCCATTTGCCCCGAGCCTCCAGCAGGGAGCTTCGATCCACCGCCGTTTGCATCGCCTTGACGACAAACGAGTCGGAAAGCAGCTCCTTCTTCTGCCGGGAGTCGGCAAATTCCTCCGCCCTGGCAATGGCGGCCAGGACGTCCGGCAAATCGTTCGGTTCGTTAGCGTCGCCCAGATTCTCGCCCTCGGCCGCGCCGTCATCCCACTCGGCCGCAATGATACGGTCAGGCCTTTCGAGCACGCCCAAGCCCTTGAGCCGGCTCAGTTCCGCGAGTTCCTTTTGAAAGGCGGCCTCGCGGGCCTGTTTCCGGCGGGCATCGATCTGCTCGTACTGGCCGATGATCCCTGCAAGACGCTGGACTTCCGCGTTCTCGACTATCTCGGTCTGCCGGGTGAGCTGTTCGGCTTCGCCGAACTGGCCCTGACAGATCAAACGGCAAACGGCCTCAACCGAAGCGGCCGTCGATGACTCTTCGGACACGGCGGGCAACGCCAGGTTGCCCGCCGACGCGACCCGCGTGATCTCCGTTCTCTCGGCATGAGCCGAGCAACTGTAGCTGCCGAACCAGCACGCAAGCACCAGACCCGCGCCACAGGTGAACAGGACGAAGAACGCCAGGCGGGAAGCTCGACTCCCCATAGTCGGCCCCTTGCCGACGAGAACAGATCTTCCTTGTCTGTGCGACTCCAACGAACCGCTCCTTTCCACATTTACAATTTACTATCGACTATTTACGGTCGGAGCCCACACTGACACGCCGAGCATCCCAGGTGGTTGTCTTCGTAAACAGGAAACCGTAAATCGTAAATTGCAAATCCTACAGGCACTCCTTCGCCTTTCCGGCGCAGCCGAGAACATGGAGCTTATGCCGCACCATTTCGCGGATCGCGTCGCGGCCGGGGCCCAGGTACTTACGAGGATCGAACTCGCCTGGTTTCTCCGCAAAAACCTGACGGATTTTCGCGGTCAGGGCCATCCGAAGGTCCGTGTCGATGTTCACCTTGCACATGGCCATCTTCGATGCCTTGGTAACCATGTCTTCCGGAACGCCCATCGAGCCCGGCATCTTCCCGCCGTACTTGTTGATCAGATCGCGGAATTCGGCCAGCACGCTGCTGGAGCCGTGCATCACGAGCGGATAGCCCGGCATCAGCTTGCCGATCTTCTCGATCACGTCGAACGCCAGCTTCGGCGCCGTCTTGAACTTATACGCGCCGTGGCTGGTTCCGCAGGCAATGGCAAGGGAGTCGCAGCCGCTTCTCTTCACGAAATCAACCGCCTGGTCCGGGTCGGCAATGTGCTTGGCGACGTCATCGACACCGACCACATCTTCTTCAATCCCGCCCAACTGGCCCAACTCGGCCTCGACGACCACGCCGTGGGCATGCGCATACTCTACTACCTTCTTGGTGATCGCGATGTTCTCTTCGTAAGGCAGGTGGGAACCGTCGTACATCACGGACGTGAATCCGTCGTCAACGAACTGCTTGCAGGTCTCGAACGTGTCGCCGTGATCGAGATGGATGGCGATGGGAATCTGCGGATTCTCCGCGACGGCCACGTTGATGATGGCCTTCAGATAGCTGTTCTTCGCATATTCCCGGGCGCCGCGGGAGATCTGCAGGATCAGGGGGGCCTTCTCTTCGGCGACCGCTTCGACGATCCCCTGCGTGATTTCCATGTTGTTGACGTTGAACGCGCCAACCGCGTAGCCATTCTTGTAGGCCATCTCAAACATCTTCTTTGTTGTGACTAATGGCATATTCTGCTCCTTATCAAACCATCCACACTATCGCCACTGTGGCGATCCCCGGTGTCCACGACAGGATACCGGGAATTCATCTTATACTCAATATCCCTTGTCGAATCCAGTCTCGTTTCCAGTCTTACCCTATTTGCCCAATTCGACTACTGATACACGTCCGATGCGCCGAGGTCCATGTATCTTCTCGCGCCAATCGCCAGTTCCGGCACCCCCTCCGGCCACAGACTCAGCACGATCCGCTGCTCGTCCACCGATTCATCCACGCTGAAAGTCAGCGCCAGGTTCGTCCGGTGATACTTGCGGATCAGCGTGGCGTCCGTCCGTACGTTCTCGTCGTAGTCAAAGTCGAATTGCTCCGCGAGAACCAGCGTGTACCGCGGATCGAGGATGTACGTCGCCGCGAACGTCACCGCGGTCGAGCCCTTCTCCCCCAGGGTATTATCGACGTTCCGCAGGTATCGGCTCCCCACGTAATAGGTCAGGTTCGGCCAGCACAGGCGTGAAAAGCCCACGTCGAGTTGCTCGACGATCCCATTCTGCATATCGTAGTAGACGTCGCTCAACACGCTGGTCGTGTCCGTCAGCCTCAGGACCACTTCCGTGCTGGCATAGTTCTGGCGAGGCCCGAACAGGCCGGTTGTCCGCCTGTCCAAAGGCGGAATGACGCGGCCATCCCGATTGACCAGCGGAATATACGGCTCGCTCCAGATGAATCGGTCCGGCCCGGCCTCCCGATCGCCCGAATCGCCCACCCAGACAAAATCAAGATCCCATTCGAGCCAGTCCACCGTCCGGCGGCGATCCGCAGGCCCCCTCTTTGTCTGGAATCGTTGCGAGATCCCAAAGTCCAGCGTATCCCGCTGCTCCGCCACGATGTCGGTCTCTTCGTAGGAAACCGCCGTAATGCTCGGCCGGATGATGTGTCGAAGCTGGTGGAGGTCCCACAAACGCGACTCCACATCCGGATACACACACCAGAACGGCCGGGCGGACATCCGAACACCCGCTTCCCCGATCGCGACGGCGTCCTCGTTCTCCGCGGCGTCCTCGTCCAGGTCCGTCCCAAAGCCGGTTCCCTCGTCATAGCCGAACGTTCCAGCCACGAACGGCACAACCCGCACCACACCGGCAGTCAACGGCATGTCCAGTTCGTTGCGGGTGCCCGTGAACGTGAAGTACTCGTCCGGCTCATCCATCGGGTTGTCCGGAGCATATCGATACCGGTACCGGCTCGCCTGGTTGTCGCTGTAGAAGGTCAGGCGGTCGTCGAACAGCGACTGGCCCATCAGGTGGTACTCTGCCGTCGGCAGTTCCTCCACCTGGTCCATGAAATCGTTGATCCGGGTCTTGCCGAGAAACGCCAAACCCCAGTTGTCCTCGATCCGCTTGAGATAGAGCAACGTCTCCTGCTCTTTGCCGACGTTATATTCCGTGCGATAGAACTGTTCGAGAAAGTTCTCGTCCGAGAGGTAGGCGATTTCCGCGGTCAGTTGCCAGTTGTAGGGGAGAAAATGCCGGTGTTGAAATCGGAAAATGCCGCGCGTATCTTCCGGCACGTCGACGTCCTTGCGGGTGCGGCTGAGGCGGTCTTCGCCATGATCCTCGATCAGGTAGCCGAGAACCGAGCCGAAGTAGTTCTCCCGCTCGTAGCTCAGATCCACGCCGCCGCCGACGCCGCGGTCGCCGTAGTAGTCCACCGTAATCGTGCCGTCGGTTCCTTCCGGCTCGCGCAACCCCAGCAGCCGGCTCAGCCACCAGCGGGTTTCGACCGACGTGCCGTACGTGCTGCTGTTGCCCACGTGGAGGCTCCGGATCGGAAGTTCCGTGACGGCGCGATCCGCACGCACCTTGGGCACGCGCAGCAGGGTCGTGTCGCCCACTTTGAATCTGACGTCCCGCAGCTCCACCTCATAACGACTCTCGGGAAGAAGCCCCCCCGTCTCATCCTCCACCTGCCTGTCGGCGACGCGTATCTCGGCGGCTGCGAGCGAAACCTGCGGCGTCCAGAACTCGCTGGACGTCAACGAGACGTCCTCCGCCTCGAACGTGTCTTCCGCGACCTGACGAAGTTCTCCGGCCCGGACGTAGATGGGGATGTTCCGCCCCGGATCGTAGCTCCTCATCACGACATTTCGAGCCAGGGCTCGACGCTTCTGCAGATCGTAGTACAAATCGCTCGCACGGATCGTGCGCTGTCCCTGCGTCATGAGCACATCGCCTGAGACATAGACGGCAGTCACTCCCTCTTCCTGTGCGGCGGGCAGACTCCCATTCGGCTCTTCGTCGTCCGCCGTGGCTCGCCAGACGATCAGGTTGTCCGCCTGTAATTCGATCGGGTCCACGTGTTCGCCCGAGTCGTTCGGCTCCTGCCAAGAGATGTGCCACCGGCCCATGAAGGTGATGATCTCTTCGCCGTCCTTCGACAAACTCTCGACCTTCGGCGTGACGTTCGTCACAGGACTGATGCTGATGGTGGCCCCTCGGGCCGGTTTGTCGATCTCCGGTTTTCGCACCTTTGCGGACTCGGTCTGCGAGGCTTGCTCCGGCGTTGAGGGCAGGCTCAAACCCGCCTTCTGGAACGCCAGGGCCGCCTCCGTGTAGAGAGGCAAGGTCCGAGAAGCCGCCGTCTCCCTCTTGTCGGCCGTAATGAAGATCTCGCCGCGGATGCCGGCTTCGACCACGATGGCCTGGTTCCGCTCCAGAACATGTTGTTTCAGATCGCTCTCCGGCCCATCGCCATCCAGTTGATCGGAAACCTCGCCGCCCAGATACACCCGCACTTCGCGGGTCGTGGCCGACCCATTCTCCTGCGAGGCGCCTGCCGTAACCCATACGACCGCCCGGTCGGCAGTCAGGGTGCGGTCGCCTATGACCATCGAGAAACCACCCCGGCAAAGCAGCAGGCTCTGCCCGGGAGCGACGGTATCGCTCAGGAGCAGGCCCGTCTTCAGATGCAGATCCCGCTCCAGCCAGATCCGGCGCGCAACGGAATTGCTCCCCGGGGTCTCCTGGGGCAACCGATCCTTCGGGCCCTCGCCGCGTGCGTCCGCGAAAATGGACGCCAACAGCGCTACGCCTATCAATACCGTTCTATACCGCATACCGGCGAGCGTCATTTCCTCAAGCAACCGGGCCTCCAGCCCGGCCCACATTTTCGCAGATTATAGCCCTGGATCTCGGGATGACCAGCAAAAACCCCCCGGCAACCTTCCGCCCACTTGATTTGTTTGTCCCCGTGGGATAAAAGCAAGCCATTGCGGTTGGGGACCCGCGCAACGACGGGCCGGATGATCCGGCATTCCGCGGGCCCCCCGGTGAAAGGATTTCGCATGGCAAAGCAGGACTATACGCCGCACCAGCAGGCGATCATTTCGCAGTACTACAACCAGTTGGACACCATCATGCTCACCAAGCTCCAGGAGCTGGTCACCGAGCTCTACCTGGCGGATACCGACGCCAAGAAAAAGAAGCTCTGGGAACGGGTGGAAAAGGCCATGATGAAACTGGAGGTCCCCGCGACGATCCTCGAACACATCCTGGCCAAGCGGGATGTCCAGATCCTCGCGAAGAACGTCCAGGAGTGGTTCGTCAAGAGCTCGCGGAAGAAGT
>CAZDTD010000085.1:0-1119 GCA_964507995.1 uncultured Pirellulales bacterium | reverse complement strand
TTACCGGATTGCTGCGGAGAATCGTATGACAGAGGAATACTCCCCGTCCGCCAAGGTGTACCCGACCGAGAACCTCGGAAAGTACAGTATTCTGGACATGCTCAAGTACTTCGAGGAGCACGGGGCCATGCGGGTCTCGGACCTGCACCTCAAGGTGAACGCCCCGCCGGCCTATCGCATCGACGGCAATCTCGTGAAGCTTCGAGGTCCCAACGTCACGCCCGAAATCGCCCGGCAGCTCATCTTTCCCCTGCTCAAGGAACACAGCCTCAAGAAACTCCAGGCGGAGCATGCCGTCGATTGCTCCTACCGAATGGGGTCGCTGCAGTTTCGCATCAACGTCTTCCTGGAGAACGACGGCATCGCGGCGGCGATCCGGGCCCTGGCGCTCGACGTGCCGCCCATCGAGGACATCGGTTTCCCGAACAACGTCTGGGAGGACATCATCGACCTCAAGGCCGGGCTCGTCCTGTTGACCGGGATCACCGGGGCGGGAAAATCGACCACGATCGCCTCGTTGATCGGGCGGATCAGCGAGAAGACCGCCTGCCGGATCATCACGGTCGAAGACCCCATCGAGTACATCCTGCAGCAGAAATACTCGATCATCTCCCAGCGGGAGGTCGGCCGGGACGTCCGGAGCTTCCATGAAGGGCTCAAGGAGATGATGCGGGAGGACCCCGACGTCATCTTCGTCGGCGAGATGCGGGACGCCGAGACGATCGGCATGACCCTGATGGCCGCCGAGACCGGGCACCTCGTCTTCTCCACTCTGCACACTCGCGACGTGACCGGATCGATCACGCGCATCCTCGACTACTTCCCCGAGGGCCGCCAGGCCGAGGTGCGAAACCAGCTCTCGCTCGGACTGGCCTACGTCGTCAGCCAGAAGCTCATCCCGCGCAAGAACGGGCAAGGCCGGGTCATTGCGATGGAGATCCTCAACAACACGTACGCCTGCGCCAATCTGATCCGGACCGGCAAGATCGAGCAGCTCTACTCCCAGTTGCAGACCCGGACGCGGAACAAGCCGGATGAGAAGATGATTACCCTGGAGAAGCATTTGGCCACGCTCGTCAAGCGAGGGGAAGTGGACCTGCTCGAAGCCCAGAAATGGGC
>CAZDTD010000084.1:0-16057 GCA_964507995.1 uncultured Pirellulales bacterium | reverse complement strand
TCGCCGGACCCGAGGGCGTGGGCAAGTACAAGACCGCGAGGGAATGGGCGAGGCTTCTGCTGTGTCAGAATCCGATATGTAGCACCCCCGCCCCCGGGGGTGATGAGACCTCCGGACCCAGCCGAGGGCGGCTGGGCCACATTAGCGGCTCGCAGCCCTTTGCCGATAGCTGCGGGTCGTGCGAATCGTGCGTTCTGGTGGACGCCGGCTCGCATCCCGACTACGCCCACGTGTACAAAGAGTTGTTGCAGTACACCGAGGGCAACAAGGACAAGAAGACGCCGGTGGAGCTGACCATCGACGTGATCCGCGAGTTTCTGATCGACCAGGTCTCGGGCCGGCCGACGATGTCGTCCCGGAAGGTCTTCGTCGTCAGCGAGGCCCAGAAGCTCAACGTCAGCTCGCAGAACGCGTTGCTGAAGGTCCTGGAGGAGCCGCCTTCCTATTGTACGATCCTCCTGCTGTGCACCCGGCTGGAGGACCTGCTGCCGACGATCCGGTCCCGCTGCCAGATCATTCGGTTCGGGCCGGTCGAGGAGAAGCGGATCGTCGCCCACCTGACGGCGGAGGGGCTCGACTTGCGTCAGGCGACCTTTTTCGCCCGCCTGGCGCAGGGCAGTCTCGGTCTGGCCTGCCAGTGGTCCCGGCTCGAACGCGAGGGAGCGGGCCTGTTTGCGATCAAACGGGAGCTGGTGGCGTCCCTGGCGGACCTGAAGCTGGCGGATGTGCCGAAGGTTGTGGATCGAATCCAGGAGGCGACCAAGGGCATCGCCGCCGGCTGGAGCGCGTTCGACAAGACGACGAGCAAGAGCGACCTGACCCGCCGGGCGCAGAAGACGCTGATCCAGATTGTCGTCTCGGCGCTGTACGACACCGCGATCCATCACGTTGCGGCGAACCGGCCGATGGTGAACGCCGACCAGGGGCCGCAGATCGCCGCCCTCGGGCAGCGTCTGGGTCCCGAGCAGGCCATCGAGGGCGTTCGCGAGGGCTACGAGATGCTCCGCTGGCTCGACGACAACGCGAACGAGCGTCTAATTCTGGAGCGGCTATTGTTCCGCCTGTCCCGCCGGGCTATAATGGCCCCACCGAGTTAAATTAGGATGCTCATAGATGACAGAAGAGACACCGGTAAAGACCAAGCCGGCTAAGGGCCGGAAATTCCTGCTCGTTCGATATGGCCGGATGAACAACCTCGGTCTGTTCGAGCACAACGAGACGGAAGTGCCCCGCGCGCCGACCCGCGTCGTTGTCAAGACGGACAAGGGGCTCGAATTGGGCCACCTCGTGGGTCAGTTGAGTCACTACAGGGATGGGCGGTTTCGCCTGAGCGAGGAACAGGTCTGTAGTTACTACGTCACCAGCGAGATCCAATTCAACACCGAGCTGGTGGGCAAGGTAGTGCGTCTCGCGACGCCGGACGACATTAGCGAAGAGCGACACCTCCAGGCGGGCACGGCCGAGGAGATCGACAGTTGCAAGCGGATCGCCCGCGAGCTTGGATTGCGAATGAAGATCATCGACGCGGAGCACATCTTCGGCGGCGAGCGGATCGTCTTCTACTTCATGGCGGAGGGGCGCGTGGACTTCCGCGAGCTGGTCCGCAAGTTGGCCCAGGAGTATCAGACGCGGATCGAGATGCGTCAGGTGGGCTCCCGCGACGAGGCCAAGCTGCTCGGCGACGTCGAGAGCTGTGGCCGGGAGTGCTGTTGCCTCCAGTTCCTGCAACTGCTCAAGCCGGTGAACATGCGGATGGCCAAGATGCAGAAGGCCACGCTGGATCCGTCGAAGATCTCGGGGTATTGCGGTCGGCTCAAATGCTGCCTGCGGTACGAGGACCAGACCTATACCGAACTCAAGCAGAAACTGCCGAAGAGGAACACGCTCGTCCAGACGGACAAGGGAGAGGCCCGGGTCATCGACGGCCAGATCCTCACGCAGCTCGTCCTCGTCGAATTCGAGAATGGGGACAAGGCGTCCTACCCGGTCGACGAGATTACGCTGTTGCCTGCCTCGGCCGTCCGGAAGAAGCCGGCGGAACCGGAGGAGGCGGCAGGCAATGACAACCGACGAGAGGGCCCTTCGAGTGGTTCGTCCGCCCGCGACTCGCGACGATCGGGTCGTGACAGGCCGGGGCGGGACCCACGTCGGCCGGCTCGCAATGAACGGCCCCAGGGGCCGCGTGAGCCATCCCCGTCTGCTGGGGAGGTGTCGGAAGTCTCTGATGAACCGCCGCAGACGAACGCCGATGGGCCGGTGCAGCAGGGCGACCGACCCGCCAACGGCAGCCGACGGGAAGGCCCCTCCCGGGGATTGCGACGGTCGGGTCGGGACCGGTCGGGCCGAGGACCGCGTCGGGACGCTCGCAAGGAGTGGCCCCAGGTCTCGGAGGGGGCGCCCCAGGCTCCCGAGGAGCCGCCGGAGGCTTTTGACGAGGAGCGGCAGGATCAGGACGATCCGCAGCAGATTCCCGACAACTCCGACGGCGTGCAGCAATAAAACACAAGGAGAACAATGCCTCGAACGATCGTTGTCACGTCAGCTTTGCCCTATGCGAACGGGCCCATCCATATCGGACACCTCGTGGAGTACGTGCAGACCGACATCTGGATTCGCTTCCAGCGGATGTGCGGAAACCGATGTTATTACTTCTGCGCCGACGACACGCACGGCACGCCGGTCATGATCAGCGCCCGCAAGGCGGGCATCACGCCGGAACAGTTCATTGAGCGAATCCACAGGGAACACACGGCCGACTTTGCCAGTTTCCACGTGGCCTTCGACAACTACTACACGACGCATTCGCCCGAGAACAAGACGCTCAGCGAGCTGATCTTCACCCGCCTGAACGCAGCCGGTTCCATCGCGAAACGTCCCGTCGCCCAGACCTATTGCGAGACGGACAAGATGTCGCTGCCGGATCGGCTCGTGCGGGGCACCTGTCCCCGTTGCGGCGCGGTCGATCAGTACGGCGACTCCTGCGAGGTCTGTGGCGCGACCTACCGGACGACCGACCTGGTCCAGCCTCGTTGTTCCCTGTGCGGGACGCCGCCGGTCTTGCAGGAATCGGAGCATTATTTCTTCAGGCTGGCCGACTACGAGCAGCGGCTCAAGGACCTGTTCGCCGCAGGTTACACGCAGAAATCCGTCGCGAACAAGCTGGACGAATGGTTCACCGCGGGCCTGAAGGACTGGGACATCTCGCGGGATGGGCCCTACTTCGGCTTCAAGATTCCCGGCGAGGACAACAAGTACTTTTACGTCTGGCTCGACGCGCCCATCGGGTACATGGCCTCGGCGCGCAACTATTGCGAGCGGAACGGCCTGAACTTCGACGAACTGTGGAACAGTCCTGCCAACGAGCTGTACCACTTCATCGGCAAGGACATCATGTACTTCCACGCGTTGTTCTGGCCGGCGATGCTCATGGGCTCGGGCTTCAAGACCGCCAACCGGCTCTTCGTCCACGGGTTCCTCACCGTCAACGGCGAGAAGATGAGCAAGTCCCGCGGGACGTTCATCAAGGCGAGCACCTACGCGAAGCACCTGGACCCGGAGTACCTGAGATACTACTACGCCAGTAAGTTGACGGATGCGGTCGAGGACATCGACCTGGCGATGCAGGACTTCATCGGCAAGACGAACTCGGATCTCGTAGGCAAGTACGCCAACCTGGCGTCGCGCTCGGGTCCCATGCTGTCGAGGCAGTTCCAGAGCCGGCTCGGCGTCCTGGACGACGAGGGCCGACAGCTTCTCGGCCGGCTGACCGCCGTGAAGGAGCAGATCGTGGCCGGCTACGAAGGCCTGAACTACGCGACAGTCGTGCGGACGATCGGCGCCCTGGCGGACGACGCGAACCGCTACGTCGAGCAGCATCAACCGTGGGCGACCGCCAAGACGGACCCCGGCAAGACGCTGACGACGCTGACCGCTGTGCTGAACGCGGTGCGGGTCCTGACGATCTACCTCAAGCCGATCCTGCCGCAGTTCGCGCAGAAGGTCGAGAAGTTCCTGCAAGTCGAGCCGCTGCAGTTTGCGGATGTGGACAAGACATTGGAGAACCACCAGATCGGTGCGTTCGAGCGATTATTCGAGAGAATTGACGAGGACAAGGTTACCGCCATGGTAGAAGAAAGCAAAGAGAGCCAGGCTCCCGCTGCTGCTGCGACCCCTGCGCCGCAGGGCGAGGCGTTCGAGCCGATCAAGCCGGAATGCACCATCGACGACTTCGCGAAGATCGACCTGCGCGTGGCGAAGGTCATCAGCGCCGAGCGCGTCGCAGGCGCGGACAAGCTGCTGCATCTGGTCCTGGACGTTGGCGTGGGCGCCAAGAACGTCATGGCCGGCATTGCCACCGCCTATGAGCCCGAGAGCCTGGTCGGTCGGCATGTGGTTCTCTTTGCCAACCTCAAGCCACGCAAGATGCGATTCGGCCTGTCCGAGGGCATGATCCTCGCCTCCGGCTCCGGCGGCAAGGAGATCTTTGTCCTGTCCCCCGACGCCGGCGCCAAGCCGGGACAGAAAATCTCGTAGGATTTCTGATTTACGATTTACTATTTACGATTTGGGCTGTTGCGACGGTCCAAGTAGTACATAGTCCATAGCACATAGTAGATATGCAGAAGAGTATCGATGAGATCGCCCGCGCGGCCGGGCTCTATTGCCCTGCAGCGTATCGGTTCGTCTACGAGGGCTTGGGCTACACGATCCGGAATGTCACGAAGGAGAAGGGCCACATCAGCGGGCAGACCCTTTGCGAAGGCCTTCGAAGAATGGCTGTTGAACGATACGGCCGGCTGGCCCGGCTCGTGTTGCAGTCCTGGGGCCTGCGAACGACCCGCGACTTTGGCGAGATCGTCTACATCCTTGTCGACAACGAATGGATGACCGCCCAGCCCACCGACACCATCGATGACTTCAACGACGTCTACGACTTCCAGACTGCCTTTCAGGGACAGTTCGCGTTCTGAGCCAGTAGGCCCCTCACGGCGAGGATTCTCGATACGTGCGGAGGATTCGCCTGTGCATCGGAGCTTGCGGCGGAGAAGGACAGGCCGTACAATTGCCGAAATCCTCGCACTTCGATGGAGAGCCGTCTGCCTCCGATGTGGGCCGAGGGGTTTCGGGCGTAATTCCGCCAGTGCAGAGAGGTGTTATGGGAACCGTGAGCAAACTCGGGATTTGGGCGACCTCCAAGAAGTGGCTTGCCCGGCGGTTGGGGTCGGGCATGCTGGTGCTGGTGCCGCTGGGCGTCACGCTCCTGGTCGTCGGATGGCTGTTTCGGCTGTCGGCCAGCCTGCTTCGGCCCGTTGTCCAATACATCACCAGGCAAATGGTGGAACTGCACTGGGTTCAGGCTCTGCCGGACGGCGAGGGCCGATCCGATTTCTACGTCTCGGTGTTCGCGATCCTGCTGCTCTTGGTGCTGCTGTACTTTATTGGAGGACTCGGACAGCATCTCGTCGGCCGACGGCTGATTGCGGCGTGGGAGGCCATCTGGTTGAGAATCCCGCTGGCTCGGGGCATCTATTCGGCCACCAAGCAGGTGATGGAGGCCCTCTCGCAGCCGCAGGGCGCCGCGTTCAAGTCGGTGGTCGTCGTGGAGTTTCCCTGTCCTGGCCTCAAGGCCATCGGTTTCCTGACTGGGTATGTGGACGATCCCGCCGGCCAGCGACTCGCCAAGATCCTGATCCCGACGACGCCGAACCCGACGACGGGTTTCCTCCAACTGGTCCCTTGCGACCGGATGATCGTCACGAACCTGACGGTGGAGGAGGGATTCAAGATGCTCATCTCCGGCGGCATCGTCGCTCGCGAGGATCTGCTCACGCCGGCGTCGAACCACCCCCACGACGAGGAAGAATCCAGGAATCCCGCATAAGACGGGCAGGAAGCGAGTCTACGCCATGGGAAATCCGAAGCACGAAATCCGAAACAAATCCAAAGTATGAAACCCCAATGACCGAAACGCTGGCGCGTATCGGATGATCCGTTTGGGATTTTAGATTTTGTTCATTCGTGCTTGGTTCGGATTTCGATATTTGGATTTCGGATTTTCTTGAGCAGGTCGCTGTGGAAGTTGCCTTCGAAAGTCCCTTCGACCGGGCCGGTCATGCGAATCCGGCCGTCGTCGGCGATCTCGATGTGCAGCGTGCCGCCGGGCATGTGGACGGTGATGTCGCTGTCCACGAGGCCGAGCCGGTGGGAGGCCGCGGCGGCGGCGCAGGAGCTGCTGCCCGAGGCCAGCGTGTAGCCCGCCCCTCGCTCCCAGATCCGCACATCGATGTTGGCCCGGTCGATCACCCGCACGATCTGCATGTTGATGCGGTTCGGGAACATCTTGTGGTTTTCGACGTGGGGTCCCAGCGCGCGGGCGATCTGCTCGTTCACTTCCTGCATCGGGATCACGCAGTGCGGATTGCCGATGGACAGGCACGTCACGTTGTAGGGGACGCCGTCGATGTCGAGGGATTCGTTGACGACCTCCCGGCGCTCGCCCGCCATGGGAATCTCGTCGCTGACGAACGTCACCTTGCCCATGTCGATGCGGATCAGATTGGCGGTTTCGTCCTTGACTTGCACGTCCACGACGCCGCCGAGTGTCTTGATCTTGAAGCTTTTCGAGTGGACGTACTTCTTCTCCCAGAGGTACTTGGAAAAGATCCGCAGGCCGTTGCCGCTCTTTTCCGCCTCGCTGCCGTCGGGGTTGAAGATCCGCAGGCTCGGCAGATCGCCCTCGAACGTCGGGCCGTAGAGAATCCCGTCCGAGCCGACGCCAAAATTGCGGTCGCAAATCAGGCGGATATTCGCCTCGGTCATCGCGAAATCTTCGACGTTTGGATCGATCACTAAGTAATCGTTGCCCAGCCCATGATACTTCTTGAAGTGCACAGTCATGAGAGTTTCCATTTCGTATATCGAGCGTCTTTCGTTTTCGTGTCCAGGCGGATACTTATACCCGATCCGCTGGCCTGGCTCAACAAGCGTCTGAACCGGAGTCGTGCCGGTCCTCCCGTTCCGATTTGCGGGCGAGGTACCGTTGAGTCCAGGGACAGGTGTTGACGCACGCGCCGCAGTACAGGCCGCAACAGGCGGTTCGCTCTCTGTCGTTCGTCACGTCGATTTCTTTCGATCAGTTTCTGTTCCGCAGGCCAGGGCCGTTCGGGCAAATGCGTCGGCACGTGTTGCAGACGTAGATCGGATCGCCTTTGGCGGTCCTGCCGCCGGAGTTCTTCCGGCACAGCTTCTGGTTCACGATCCCGCCGTTGATCGCGCGGACGGGACATGCGTTGATGCAGCGATGGCACCGCTGGCAATTGTAGTCCCGTTCCACGATGTCGTCACCTTCCAAGTCGACGTCCAGCAGCAAGGCTCCCAGGCAGATGCGGTTTCCGTACCGCTCGTTGGTGAGCAGGGAATTGGCGGTGATGACGCCCAGCCCGGCCAGGCGTCCCGCGTGCTTGAGCGACAGCAGACCCTTGCCTTCGGAGTTCTCGGCATCCCAATACTCATAGGGTTCGCTCGGGACCGGCACCGCCTGCACGGCGGCCCGTCGCTCGATGGCGCAGCAGAGCGAGACGACCAACTGCGTGACTTCCGCCAAAATGACGTTGTTCATGGTCGTGTAGGGGATTCCTCCGACGGCGTGGAAGGGACCTTCCGGCACGCATTTGGCCACGACCACGACGGACTTGGCTCGTGGGAAGACGTCCGCCGGGTGGAATCCTGCGGGAGCGTCGCCAAAACGTTCTCCCGGCGCGATGCCGCAGAGGTCGGCTCCGAGATCGCACGCGAGACTCTTGATTGTCTCCTCAATTCTCATAGCAGATTTCCTTTCGCGACGGCAAACACTCGTCCGCCCACTTCGACGGCGATCCTTCCGCCATTTTCTCTTGCCCTCAGGTAAATTCGCGACGGCCGGCCGATCTCATAGCCTTGCTCGACGCGGACGTCGATTCTGTCGCCGCCGAAATAGCGGTGCTTGACCAGGTACGCGGCGAAACAGCTATTGGCGCTGCCAGTGGCCGGGTCTTCGACGATGCCGTAGTAGTCGCCGAACATGCGGGCGTGAATGTGATTCTCGGGTTCGACCGCCTGTCGGCAGAACAAGAACACCATCTTCGCTTGGTGGTCCTTGACCCAATCGAGCCACTGATCTTTGACGACGGCGGCCCGCTTGACCGCGTCCAGGCTCCGCAGCGGAATGAACAGGAACGGCAGACCCGTCGTGACTGTCTCGATCGGGAAATCGGCGTCGATGTCCTCGGTCCGCACGCGCAGCAGGGGGGCGACCTCCTCGGGTTCGAACACCTCGTGGAAACTCGCCTCTTTCGGCGTCATCCAGGGGATGTCCTCGCCGTCGGGTTGGGGCTCGAAGGCAACGGGGATACGGCCGATCTTGAGATTGAGGGTCACGCGGTCTGTTGGCTGCTTGAGGATTTCGCGTCGAATGACGTACGCGGTCCCGAGGGTCGGATGTCCCGCGAATGGCACCTCGCCGCCCGGGGTGAAGATCCGCACGTCAAAGCCGTCGTCACGCGGAGTGTCTGAGAGAATGAACGTGGTCTCCGAGAACCCCATTTCAACCGCGATCTTCTGCATCTCCTCGCTCGAAAGGTCCTTCGCCTCGCGAATGACGGCGAGCTGATTTCCGGCGTACTTCCGCTCGGCGAACACGTCCACGATGGAGAATGTCAACGCCTTCACGGCGATCCTCCTTTGCGGTTCAGCAGATTCGTAATGATTCGGCCCAGTCGGGCGATCCCTTCCTCGATCTTGTTCTCGTCGGCATTCGAGAAGTTCAATCGCATGTTGTGCGCGCCGCCGCCGTCAACGAAGAAGGGCGTGCCCGGGACGAAGACGACCTTCTCCCGAGCGGCATGCTCGAGCAGTTCCATCGCCGACAGTTGCGGCGGCAGCGTGGCCCACAGGAACATCCCGCCTTCCGGCCGGGTGACGTGGACCTCTGCGGGAAAGTGCGTCTCGATGGCCGACAGCATGGCGTCTTTCTGTTGCCGATACGCAGTTCGCAGGATGGCGATGTGCCGGTCGATGTCGTGGTTGACCAGGTACTGGTAAAGAATCCGCTGGCAGAACGAATTCGATTGCAGATCGCTGGCCTGCTTGGCCACAGTGAACTTCTTCAGCGTTTCGCGTGCGGCGCAGATCCAGCCCATGCGAAGTCCCGGCGCCACGATCTTCGAGAACGATCCCAGCAGCACCGCTCGGTCGCCCAGCCACCGGCGCATCGAGGATCCTGCCGGCCCCTCGAAACACAACTCTTTGTAGGGATCGTCCTCGACCACGAGTGTGTCGCATCCTGTGAGGACATCCGCCAGGGTGGCCCGTTTTCCCTCGGAGTAACTGATGCCCGACGGGTTCTGGAAGTTGATCACCGTATAGAAGAATTTGATGCGGCGCGTTCGTAGAACCTCGGTCAGTCGGTCGATGTCTACGCCGTCGTCCTGCAGGGGCACGGCGTAGAAGCGGGGCTCATAGGCCGAGAAGGCCTGAATCGCGCCCAGATAACCGGGCCGTTCGATCGCAATCGCGTCTTGCCTGTCGAGGAACGCCTTGCCGATCAGGTCCAGACCCTGCTGGGAGCCGTTGGTGATCAGAATCTCGTCGGCAGTCACGTTCAGTCCTTCGTTTTCCCGGTATCGCTGCGCGATGTACTCCCGCAGGGGGGCATAGCCTTCGGTCGGGCCGTACTGCAGCGGGGAGCCATCGGTTCCGGCCAGAGCGGTCGCGGCCGCCTCGGCGATTTCCTGCACGGGGAAGAACCGTGGATTCGGCAGCCCGCCTGCGAACGAGATGATCTCCGAGTTTTGCGTCACCTTCAGTATCTCACGGACAAAAGACCTGGGAATCGTGCCCATCCTCGACGCATATAACGAATTCATGACGTCCTCTCCACCGACTTGTGCATTCGGAAGTAGTCCAGACGCCGGCCGTTCTCCACGTTGAGAAACGCCGGTTCGACCGTGATGTAGCCGAGATGGTCGTAGAACGACTTGGCCGGCAGCGAGGCGTCCAGGCGGACCGTGTCGATGCCGAGGGTGACGGCCTGCTCTTCCAGGCGTTGCATGATGAGCCGGCCGAGACCGCGTCCCTGCAAGGCGGGCTCGACGAAGACCCGTTTGATTTCGTCGCCGGCCAGCGTGCCGGTTGCGACGATCCGACCGGCCTTGTCGAAAACGAGCGTGCAGCCGTCCAGCGCGTCCCGGAGGATGTCCTCGTTGCTGTGGTAGTTGCCGAAGAACCGCACCGCCTCCATGCAATAGTGGCCTGGATAGCAGATCGCGATGGCCCGGTGCACCAGCGATTTGACGGCGAACAGGTCCGTCCCTCGGAATTGGCGAAGCGTCGGTCGGTTTCGTGTCGTCATGGTCTGGACTGCGTCGAATTGGTTTTCTTCGTACATAGATACCCCGCGAGAAATTCATTGGTGTAATTGACGTTATCGATTCGGAAGCCCGCCCGTTCGAGCAGGCCTTCCATGATCCAGTTATAGGTGCTGTACTCGTCGCGGATGTGCGTCGCAGGCTCGGATTGTCCGGTCGGGCCCATCTGTTCGTTCATTGCGCCGACGAACTGTGCGGCTGAGGTCTCGTACCGCTCGACCGGGAACGAGAAGACCACGTCGAACAGGTAGAACCGGCCGCCCGGCCTGAGCATCTGCGCCAGCCTGTACAGGCCGACGGATTTCCAGAAATCGGGCAGATGGTGCAGAGCCACCGTCGAGACAACGGCGTCCGCGGGTTCGGCCCGGTGTTCATAGGTCAGAAAGCCGCCGTGACAGAACTCGATGTTGCCCACGTTTGCCTCTTCTGCCTTCCGGCGGGCGAGGTCCAGCATCGCCTCGGAGACGTCCACCGCGTAGACCTTGCGATAATGCCTCGCCGCGTGGAGGGCGAAGGCGCCGGTCCCGCAGCCCATGTCGATCACCGTGGCCGAGGCGTCCAGCCCGAGCGCCGAGATGATCTGTTCGGCCTCGCGTTCGAAGTCTCGAAACTGCGTGTGGCGCGCGTCGTAGTTCTTCGCGAGCTGGGCATCGTTGTAGTCCACGCCGCTTGCCGTCAGTTCGTCGTACCGCCAGGCGGGTCCCCGGGCGGACTGGGCCGAGGGATTCCGGCCGTCGTCGATCCCTTTGTTCTCCGTCATGAAACAGACCTCCTATGTCCTCGCAAGACCTCCGGTCCTGCTGGTTCAGTGGAAATGAAAAAAGCCTTTCAGGGTCTCTTGCTCCCTGAAAGGCTTGGTTGGTTTTTCGACTCGTTACCAGGTCCTTTTAGGGAGCAGCCTCCTTTCCCGAGGCGGCCTTTACGATGGCGGCGCAAATCACGGCGGCGCTGGCGGCGAAATGCAGGCACAGCATCTGCGTCGTCACAGCGTGACTTGTCGAATGCGTATGCCTGTTGTCCCTAAAGCGAACCATGCAAAAACTCCGTGCAAACGAGCACTTTCCTCCTCATCCTATGGAACCCGACACGGAATGTCAAGTCCAAATATCGACAAGAATCGGAGGCCCGTCAAAATTTCTTCGGGGTCCGGATTCTTCGTCGGGCTCAAGTCAGAAAGGTACGAATGACGTTGGTAAACAGTTCGGTCGCTGTTCGGAGATGTTCGACCTCGATGTACTCGTCGGTCTGGTGGCACATCGAAGGCTTGCCGGGTCCGTAGATCACGATGGGGGCCCCGAGCGGCAGCAGGTGTGGGGCGTCCGTCGTGAAACCCACCACGTTCGTCAGATCGACCCCGACGGCCGAGCAGAACTGCTTGACGAACTCGCATTCGGGATCGGTCTCGACCGCGGCGGCGGACCGGTCGATGACCAGCTCCGCGTCGAACAGGGGAACGCTCGTTTTGAGCCGGGCCAACATGCGTTCGAAATCGTACCGGATCGCCTCGTGGTCCTGGCCGGGGAGCGTGCGGATGTCCACGCCGAGGGTACAGCGGTCGGGCACGACGTTCATCGCTTCGCCGCCGGAGATCGTGTTGACGCTCATCGAACATTTGCCCAGCAACGGATGCGGCTCGGCCTCGACGTGGTATCGCTCCAGCTCGTCGAGGACCCGCGTCATCGAGCCGATGGCGTTGACTCCCCGCTCGGGCATAGAGCTGTGGACCGCCTTGCCCCGCGTCGTGATCTTGAGCCAGAACAGACCGCGGTGGGCTGTGACGACCGCCAGGTCGGTGGGCTCGGGAACGACGACGCCGGCCAGCGGGGGGAGCCCCTGGCGGTCCTGCATGAATCGTACGACGCCTGCACTGTCGGTTTCCTCGCCCGCGGTGGCTGCGAAGACGATATCGCCCCGCAGCGATTCGGAACGGGCCGCTTCGCAGATCGCCGCAACGACGGCGGCGATTCCGCCTTTCATGTCGGTCGTGCCCCGGCCGTAGATCCTGCCGTCCTCTTCCACTGCCCCGAACGGCGGATGTTCCCATGGCTCCTCCCCGGGACCGACGACGTCGAGGTGGCAGACGAACAGTAGCGCGGGCCTCTCGCGGGCGGTTTGGACGTGGGCGACGACGTTGCTGCGGTTACCGTCCCATTGATCGAGCAGGCAGTCGATTCCCCGGCGTCTGAAATATGTCGCGACGACCTCGGCGGCCATCGCTTCTCCTTTACCGGGCGTCGAATCCGCCCGAATCAGTTGTTTGAGCAGGTCTTTCATGGCCATAGGTGTAGCAGATTCCATCGCGGTCGTCCATGCCCCAGAAAGCGGGACCTTGTGACGGACCTGCGACGGTAAAAATATCTCCGGATGGTCCGCCATTTTATGGTTGCGGAAGAATATGGCGTACCTGATAATAAACGGTTCAAAACTATGGACTCCGGGGCGTTCGCGACGAGGGCTCGCCGCCCGGAGCCATGAGGAGAATACATGGGACCCATATTGTATGGCCTGATGAAACTTCAGAGTGTGGAGAATCGTCTGCGGGCCGCTCAGGCCAAGCTTTCCCGCAGCAGAAGAAACGTCATTATCCAGGAGAACCAGGTTCGGACTTTCCAGAACGCGCTGGAAGCGAAAAAAGAAGAGCTGCAACTGACGAAGGTGCAGTCGAGTCGTCTCGAACTGGAACTCAAGATCCGGGATGCGGAGGTCAGCAAGCTCCGGGCCGCGCTGAACACCGCCAAGAGCAACAAGGAGTACGCCGCTGTTCTGACGCAACTGAACACGACGCGGGCCGACAATTCCAAACTGGAAACCCAGATCCTGGAGTTGATGAAGGCCATGGAAGCGGACGAAGCGGAGTGCGAGACCATTCGCAAGCAGATCGAGACGCAGAAGCAGCAGCTCGAACAGACGCGGAAGACGACGGACGCCGCGGCGGTCGAGCACGAGGCCGAGATCGCCAAGATCCAGGCGGAGTGGGACGAAGCGGCCAGGGCGATCCCGCCGGAGCCGTTGAAGGTCTTCAAACGCGTGGCCGAGACATACGACGGCGAGGCCGTGGCCCAGGTCGAGGAACAGGAGGGGCGCAACGCCGCTTACAGTTGTGGCGGCTGTTTCATGGGCATCACCGCCGAGAGCGTCAACCTGCTGATGACCCGCGATGATCTCATCCGCTGTCCGAACTGCACGAGAATCCTGGTCCTGACAAACGCCCAGATGCAAGTATGAAAGTGGTCGTGCACACCGACGGCGGCAGCCGGGGCAACCCGGGACCGGCGGCGGCCGGTTTCGTGATCTGCGACGACGCGGGCAAGCCGCTGTGCGCCAGGGCGTTCTATCTGGGCGAGGCGACCAACAACGTCGCCGAGTACACTGCTTTGGTCAAGGCCCTGGAATCTGCCATGGAACTGGGCGCTGCCGAGGTGATGGTCTACACGGATAGCGAGCTGATGGTCAGACAACTCCAGGGTGCGTACAAGGTCAAGAGCGACCTGATCCGCCCGCTGTTCGAACAGGTCAACGAACTGCGGCCCCAGTTCCAGAACTGCCTGATTGTGCATGTTACTCGGGACAAGAACAAGGAGGCGGACGGCTTGGTCAACAAGGCCCTGGATGCCGGCCATGACATCGATGGAAGTCACGGGGACACGCAGCAAGCGTTCAGCCGAGCGAGACATGACGCTTCACCACAGAAACCCGTCCGCATCGGGGTCCTCATCAGCGGCGGGGGCCGGACCCTGCTGAACATCCAGGAGTGCATCCAACGCGGCGAACTGAACGCGCAGATCACCGTGGTCATCAGCTCTCTCTCGGCCGTCGCGGGCGTCGAACGGGCCCACAAGGCGGGTTTGCCCGTGAAGATCGTCCGGAGGAAGGACTTCCCGGACATCGACGCGTTCAGCGCCCGACTCGAAGAGGAACTTACGGCTGCGGAAGTCGATCTGGTCGTCCAGGGCGGCTGGTTGTGCCTCTGGAAGATCCCGCCGCGATACGAAAATCGTGTGATGAACATCCACCCGGCACTGCTGCCGAGCTTCGGGGGCCAGGGTATGTGGGGCCATCACGTCCATGAGGCGGTCCTGGCCGCCGGCTGCAAGGTCAGCGGATGCACGGTGCACTTCTGCACGAACGAGTACGACTGCGGCCCGATCATCGTGCAGCGGACCTGTCCCGTGCAGGACGACGACACGCCGGACACGCTGGCCGCGAGGGTCTTCGAGCAGGAATGTATAGCGTTTCCCGAGGCGATCAAACTGTTTTCCGAGGGCCGGCTCCGTGTCGATGGGAACCGGGTAAAAACTCGGTAGACAGAGGTCAAGCCCGATATGACGGTGGAATACCGCTGGTGATGGCTTGCACTGCCGTCTCGATCAGTGCGAGGGACCGTGGACGAGCAGGAATGTGCAAGTGTTTCTACTCCTTGTATCCATATTGACTGGCCCTTTCCGGTGTGCTATAATGGTTTTGTAGGATGGAGGCTTGTAGTCGGGCGGTTAGTGAGAGCGAAGGATGGAATCGGAAATCCTGAGCGAAATCATAGGCATTGAGGTAATTGCCACGGGGCGGGGCGTACACATCCGTCGCCATTTGAATCGTACTTATGGCACGGGCCATTGGCGGAAGATGAAGGGTATGGCCACCGTGCGACTCTCAGATGGTATGGTCTGCCAAGCCGAGATACACTGGTTTGAGGCACACGGTAGAGGCCGGAAAGACTTCAAAATCAAGAAAGTAATCCGATGAGTCGTTTTGTGATCTGTATCAACAACGAGAATAATCCGGCGAGTCTGATTCTGGGCAAGGTCTACCGCACCGTGGCGGACACAACGGCCGAGACGCATGATATGCTCCGCGTCATCGATGAGGATAAGTCTGAGCCGGACGGCTATCTCTACCCAGCATCGATGTTTGCCCCCATCGAGTTGCCGGAAGTCGCGGAGCGCGCACTGATGGCGGCAGGTGACTGAGAGCAACTCGTACGCGGGTGAGTGGGCAATCGTCTATGCCGTGCAGCGTGCACATCGATAAGAGCCTTGATCCGAGGCAGTGGACGCATATCGCACGTTAAATGACTCAACCTATTCGCTGCCTTGGGAAGCGGGAACTTGTGGCATTGGACGAAAGGAAAAGAATGAGACTGACCGCTCAGCAGCAGAGATGGGCCTCCAAGAGTCGGCAGGGTGCGTCCGCCAGAGCCTTGCGCAAGATTCTTGAGGAACAGCAGGGACTTTGTGGTCTGTCCGGGGCCAAGATGATTTTTGACGTGAACCAAGGCAGACCTGTCAAGGGGGGAGTCGGAACTCATCCTTTGTATGTTAGTGTGGATCATAAGGATCCTGGCAATTCCTTGGGCGGTTACCAGATCGTCTGCTACGCGTTGAATGACCTCAAAGGACATTTGCCGGTGGACTGTTTCAACGCCCTCGTAGCGACACCGGTCTGGCAGTCTCTCATGGACAAATGGCGCAGACAAGCAAAGATGGACAGCAGTGATCGTAAAGCCCTCATGCGACTTCTTCGCCCCAATGCCGCGAAAATAAAATAGGCCGTGCGACAGTTGTCTGACGCACGGCCTGTTGAATTCCCACAGGGACCGAATAAACCTTGTCGTTACGTGGACGGCACGGCTTCCTTCGTGGTCTTCTCGGGCTCTTTGA
>CAZDTD010000083.1:0-16067 GCA_964507995.1 uncultured Pirellulales bacterium | reverse complement strand
TTGTACTTGTTGTCCCAGGCCTCCAGGGTGATCGTCGTGCCGACGTCGTAGACCATGTGCGGCCAGCTTCGGTCGCTTGTCCGATTCGTCATGAGCTCGAGGGCGAAGTCGCCTTCGCCTGCCTCGTAGAGGGCCTCCAGCAGATACTGCGAACCATAGACGCTGCAGACCATTCCCCGACTCTTGACGAAGTCCGCAACCGACTTCACGTATTCCGGCGGCACCAGGCCGAACGCCAGCGGGAACATGTTCGCGTGCAGCGCGGAGTGCGTGCTGCCCTCGCCATCGATGTAGATTCCTTTCGTTTTGTCCAGCAGCTTGTCGTTCAAGGACTGGCGGACCTTGTCCGCCGCGGCGGCAAAATGGTTGGCGTCGTCATTCTTGCCGATTGCCTGGGCCATCCGGCTCATCAGGACCAGAGCCCGGTAGTGAAAGGCGTTCACGACCGTGTTGATGGGTCGGAACTCGAAATCGTCCGTTTCGCCGTAGCCGCCCTGGAGGCCAAGGATGTTGCCGTGCGGCCAGTCCACGATGTCCCGCAGGTTGCCGCTCAAGTGGATCGATGCGAGCACGTCCTTCGTGACCCGTCCGGTCTGCGTACTGATCAGGCCGTCCTCGCGAGCCAGCATCAACAGCGTCTTGGCCTTGAGGTCGTCGTAGAAACGCCTGATGGAGTCGGCATCGCCTGTATAGAGGTAATCGGCCCAGGCCATGAAGACACTGTGCAGGCTCCACTCGGTCGGCCAGGTCGCATGTGTGATGAGGTATTCGTGCGAGTAGCGCGCCATCGTGTACTCGCGGTCCACGCAGTAGTGACAGAGCTGGTTGATGTAGGCGTCGGCCTCGTAGGGAATCCGCTCGCGGTCGCCGTCGACGTAGACGCCGCAGAAACTCGTCGCCTTGATACTGTACTTGCACAATTCCCACACGTCGTTGAGCACCGGATCGGAGCAGGAGAACCTCGCGGCGGAATCGTCGAAGGGATAATGCACCGCGATCTGTCGAATCGAAGATGCGTCGATCTCGCACGGGCTGTTCACGATCTCGCAGTACCGGAAGGGCATCACCTCACCCACGGATTGCGGCATCTTGATGGCCTGGGGCCCTGTGTTTCGCTTGTCCGGCGTGATCGCCACCCGGTTGGTTCGCGTCCCCTGGTCCAAGGTCAACGTCATCATCCGATACCGTCGGGAGCCGCCGGGATTGCGGTCGATGGCATCGGAGCCGGCGGGGACCTCGCCCAGATGCACCTCGACCTTTCGGCCTGCCTCGGGACACGTCAGGGTCAGCTCGACGGTTCCGAAGGCTGCCTTGCCGAAATCGACGAAATAGCTTCCCTCAGCTTTCTTCACCACCCTGGTCGGCCGGATTGTCGTCGTGACGAGCGGATATCGCGTCGTCTCGTAGGGGCCGTCCAGTCTGCCCGTTCGGAACGTCTGCGCCTCGGAGAAAGATCCCGCCTGGCCGTCCTGGTTCCAGGTCCGCACCTTCCAGAAGTACGTCGCATTGGACGAGAGGGACTTGCCCGCGTATGCAATGCCAGTGGATTGAGAGGAGGAGGTCTTGCCACTGTCCCAACAATCGGCCCGGTCCTTGTCGAGACCAGCACGATCCGACGCCACGAGGATCTGGTACGCGGTCTGCCTGCCGCTGTCGTCCACGGAACCCGCGATCCAACTGAACTCGGGTCTCGAATCGCCGATCTGTGCCCTCTCCGGGTGGGCCATCAACTCGCACATCAGTCCGCTGGGGGCCGTTGGTCCCTGACCGGCCGCCGTCGTGCTCAGGAGGAGAACGGCAAGCACAGGTCCCATCGGTATTCTTCTCATCGGTATGAAGCTCGTGATTGTGTCCATTCGTCGGTGCCTCGTACTCACTTTCAGCTTGTGCCTTGACTGCGTGCCGGCCATAATACGGCTTGGAGTTCGAATGTTCAATCACGTCAGGCTGGCAAAACGACTGGTGTGCGAGGTTTCGCCGCGTCCGTTGCTCAAGGCAATGGCGTTCGGCGCAAAAGGCGTCTGCGCGGTCCGGCGGTTCAATCGGCGTCTCGCACAAGGCCGCCAATTCCCGGCTTTCATGATGATCTCCGTTACGAACCGCTGTAACCTGCACTGCCAGGGGTGCTGGGTCACCGCGACGCCGCCGACGGACATGGAGCCCGCGATGCTGGAGCAGGTCATCCGCGACTGTCGCAGCCAGGGCGGGCGTTTCTTCGGCATCCTCGGGGGCGAGCCGCTGTTGCACCAGGGATTGCTGGACGTCCTGGCCAAGTTCCCAGGCGAGTACTTCCAGCTCTTCACGAACGGGCACAAGCTCGATGCCGAAGTCGCCAGGCGATTGCGACGCTTAGGCAACGTGACTCCTCTGATCAGTATCGAGGGTCTGGAGTCCGTTGCCGACGAACGGCGGGGGGCTCGCGACGTGGCTGCCAAGAGCCTGGAGGCCGTCGAGCACTGCCGGCGTCAGAAACTCCTGACCGGCGTCGCCACCAGCGTGTGCCGGTCCAACTTCGATCAAGTCGTCCGGCGGGAGTTCCTGACGGATATGGTCGCTCGCGGTGCGCAATACGCCTGGTACTACATCTACCGCCCGGTTGGACCGAATCCAACGCCAGAGTTGTGCCTGACGAGCGATCAAATCAGGCAATTGCGTCGGTTCCTCGTCGACGCCAGGGCGTGGGCGCCGATCATTGTGGTGGACACGTACTGGGACGCGGATGGCAGGGCACTGTGTCCCGCCGCGACCGGAATCAGCTACCACATTACGCCCACCGGGTGGATCGAACCGTGCCCGATCATTCAGTGCAGTTGCGACCGGGCCGATCCAGGCGCGTCGCTCGTCGAGCGCGTGGAAGCCTCGGGTTATCTGAGACGCTTCCGCTCACTGGCCGCGAATCGTACGCGCGGCTGCATCCTGATGGAGGACCCTGCGTTGTTCCGTCGGTTCGCGAGGGAGGAAAAGGCCGCCGATTCCAGCGGGCGAGAACGGGTCTTCGACGAACTGGCGGCCATGCAACATTGTCCGAGCCACGACATGGGCGACGACGCCATCGCGGAACGCAGTGTCCTGTACCGGTTCGCGAAGAAGCACTGGTTCTTCGGCTTCGGCGCCTACGGATAACACCGGAAAACCCAAGGGAATGCAGGCCAGGTAGAAATTGAGGAAGCCCGGTTGCGTGCTGCGCCAAGTTGCTATATTATCACCGATTCGGTTATTTAGACAGGACAGGTTTTTTGGCAATCGGCCCCGTCTCGCGGTGGGCAGGACAGAAAGGTTGCTGGATGGATAAATACGTTTGCATACACGGTCATTTTTATCAACCGCCGAGGGAGAACCCGTGGCTCGAATACGTCGAGCTGCAGGATTCGGCCTATCCGTACCACGACTGGAACGCCAGGATTACGGAGGAGTGCTACAGGCAAAACGCCGCGTCGAGAATTCTCGGACCCGACAAGCGGATCATCGATATCGTCAGCAATTACGAAAGCATCAGTTTCGATTTCGGTCCAACGCTCATGTACTGGCTGGAATCGCACGCACCGGACGTCTACGAGATGGTCCTGGAGGCGGACGCCCGCAGCCGGGAACGGTTTTCCGGGCACGGCTGCGCGATCGCGCAGAGCTATAACCACATGGTGATGCCCCTGGCGAACCCGCATGACAAACACACGCAGGTCATCTGGGGCATCGAAGACTTCAAAATGCGGTTCGGCAGGGACCCGGAGGGGATGTGGCTGCCGGAAACCGCGGTCGATCTGGCCTCCCTCGAAGTGCTGGTCGATCACGGGATCAAGTTCACGATCCTGGCTCCGCGTCAGGCCAAACGCACGCGCCGGCTCACCGGGGCGCGTCGCTGGCGCGACGTGAACGAGGGCGACGTCGACACGAGCGTACCGTATCTGGTCAACCTGCCTTCGGGTCGTCAGATTGCGGTCTTCTTCTACAACGGTCCGGTTTCGCACGGGATCGCCTACGGCGGGCTGCTCCACAGCGGCGAGAACTTCGCCATGCGTCTGGCGAACTCCTTCGGCGGCGACGATATGCCGGCCCGGCTGGTCCATGTGGCCACCGACGGCGAATCCTTCGGCCACCATCATCACCACGGCGACATGGCGCTGGCCTACTGCCTGCACCACATCGAGGCCAACCATCTCGCGAGGATCACCGTCTACGGCGAGTACCTGGAGAAGTTCCCGCCGGACCACGAGGCCGAGATCTGGGAGAACAGCTCCTGGAGCTGCGCGCACGGCGTCGAGCGATGGCGCAGCAACTGTGGTTGCGCGGCCGACCAGGGCCGCTCGGGGCAGCAGCAGTGGAGGGCGCCCCTGCGCGAGGCGATGGACTGGCTCCGGGACCGGCTGGCGTCCGTCTATCAGGATCGCATGGCCGCCTACAATCCCGACCCGTGGGGGGTTCGGAACGACTATGTCCACGTCATCAACGACCGGTCCTCGCGGAATGTGAACGAGTTCATCACCCGGGTGGCGGGCAAGGAGCTGGAGCACCACGACCGCGTGACATTTCTGAAACTGCTCGAAATGCAGCGCAATGCCATGCTCATGTACACAAGCTGCGGCTGGTTCTTTGACAACATCTCGGGCATCGAAACCGTGCAGGTGATGATGTATGCCTCGCGGGCGATGCAGTTGTGCCACGAGGTGCAGAACTGGAACCTGGAGCCGGACTTCAAGAACATGCTCCAGAACGCACCGACGAATCGAAGGCCGTTCGCCAACGGCAAAGAGGTCTACGAGGCCTACGTCGAGCCCGCGAGGGTGGATCTGCACCGCGTTGGGGCGCACTTCGCGCTGAGCTCGGTCTTCGAGGAATCCTCGGAGGAAAAACGGGCCATTTACTGCTACACCGCGGCCATCGAGGATTTCGAGCACGTCGAGGCGGGCGTCCAGGTTCTCACGATGAACCGGGCGACGATCCGCTCGAACATCACGCAGGAGGAATACGCGGTCGATTCCGCGGTGTTGTACCTGGGCGACCACCATCTGTTCGCCGCGGTCCAAGGCCGCATGCCCGGCGACCAGTTCAACCGCATCCGGCAGGAGCTGGTCAAGAACTTCCGCAAGGGCGATACGAACGAGGTCATGCGGCTGATGAATGTGGCCTTCGACAGCAAGAATTACTCGCTGACCCACCTGTTCAAAGACCAGCAACGCCAGATCCTCAATGGGCTGCTGGAGAGCACCTGGGAGGAGATCGAGAGCTCGTTCCGCCATATCTACGAGCACAATTACGCCATCATGGCGATGATCCGGAACATGAACATGCCGCTGCCGAAAGCGCTGTCGGCGCCGGCCGAGTTCATCCTGAACGAGGACATCTGTGCGGCGATCCAGGCGGACCGCATCGACTTGAACCGGCTGCGGGACCTCGCTGAGGAGGCCGAACGGCTGTCGCTGGCCCTGGACCGGGAGCGGCTGAGCTTCGAGGGAAGCCACAAGATCAACAACATGGCGAGCATCTGGGAGAGCTCTCCCGAAGATCTCGACCTGCTCTGGTCGATCGAAAAAGGCCTGGAGATCCTTCGCGTGCTCACGCCGGACATGGACTTGCAGCACGCGCAGAACGTGTTCTTCACGGTCGCCAAGAGCAAGCACCTTGAGATGAAACGGAAAGCGGCCGCAGGCGACGAAAAAGCGGCGGGCTGGGTCGAACACTTCGGACACCTGGCCCAGCGATTGGGGCTGGCGATACCCTGAGGGATTTACGATTGATGATTTTGAATCTCCAGTGACGTGTGTGTGTAGTTCCCATCGTATGGCGAAAGTAAATCGGAAATGGTGAATCGGAAATGTTGAGACGACGATCCAGCGGCGTGTTGATGCATATCACATCCCTGCCTGCGAGGTATGGAGTGGGTGACTTCGGTCCCGAGGCGTACCAGTTCGCCGATTTTCTGAAAGCAGCAGGCCAGAACTACTGGCAGATGCTGCCGCTGAACCACACGACGGCCCGGACGGGGTACTCGCCGTACAACTGCTTCTCTGCGTTTGCGGGCAATCCGCTGCTGATCAGTCCGGACCTGCTCTGCGAAGACGGCCTGTTGCGGAAGGCGGAACTGTCGGCTGTCCCGGCATTTTCCACGGAGAGGGCGGATTTCGACACGGTCGTCGCCTGCAAGGACGGGTTGTTCGACGCCGCGTTTGCGAGATTCAAGGCCCGACCCGCGCCGGTCGATTACGAGGGGTTCGTCCAGGATCATCAGGCGTGGCTGGAGCCGTTCTCGCTGTTTTTCGCTTTGCGTCGGCGGTTCAAAACGCGGTCCTGGTCGGACTGGCCGTCGGCCCTGCGGGATTGCAAGCCCGGCGTCCTGGAGGCCGCCGGAAACGAGCTGCGTGAGTCGATCGAACGAGAGCGATTTCTCCAGTACGTCTTCTACAGACAGTACCTTCGTCTGAAACGGTACTGTAACGTTCTGGGCATCCAGGTGGCCGGGGACATACCGATCTACGTCGCCCACGACAGCGCGGATGTCTGGTCGCATCCCGACCTGTTCAAGTTGACTCGGGACAAGAGGCCGCGTCTGGTGGCAGGCGTGCCGCCGGACTACTTCAGCAAGACGGGCCAGCTCTGGGGCAATCCGGTCTACGACTGGGATCGACTGGAAGAGACTCGCTTCGACTGGTGGATCCGCCGGATGAAGCACAATCTGATGTTGTTCGACTTCGTTCGCGTGGATCATTTCCGCGGCTTCGTCGATTTCTGGGAGGTGCCCGCCAACCACAAGACGGCGATTCGCGGCCGGTGGGCGCAGGCTCCGCACGCGAGCTTCTTCCGGGAACTGTTTCGCCAGATCCCGTTTGCGGCCATTTTTGCCGAGGACCTGGGCTACATCACCGCCGATGTGAGGGAGGTCGTATCAACGTACGGTTTCCCGCGGATGGCTGTGCTGCAGTTCGCCTTCGACGGCGATCCGGTCCGCAACGTGCACATGCCGCACAACTACAACGAGAACCTCATCGTCTACACGGGCACGCACGACAACAACACGACCCGAGGCTGGTTCGAGAAAGACCTCTCGAATCAGACCCGTCGCAAGCTGTTCGATTACATCGGCCGACGGGTTTCGCCGTCCGAGATCTCCTGGGAGTTGATCCGCATCGCGATGGCCTCAGTGGCCGGGGTCACGATCATCCCGATGCAGGACCTGCTGGGCCTTGCCTCGCGGGCCCGGATGAATCATCCCGCCGAGCGCAAGGGCAATTGGCTCTGGCGGATGCGTCCGGGGCAAACCACGGCGCGCCTGGCAGAGAGGCTCAGAAGACTTACGTTTGCCTACGGCCGGGCGTAAAGCCGACCTGCGATTTCACTCCACCTGGATCGGTACGGCCGTCTGCGCCGGCGGCAACTGTCTTCGGAACACGACAACCCCCAGCGGCGGAAGCGTGACCGAGAGGGTGTAGTCGAATTTCCCGTAGAATGAGACCTGCATGGCCTCGACGCCGCCCAGGTTTCCCTGGCCGCTGCCGCCGTATTCCTGGGCGTCGCTGTTGAGGACCTCCTGCCAGAATCCGCCGCGAGGGACGCCGACCCGGTAGTTGCTGCGCGGCACCGGCGTGAAATTGCAGGCGACTGCAAGGAACGTGTCCGCTGCCTTATTCTTGCGGAGGTAGGTAATCACGCTGTCGTCCGCGTCGCAGTAGTCGATCCACTCGAAGCCCTGGCCCTGGAAGTCCGTTTCGTAAAGCGCCGGCTCGTTGCGGTACATGTGATTGAGATCGCGGACCCACCGCTGGATGCTCGCGTGCTTGGGATCGTCGAGCAGGTGCCAGTCGAGGCTGTGGTCGTGCGTCCACTCCGCGTACTGGGCGAATTCGCCGCCCATGAAGAGCAACTTCTTGCCGGGATGCGTGTACATGTAGCCCAACAGCAGGCGGAGATTTGCCAGTTTCTGCCAGTGATCGCCCGGCATCTTGTTGTAGAGCGAGCCCTTGCCGTGCACGACCTCGTCGTGCGACAGCGGCAGGATGAAGTTCTCGGAGAACGCGTACACGCTGGAGAACGTCAGACTGCCCTGGTGGTACTTGCGGAAAATGCATTCCTTGTTGAAGTATTCGAGCGTGTCGTGCATCCAGCCCATGTTCCACTTCATCCCGAAGCCCAGGCCGCCAGTTTCGACGGGTTTGGTCACCATGGGCCAGGCGGTCGATTCCTCCGCAATCGCCTGGATGTGCGGGAAATCGCGATAGACCATCTCGTTGAAGCGGCGAAGGAAGTTGATGGCCTCGATGTTCTCCCGGCCGCCGTACTGGTTGGGAATCCACTCGCCTTCCCTCCGCGAGTAGTCGAGATACAGCATGGACGCGACCGCGTCGACCCGCAGGGCGTCCGCGTGGTACTTTTCGAGCCAGAACATGGCGCTGCTGATGAGGTAGGAGCGAACCTCGTGCCGGCCGTAGTTGAACACGGCACTCTTCCAATCCGGATGGAAACCGAGCCGGGGATCGCTGTGCTCGTAGAGATGCGTGCCGTCGAAGTAACCCAGGCCGTACTCGTCCGTCGGGAAATGGGACGGGACCCAGTCGAGGATTACGCCGATGTCGTTCTGGTGCAGGTAGTCGATGAGGTACATGAGGTCCTGCGGAGATCCGTACCGGCTCGACGGCGCGAAGTAGCCCAGCGTCTGATATCCCCAGGACGGATAGAACGGGTGCTCCATGACAGGCAGGAACTCCACGTGCGTGAATCCCATGTCCTTCACGTAATCGGCCAGGGGCTTGGCAATCTCGTTGTAGCTCAGGAGCCGACGCGAATCGCCCGGGTCCCGCCGCCAAGAGCCGAGGTGGACCTCGTAGATGCTCCACGGAGCGTTCAACGAATTACGCTGAGCTTGTTTTTTCAGCCAGGCGTCATCGCCCCAGCGGTACGTCAGGTCCCAGACCACCGACGCCGTGCGGGGCGGCTTCTCCCAGAAAAAGGCGAACGGGTCGCCCTTGTTTACGGAGTAATTGTTGTGACGCGAGACGATGTGGTACTTGTAGAGAGAGCCCTTGCCGAGGTTGGGGATAAATCCTTCCCAGATCCCCGAGTTGTCCCATCTTGCGGATAACGGGTGGGAGTTGGGATTCCACTCATTGAAGTCCCCGACGACGGATACCCTCGCGGCGTTCGGCGCCCAGACCGCAAACTGCGTCCCCGGCGCGTGGTCCTTCTCGACGAGGTGTGCGCCGAGCTTATCGTACAGCCGGAAGTGGTTGCCCTGTTTGTAGAGGTAGATGTCGTGATCCGTCAACAGGCTGAACTCCGTCAGCACACCCGTCTGATCCTTCATGAAACGATCCTTCAGAAACCATTTGGCACCTGGCTCACACTACGCTGCCGCCGCCAGTGATACAGCACAAACAGCAGTCACCCAATCACCTGCTCGATGCCTCGGATAGGTATTATCAACCAGTCCGGGCGGTTGTTCATCTCGTAGCCCAGCTCAAAGACTGCTTTTTCGATCAGGAACACCCGCAGCATCGTCAGGCAGTCGCCCACATCCGCCGGTACGACCGGGCTGCCGGTCACGGCTTCAAGATAGGCGTGCAGAAACATCCCGCTGACATAGCGATGCCACAGGTCCGCCCAGTATCTCAGGTAGTCGACATCAGCTCCTAACTTGGCCGCCCGCAGGATAAGGTTCCCACAGGCCGCGTAGTGAAACGAGCGAATCATACCGGCGACGTCACGCAGTGCCGGCTGCTTGAGCCGTCGCTCCGTCATGGAACGCGTCGGCTCACCTTCAAAATCAATAATAACAAAATCCTTCCCGGTGTAAAGGACCCGGCCGAGATGATAGTCGCCGTGTGTGCGGATCTTCACCGCGGTGATCTTCTTGCCGACGAGAGAGGCGAGCCGGCCTAAGATCGCCTTCTTGGCTGCGAGGGTACTGTCGAGGCGATCTGCGATCGTCGGGTCGATGGGGGTGGGGCTACCCTCCAGCATGCCGAAGACCTTCAGGACCAGTCCGCGAATCGATTGGTACAGAGACTTCTGGTAAAGTAGGGAAATGGGTTCCGGTGTGACATCGGGACTCTGGGAAAGCGAGGCTAACGCCAGATGCAGTTCCGCGGTCCGCCGACCCAGCAGGCCAGCCATTTCGCTGTACATCGGACCGATGAACTCCTGCACCACGGGAGGAACGGCGTTCGGCTCTATCGGGCCGATGCTGAGCGGCACCGGCTCCAACGCGTTCACCTTGCCTCGGAGAGCCAGCGCGTGGCCGTATGAGCGGTCGAGATTGTCGAGCGTGAGTGACCACGCGTCCCCCTGGTTGGGCACGAACTGCAACAGCAACGCCAGGCTCAGAGGCCCGCGATGTGGTCGCCGCCAATCGACGGACCCGCCGAACGCGGGGGTATGCACGAAACCCGTCTCATCCGTGAGATGACGCAACAACTCCGGATCGGGATTCATCCCCTCCTCCACGTGGCGATAGAGCTTCAGGAAGAAGGTGTCCTGGCAGTTCAGGGAGGTATTGGACCGCTCGGACTTCACGACACGGGATTCGAGAGGCAGGAATTTGTCGCCAAGAATTGCGGCGAACTTGTCGCTGCGACGGATGCCGAGATCGCCTCCATCCATCCTGCGGTTCCGCCCCCGCGAAATGATGTCCAACAGGGCATGCTGGAAATCCTCGCTCGAAGCGGCGTCATACAGGATTCCCTCCCGGTCGAGGAGCCGGAGCCGCGCAATGATGGTCTCGGGCGAGTCCTGCCGAACCTTAGCCTGTGCGTCGCCCGTGGCGAAACCGACAGGCACGATGTAGCTGCTCACGTCCCGATTGCCTTGGGTGACGTCCAGGAGAAGGACGTAGACGGGCCCGCTTTGCGTTGGCACGGTCAGCGAGTCCCCCATCCTCAGCGTTCGGAGGGTCTTGCCGCGGAACCATCGCGCGTCCCGAACGTAGTCCTGCATCGCGGCCAGGATCTGCGGCATGGCGGCGCTGTCCAGGATCTTGTCCCAGGACGTCCCGGCCTGGATGTCAGGGCTCTTGCCCGTTTCGATGCGGATCGGAGCAACGGGTTGCTGCAGTGTGAACCAGTAAAACGCATGCGGCGTCAGCGTCACCGGATACGGAGCCTCGGCAATGCGGGAGAACTCGTTGTCGCTGAAGATCTCCCTCACCCAGAACCCCTTGTATTCGGGCATCTGGATATTCACCGCCTGGCAGTATCGCGACAGGTTGGCGACGACCAGGATGTGCTCGTCTTCATGCGTCCGAAGGAACGTGAGCACCTTGTTGTTGTCGGACGGCAGGAACCGCATCTCGCCTCGACCGAATGCCTTGAACCGCTTTCGCATGGAGATGATCCGCCGCATGAACCACAGCAGCGAGGACAAATTGCGAGTCTGATTCTCCACGTTGATTGTCGTGAAATGGTATTCCGGATCGATGATGACGGGCAGGTACAATTGCTGGGGATTCGTCTTGGAGAACCCGGCGTTCATATCGGCCGACCATTGCATCGGGGTGCGGACGCCGTCGCGGTCGCCGAGGTGATAGTTGTCGCCCATGCCGATCTCGTCGCCGTAGTACAGGATCGGCGTCCCTGGCAGCGACAGCAGCAGGCTGTTCATCAGTTCGATCCGCCTGCGGCTGTTGTCCAGCAGGGGGGCCAGACGCCGGCGAATCCCGACGTTGATCCGGGCCCGCGGGTCCTTGGCGTAGGACTTGTACATGTAGTCCCGCTCCTCGTCCGTGACCATTTCAAGCGTCAGTTCGTCGTGATTGCGAAGGAACATGCCCCACTGGCAACTGGCCGGGATGTTGAGGCTCTGGTCGAGGATGTCGATGATCGGGAAGCGGTCCTCCATCCGCATGGCCATGAACAAACGCGGCATGATCGGAAAGTGGAATGCCATGTGACACTCGTCGCCCTGGCCGAAATAGGCGGCGGCGTCTTCCGGCCACTGGTTCGCCTCGGCCAGGAGCATCCGATCCTTGAATTTGCTGTCCACGTGGGCCCGCAGCTCTTTGAGAAAGGCATGCGTCTCAGGCAGGTTCTCGCAATTGGTGCCCTCGCGTTCGAACAGGTAGGGCACCGCATCCAGCCGCAGCCCGTCGACCCCCATGTTGAACCAATAGTCCAACACGCGGAAGATGTTCCGACGGACCTGCGGCGTGTCGTAGTTCAAGTCGGGCTGATGGCTGTAGAACCGGTGCCAGTAGTAGGCTTGGGCGACCGGGTCCCATGCCCAATTCGAGGTTTCGGAGTCCGTGAAGATGACCCTCGCGTCGTGATACTTATCGGTCGTATCGCTCCAGACGTAGAAGTCTCTGGTCGTCGAGCCGGGCTCGGACCGCCTGGACCGCTGAAACCAGGCGTGCTGGTTCGACGTGTGGTTAATGACGAGTTCGATGATGATGCGGAGACCTCGCCTGTGGGCCTCGCGGAGAAGCCTCTTGAAGTCGGTCAGAGTACCGTAATCCGGGTGAACGCGGAGGTAGTCCGCAATGTCATACCCGTCGTCGAGCAGGGGCGATGGGTAGAACGGAAGCAGCCACAAGGCCGTTACGCCCAGGTCCTGGAGGTAGTCCATCTTCTGGATGACGCCTTCGAGGTCGCCGATGCCGTCGCCGTTGCTGTCGAAGAAGGACTTGATGTGCAGCTCGTAGATGACGGCGTCCTTGAACCAGAGGGACTCGTCGCTTTGTCGTCGCCGCTCGGCCAACTGTCGTAACCTCCCCAATCCACAGAAGTCCAGGTTATTGTGCCCCAGGGCACGTCGCAACAAGTTCTGGATACTACCATACCGGACACGACCGGTGTCTGCAAAGCTTTTGGCATGTTGTAGCCATGATCGACGCCACAAGCTATGGACATCACAACGACGTGCGGATGCCGCTTGCTGCCCGGCCGTCCCTCGACGCGATATTGCCCGTTTGGGCGTTCCACCCGCTTGTCCACATCCGACATCCCCGCTATACTCCTGCTTTGCCTGAATTATAAGGACTGCGGTGTCTATGGCTAAATGTAAGGACTTCCCGAGGATACTCGTCCCGAGCGCAACTCTGTTCTTCTCGTGCGGCTGTATCACAATCCTGGGGCTGGTTGCCTCTCGACTCGTCGCCTGCGATCTGGGATCGTCGCTCTATACGTGGACTTCCATCCTCGGCATCGTGCTGGCGGGCCTGTCCGCCGGCAGCTACTTCGGCGGCCGGATTGCGGATCGCCATCATCCCCGGCGGGCTCTGGCCGTGCTGTTCGGGCTGGCTTCCGCTGCGTGTGTCGGCCTCATCGTCGTGAACAACGCCGTGGCCGCGTGGACCTGGATGTGGCGTCTGAGCTGGCCGGCCCATGTGTTCGTTCACGTGCTGCTGGTGTTCCTTGCACCTTCTTTTCTTCTGGGGACCGTTGGCCCCGTAATTGTCAAAACGGCCTTGGAACAGGGTCTCGCGTCAGGCCGCACCCTGGGCGATGTCTATGCATGCGCAGCCGCAGGGGCCATCGTCGGGACCCTCCTGGCCGGTTTCTACTTGATCGCCACGTTTGGCGTCACGACGATCATCTGGGGCCTCGGGGCGGCGCTGTTGGCCATCGCGATCCTCTACTGGACCAGTTGCTGGGTCATGTACTTGTGGGCGATGGTCTTTGGCGCGCTGCTGACGATGGGTATGGCACCGGCCGACTGGGCCCAGGATGCGGGCAGCGCCGCCAGGCTCAGAAGACCGCTGGACCCCAATGTCGTCTACGAGGACGAAACCGCGTACAACCGCATCGCCGTGCGGCGGATTTCCAACCGTCCCGACAAGCGGGCCCTTGTGCAGGACAAACTCACGCGGACCGAAGTGATCCTGGGCGACGAGACGAACCTGCAATATTTCTACGCGAGAGTCTGGGCCGCTCTGACGCGAGGCCTGTGCAAGAACAAGATCACTCCGTCCATGATGGTCCTCGGCAGCGGCGGATACGCCTTCCCCCGATATCTCCAGGCCGTCTGGCCGAACGGTTGCGTAGAGGTGGTCGAGGTCGATCCGGACGCGACGAAGGCGGCCGTCTCCGCGCTCGGGCTCGACAGGAACACGCGCATCCGGACAATCAATATGGACGCCGGAGGCCATGTAAACCAGCTTCTGCACAGTCAGGCCCGCGATGGGCTGCGGAAGTACGATGTCATCTACGAGGACGTCGTCGACGACTACGTCGTGCCGTCTTGCCTCGTGACGCAGGAATTCAACGACAAGATCGCCTGCCTGCTGACCGACGACGGCGCGTATTTGGTCAACCTGATCGACGCGTACGACAATGGTCAACTCCTCGGCGCAGTTGTGAACACACTGAAGCAGACCTTCTCGCACGTCTATGTCATCACGAGCGAGATCGGCCTGCCTTCGTTGCGGGATAGTTTCGTGGTCGTCGCGGCCAGACGGCAGATCGACCCGGGCGCGATCCTTGCTGAGCAGAATCCTCACTTGAGATTCTGGCTTCTTGACGATTCGGATATGGAGTTCCTTTCGGAACAGGCGGGCTATGCAGTCCTCACCGACGATTACGCCCCGGTCGAGCACCTGCTGACACCGGTGGTCCGGCAGGGCACCACCGAGATCCTCGCAGAGCGACGGATGCGCGAGGCCGCCGGGTTCCAGGCTGCCCACGAGTACGAGCAGAGCATCGCAAGATACAAGGAAGCGGTGGATCTGAATCCGTCGCTGGCCCTCGTTGCCTTCAAGGAGATCGGCCTGATACATCTGACCCAGAACCAGCCGGAGCAGGCGGTCGCGTCGTTCGAGGAGGCCCTGAAGGGCCGCGTCGAGGCCGGACTCAAGCACGCGGAGATCGGCGAGGTCCACATGCGATTGGGCATTCAACTGGACCGGATAAACAGACGCAAGGAATCCAACGAGCACCTCGCCAAAGCGGCCCAGTCGTTCCGGATCGAGCTCCAGGAGAACCCGGGGTTCATCGTGGTCTGGGACTGGCTCGGCGAGGTCCAGGCGATGACAGGCGATTTTAAGGACGCCTCCGATGCGTTCGCCAAGGCCCTCGCCCTGGAACCGGCCAACGTGGATCACTACCGCAAGCTCGCCCGGGCCCTGGAACTCCAGAATCGCTACGACGAGGCGATTGCCGTCGTCCGAAGGCACATCCAACTCATGCAGGAACAGGGCGACAAGGAAATGGCCGGCCAACTCCGTACCTACATCGACCTGCTCGAATACAAGAAGGTCAAGCGGTCCAGATGAACAAGCGTCGATAGAACGCTATTGCCGAAAGAAACGCAAACGTCGGACGGAGGCTCCATATCCAGGCCCCCGCGGCCTTCTTCCATCGTGTACTGCTTGGCTCTACTCGTATGGTCCGAGGAATCGTTCCCCATTGAAGTGAATCAGATGGGTGGGGGACTCCGCAATCCAGACCTCTGTCTCCCACGATATCTCATCGAGGTATCGGGCATTTTGCCGTGTTCGTCGATTTGTACGCCCAACTTTTTGAGGCAGTCGGAATCAAAGTACGCCCATTTCCGTTCGGTATCGCCTACGTATAGGACTTTTGCTCCGGGCGTGAAGATGGGGCAGAAGTCATCCAGGATCTTCTTGACGAGGACATTTTGCCCGCCCGGCGACAAATGGATGCTCGCTCCAGGTTGGAGTGTCACCGGAATCCGCATGGCGTCTCTCTCTCGGGCATACAAGCGTTTGAGAGTACCGACCGACGCCAGATATTCCGACAACCGCGCAGGCCACTCTGATGTCTCGAATACGCGCAGGAGCTTCAACGCAGATGGTTCAATCTGGTAGACAGCCTTGGGACTGTTGGTGGGTCTCGGTTACGGCAATCCCGCTTTTACCCATTTTCGCTATGCACCTTTTCCAACGCGGCGTCTATCCTCTCCTGGTCCGGCAGACGTGCCTTCATCTCCCGGCCAAGCTCCAATATCTGCTTTCTGGAAGGGTAACGCATCTTTCGCAGATCCGTGGCGTTCACCTGTGTGTGACCGCTGAACAGACGAAAACATCGGTCAACTAAAGATGAATTGAGGTAGATCGCCAGTCCTTTTGCCAGGTCTCGGGGCAGGCCGCGTCCCTTTGAATGAAAATAATTGACGTGGTTTTCGAATCCAAC
>CAZDTD010000082.1:13159-16104 GCA_964507995.1 uncultured Pirellulales bacterium | reverse complement strand
GTGAGGACATATGGGACTGTACGATGAGGGGACGCGCGTTCGCGTTTTCATGCTGGGCTGGGAATTCCCGCCGTTCATCAGCGGGGGCCTTGGCACGGCCTGTTACGGCTTGACGAAAGCGCTGGACCAACTGGGCGTGCGAGTGACATTCGTCCTTCCCAAGACGGTGGAAAGCCAGTACGCGACACACGTGCGGCTGTTGACTCCCCAGGCGAAGAGCCGCATGACTCGTCGCAAGGCGTCCCACGTCGAAGAGATGACCAACGTCAGTTTCAAGGCGATCATGTCCCCGCTGCAGGCGTATGCGACGCCGCAGACATACGACAAGAAGGTCGAAGAGGTCCTGCGTTTGCGACGGGAGGCCGCGGGGGACGAGACGGTGCAGGATGTGGGCAACGGGGGCGGATCGGATTATGCGGGAGACCTGTATCGGGAGGTCCATCGGTATGCGTCGATGGCCATGGAACTGGCGAAGGGAGAAGACTTCGATGTGATTCACGCACACGACTGGATGACCTATCCAGCCGGCGTGGGCGTGGCCGCGATGACCGGCAAACCCCTCGTCGTGCACATCCATTCCACGGAATTCGACCGCAGCGGCGAGAGCATCAACCAGATGGTCTACAACATCGAGCGGGAGGGAATGCAGCGGGCCAACAAGGTGATTGCCGTCAGCCATCTGACGCGGAGCATTGTGATCGGCCGCTACGGAATTCCGGGCGACAAGGTCGAGGTCGTCTACAACGGGGTCGAGCGTCACGGCGTGTGGTCCACGGAGCCGCAGACCATCCGGCGGGAGGAGAAGGTCGTCCTGTTCCTCGGGCGGATCACCTTGCAGAAGGGACCCGAGTACTTCCTGCAGGCCGCCAAGCGGGTGCTCGACGTGATGGACAACGTGAAGTTCGTCATGGCCGGATCAGGCGATTTGATGTATCGCTCGGTCGAGCTGGCCGCCCAGTTGGGGATCGGCAACAAGGTCCTGTTCACCGGCTTTCTCCGAGGGGACGACGTACAGCGAATCTTCCGCATGGCGGACCTCTACGTGATGCCGTCGGTCTCCGAGCCGTTCGGGATCGCGCCGCTCGAGGCGCTGGACAACGACGTGCCCGTCATCATCAGCAAGCAAAGCGGGGTCTCCGAGGTGCTTCGCCACGCCCTGAAGGTGGATTTCTGGGACGTCGAAGAGATGGCCAACAAGATCGTGGCCGTGCTGAAATATCCCCCGCTGCGGCTGACCCTCCGCAATCATGGGAACTTCGAGGTGCGCAAACTGCGGTGGCGCGATGCAGCCAGTAGCTGCCTGCGGGTCTACGAAGAAACGCTCGTGCCCGCATAGCCTTCGCTCACGCAAGGAAGGATCGACAGGATCGGAAAGGATTGGTGCAGATATGCCCTCCGTGTGTTTCTATTTTCAAGTCCACCAGCCCATGCGGCTGCGCCATTACACCGTCTTCGACAACGACGACCGATACTTCGACGAGGGACGCAACGCCGCCATCTGCAAGAAGGTGGCCGCCAAGTGCTATCTCCCGGCCAACCGCACGCTGCTGCGCCTCATCCAGCAGCATAAGGGGCGGTTCAAGGTCGCGTACAGCCTGACCGGCGTGCTGCTCGAACAACTGGAGCGGTACAGTCCCGAGGTGCTCAGCACGTTCCACGCGCTGGCCAAGACCGGATGCGTCGAGTTCCTGGCGGAGACGTACTATCACAGCCTCAGTTTCCTCTACTCGCGACAGGAATTCATCGACCAGGTCCGCAAGCAGATGGCTCTCGTGCGGGATTTCTTCGGCCAGACACCGAAGGTCTTTCGCAACACGGAGCTGATCTACAACAACGATCTGGCCCTGTTGATCGAGGCGATGGGCTGCTTCGACGCGATCCTCACGGAAGGGGCCGACCAGATCCTGGGCTACCGAAGCTCGAACTTCGTGTACCAGCCGAAGGGCTGCCGTCGGCTGAAGATGCTGCTGAAGAACTACTCGCTCAGCGACGACATCGCCTTCCGGTTCTCCAACCGCCACTGGGCGGAATGGCCTCTGACCGCGGAGAAGTTCACCCGCTGGGTCAACGCGGTCAACGGCAACGGACACGTCGTGAACCTGTTTATGGACTATGAGACGCTCGGCGAGCATCAGTGGGCCGACACCGGCATCTTCGACTTCATACGCCGCCTGCCCGAGGAGATCCTTCGCCATCCGGACAACGACTTCAAGACGCCCAGCGAAGTGGCGGCCTCCTATGAACCGGTCGGCACGATCGACGTCCCGCACGTCATCAGTTGGGCCGACACCGAGCGGGACCTCTCCGCCTGGCTCGGAAACCCGATGCAGTCCAACGCGATCCACGAGCTCTACCGGCTGGAAAAACGGATCAAGCGGGCCAACGACGAGCGGATCCTCGCGGATTGGCGAAAACTCCAGGTCTCGGACCACTTCTATTACATGTGCACGAAGTACTTCTCCGACGGCGACGTGCACAAGTACTTCAATCCGTACGATTCGCCCTATGATTCCTACATCAACTACATGAACGTCCTGGACCACCTGGAGAGGCGATGCGCCGCCAGGGAAACGCCCATCTTGTCCTGCGACAGGGCATCGGAGAGCAGCATGCCGCTGGCTGCGGTTTCCGTCTGACGCGGATGCACGGCGTTATCAGCAGAAAATGGTGAAGTTCAAAATCCTTCGCTGGGTACTGGGCATATGCGCTGTCGTGCTGGTCGTCTTTCTGCTCATAGGCATCGGTTCTGTATTGGAATCGCACACGTTTCGGGCGTCGGTCAGCGGGAGCGTAACGGACACCGAAGGCAACCCGATAGCAGGGGCAACCGTTGAGTACTGTTGGTCCAACGCACCGGGGGACACCCTCGAGTATGACAGGAGTTCACAGGCGGACTCGCAGGGAAGATATTCGATGAATCTTCCTGTCTTCACGGTTGCTCTGGA
>CAZDTD010000082.1:0-13059 GCA_964507995.1 uncultured Pirellulales bacterium | reverse complement strand
CTCAGACTGCAATTACGTACTTGTCCCTGATGCACAAAGAGTCCGTTAGTCACAACGGAATCGATGACAAGCGGATGCAAAGAGATGGTCTGAAGGCCGCCATGTATTGACAGCGTCATGCCGTCGCCAGCACTTCGGGGACCAGACAACCCTCGCACGGGCAAAAGGCGCGGATGTTCTGCTCGGATGTTCCCGGCGGGACTTCGCAGCCCGGCTGTAGAATGAATCGTTGACCGCCCATCGCGATGCAGCGGCGCGCCGCCTCGGCCACCTCCTGCGGCGTCCCCTGGAGCAGGATCGCCGTGGGATCGAAGTTGCCGCACAGCGTCACATTCGGGCCCACAATCGCTCGCGAACGGTCGATCGGGACCATCCAATCGAGATCGATGACGTCGGCGCCGGTCTGCGAGATCGGGCCGACCTTGTTGCTGATGTCGCCGCAAATGTGGAGCTTGACCGCGGCGCCGGCCTCGTGAATCGCGTCGAAGAGCCGCTTCTCGAACGGCAGGACGAACCGCTCGTACATGGGCGGACTGACGAGACTGGCGACCGCGTCGCCCACGCCGATCATGTCCGCGCCGGCCGCTACCTGGGCTCGCGCGAAGCGAATCTGATTCTCGATCAACACTTCGGCGGCCTGTAGATACATCTCGGGCGTGTCGATCAGGTCGAGGAACATGCTCTCGACCCCGCGCAGATCCGCGTATAACGCCAGGGGACCTTCGCACCACCCGAGGACGCTGTGTGTGGCGCCGACAGCCTCGGCCATCTTTCGCACGCTCTCGATTCGCTGTCTGGGCCGGGGCGCGTTCTCGATGTCAAACGGTCGGATCTTGGAGATGTCAGCAGGCGACTGGATCAGCATCTCGCGAGGCCGTCCGACGCCGTGCTCGGGGTAGTCGAACTCCATGCCGTAGGCGGAGGCCTCGCGCCAGGGATCGCTGATCGCGCTGATCTGGTCGAGGTGAAACGCTCGTACCACGGCGAGCTGCGACGCGACGAGCACATCGCCGTCCAGATAGTAATCGCGATAGGTCCGGCCGATGAAGTTCGCGGCCCAGGCCATGAAGATGGGCGTGACCGCCGGTCGGTCGTGGGGCTCGCCTCGAAGGATTGCGTAGAGTCGTTCTTTGGGTGTCATGTCTGTCCCCTATGTCACGGTGTCGCCGGCCGCCGAGCGTTCGGGCGGATCATGGTGACCATCATACGGCCGTCGCCGACGGGATTCACGCCTTTTCTCGCCCCGGTTCGCGAGAGGCTCTCAACGCGAGAATCGCCGGTCGCGGCGCATTATGGGACCCCGCTTGATTCATGGTTTTTGATGTGTCGTTGGAAGGAAATCCGTTTGCGGGTTCCCGAAGGGTCTGGTAGAATCGCGCGCCGCCGGAATGCCGGGGCTGTCGTGAGTGTGTAACCATGGCCGGACAGAAGATGTCACATCATAAGTCATCGGGGGCGGGTTTTTGGAGCCGCGCTCTGCGCGGGAAGGAGGTACCGGAATGTTGCGAATAGGGATTGCCGGTTTCGGGTTCATGGGACGGATGCACTTCCGCCAGTGGAAGGCCATCGAGGGGGCCCAGGTCGTCGCGATCTGCGACGCAAATCCCAACATCAAGGAAGACACCAAGCGGGCCGTCGGCAATATCAAAGGCGCCGAGGGCGAGATCGACTTCACAGGGATCGAGGTGTATCAGGGCCTCGACGAGATGCTCGCGAAGGCCAATCTGGACGCGATTTCGTTGACGCTGCCGACGTATCTGCACGCCGACTGCTCCGAGAAGGCCCTGTTTGGCGGGGCCCACGTGCTGTGCGAGAAGCCCATGGCCCTGACCGCGGCCGAGTGCAAGCGGATGATCCGTGCGGCCGACAAGAGCGGCAAGGTCCTCCAGATCGGGCACTGCGTGCGATTCTGGCCGGAATACGCCAAGGCCAAGGAGATTGTCGACAGCGGCCAGTACGGCAAGGTCGTCGCCGGCATGTTCCAGCGCCTCGGTTCGGCGCCGGGCTGGAGCGTGGACAACTGGTTTATCGACGAGACCCGCAGCGGCGGCGTCGCCCTGGACCTGCACATCCACGATACCGACTACGTGCAGTATCTGCTCGGGATGCCGCAGGCGGTGTGCAGCCACGGGGCGAAGAAGCCCGGCGGTCATCTCATTCACATCGTCACCGAGTACGAGTACGGCGACGACCAGGTGATCGTGGCCGAGGGCGGATGGGGAATGAGCCCGACCTTCGGGTTCGAGATGAGCTTCAACCTCGTGCTCGAAAAAGCGACGATCGTCTACGACTGCACCCGCAGCCCGGCGTTTCGCGTCTGCCCGGGCGAGGGACAGGCGTTCACGCCCGAGGTGGCCGCAGGCGATGGATACAGCCGCGAGATCGAGCACTTCGCGAAGGTCGTCCGGGGCGAGTCCGTCCCGCAGATCCTCACGCTGGAACAATCGCGGGACTCGGTCCGGATCGTCGAGGCCGAGAGAAAGTCCATCGACACCCACAAGAGAGTCGCAATCAAATAGACTCGTTTTGCAGAATGGAGATTGAAGCGATGAAGTGCAAAAACTGGCCTGTTGCCGTATGCAGTTGGTCTCTTCGGACGGATGTCGCAGGCGTCGCCTCGGCGATGAAAGAGGTGGGCATTGAACATGTGCACCTGGGGATTCGCGCCGCGGTTGAGGACAGCAGCGGCAAGGTCCTCGATGCGATCAAGGCGCAGAAATGGACCATCACGAACACGATGATCGACTTCCCGCAGGAAGACTATTCGACGCTCGACACGATCAAAGTCACCGGCGGCGTCGTCCCCGACGATTGCTGGGAGCGGAATCGCGGCCTGTTCGAAGGGGCGGCCAAGATCACCGCGCAGCTCGGCGTGAAATTGCTGTCCATGCACGCCGGCTTCGTCGATGAGAGCAACCCGGCCTATGCCGAGAAGGTGACCTCGCGAATTCGCGTGCTGGCGGACATCGCGCGGGACAACGGCCTGACCCTCCTGCTGGAAACCGGCCAGGAAACGGCCAAAGAGCTGCGTCACTTCCTGGAGAAGCTCAACCACAAGTCCGTCGGCGTCAATTTCGATCCCGCCAACATGATCCTCTACGACAAGGGCGACCCGATCGAGGCGGTTCGCACGCTGTCGCCTTGGATTCGCCACCTGCACGTCAAGGACGCCGTTCGGACGACGAAGCCCGGCACGTGGGGCGCCGAAGTCCCCTGGGGCGATGGCCAGGTCGGCATCGAGCGGTTCCTCGCGGTGCTGGGCGAGGTCGGGTTCAAGGGCGTGATGGCCATCGAACGCGAGGCCGGCGACAACCGGCTCGGCGACATCAAGCTGGCTCTCGAACGGCTCAAGGCGGCATGCAAATAACGCGTTCGTGCGATTAAGGAGAATCAAATGTTCGGAATGGAACTGGGTCTGTACCTCAAGCTCAGTGCGATGATGTTCCTGGAGTTCGCGGTCTGGGGTGCGTGGTATCCCGTGCTCGCGACCCGGCTTCTGGGACCCCTGAAGTTCAGCGGCAAGCAGACGGGGTGGATCTACGCGGCGCTGCCGCTGGGCTGCATTTTCATGCCGCTCGTGGCCGGGCAGGTGGCCGACCGGTGGATCAACACGGAATTCATCCTGGCCGGCGCACATCTGGTGGGTACGCTGCTGTTGTTCATCGCGGCCTGGAAGCGGAAGTTCGCCTCGTTGTTCGCCGTGGTGCTGGTGTACGCGTTCTGCTACGCTGCGACGCTGCCTTTGGTGAACTCGCTGATGTTCCACCATCTGGCGGCCAACGGCGCCAGCGCCAAGTCGCCCTACATCTTCATGTGGGCGCCGATCGCCTGGGCCCTGGCAGGCTACTTCCTGACGGGCTGGCGCTGGATCTTCAAGACGGGCGAAGAGGGCCGGGATTGCCTCGTTCTTGCGGCGGTGCTGTCCGTCGTGATGGCCGTGGTCTGTGGCGCTTGGCTGCCTGCGACGCCGCCGGCCAATGCGGCGGGTGAAGCGGCCTCCGGCGCAAGCGCTTTCGACATGCTGAAGGACGTCAGTTTCCTGATCTTCATCATCATTTCGATGGCCGCGCCCGGCATGCAGCAGTTCTACTTCCTCGGCACCGGCCAGTTCATGCAGGACAACGGGATTGCTCCGAAGAACGTCCCGGCCGCTATGGCCATTGCCCAGGCGACCCAGGCCCTTGCGACGTTGTTTGTCTTGGGCTGGCTCGTGGCGCACGCCGGCTATAAGTGGACGCTGACGATCGGCGCTGCCTCCTGGTTGATCCTCTTCACCATCTACGTGCTCCCGAGGCCGGCCGGGGTGATCGCCGCGAGTCAGGCGTTTCACGGCCTGGCATACGTGTTCTTCATCATTGCCGGCCAGATGTTCGCCGGGGCCGTGGCGCCCAAAGGCGCCGAAGCCTCGATGCAGGCTTTGATTTTCACTGCCCAGAGCGGAATCGCCTTGTTCCTGGGTACCCAGCTCGCCGGGATCGTCATGGACAAGTGCCGGGTGGAAGGGCGGTTCCAGTGGCAAAAGGTTTGGATGGTGCCGGCGGTGGTGATGCTGATCTGCGTGCTGGCGTTGCTCTTTCTGTTCAAAGGGGCCGTTCCGACGTCGTAACGACGGCATGTGTTCTCTGACATGAGATAGTAACGGCACGGCCAACTCCTGCTTTTCCAGGAATTGGCCGTGCCTGCTTTTCGACGGAACACATGCTCGCGATGTGGGACGGCGGTCCGGGCGCTCGTGACGACGCGATGTTCTTCCGGTGGGAGAGAAACGCAGTCGGTCAAACGGTGAACTTCTGGAACTCTGCCATGAGCGCCTTGACCCGTGGACCGGGGACGCCTTGCCCGATGGGCGTCCCATCGAATTTCACGACGGGCACGATGTCCTTCGTCGTGACCGCGATGAACAATTCGTCCGCGTGGGCGGCCTGCTCCGGCGTTACGCACTGCTCCCGGATGGGCATGCCGATGTTGTGGGCGAGCTTGACGAGGAAGTGCCGGGTGATCGAGGGCAGGATGTTGGCCGCCAGCGGGGCGGTGCACAGCGCGCCGTCGAGGATGGCGAAGAACGCCGAGCCGGCTCCCTCGGTGATCTGGCCGGCGTCGTTGACCAGGATGGCCTCGTCGCAGCCCCGATCCGCCGCATCCTGGCGGGCCAGGATGTTTGGCAGCAGGTTCAGCGATTTGATGTCGCACCGTTTCCACCTCAGGTCCGGGTGCGTGCAGACCGTAATCCCCTTCGCCTTCTCCTTCGAGCTGTCGGGCACCTCGCCGATCGTCAGGAAGAAGTTGGGCACGATGTCCTTCTTCCAGGTGTGATTTCGCGGGGCCGAGCCGCGGGTCACATGGAAGTAGATCTTCGCGTTGACCAGGCCGGCGGCCTTGAAGGCCTGCAAAACCCGCTCCCGGATGACCCCGACCTCGATGCCTGTGATGCGCAGGGCGGCCATGCTGGCCGCGAATCGCGCCATGTGCTCCTCCAGGGCGAACAGCTTGCCGTTGTAGCTGCGAAGGACCTCGTAAACCCCGTCGCCAAAATAGGTTCCCCGGTCGAGGTGCGCCGGGTCCAGTTCTTCCATGGGGACGAGTTTGTCATTGACCATAGCCAGTTTCATGTAGGTGCTCCGAAAAATGAATCCATCCACCTCCGAGCGGCATCCAAGCCGGCTCCGGATAGAAAAATCCTGTGGAAAAGTCTTTACATTTGTATCGGCATACACTATTCTTTTGGTTTTGCCAAGAGTCGAATATTTGAACGGTTGGACCGGGAGTCTCGCAGATGTACGCGATTGTCGAGCAGGGTAGCAAGCAGTATAAGGTGGCCGTGGGCGACCAGGTGGAGATCGAGTTGACCGACGTGGCCCCCGACGCCAAGACCATCGACCTGGACAAGGTCCTGTTTATCGGTGGCGACGGCGCCAGCAAGATCGGCAAGCCGTACATCGACGGCGCCAAGGTCGTGGCGTCGTTCAAGTCCACCGCCGGCGATGCGGTCACGAAGGGCCGCAAGCTGTACGTCACCTCGTTCCGCAAACGCAAGAACAGCCAGCGGAGGATTGGTCATCGCCAGAAGCACCTGCTTATAACCATCGATAAAATCGAGGGTTAACCCTCGTTCGAGGCGGCAGTGCAGTCATGCCCCCCTGCGAGAATGGGCCTTCTGCATTGCCGCCTGTTTTTTCCTCCGTTCGCAGTTCCCCTTGTTTTGGTTGTGGAATGTCCTACGCGCGGACGAAATAGCACACCACCTTCTGCTTGAAGGCATCGGCGCTGAGGAAGATGCTTCCCGTTCCGTCGGCGGCCTCGCAGGCGTCAACAACCTTGATTGCATCGACCCATTTGCTGGCCTTCGGGACCAGTTGCAGCAGGCGATTGGGCGAATTCTCGAACAAATCGCGTCGCAGATAGTTGCTGCCCCGGTCGGGGAACAGGGCGATGTAGAGCATGTCCGTCTCGACCAGCTCGTTGAGGAAATGCGTCCCGAGCGAGACATCCGGGACCAGATTTTCGTGCATCTGGACGATTTCACACAGGACCGCGGCCCGGTTCACCTCTGCGAATGTGACCGGAATGCCGAGGAACGGATCGCTCGTGCCCCAGCGTCCCGGCCCGAGGTACATGAGGACGCCGTCCACGAGGGATTCGCACGCCTGGTTGATCTTGCCGAGCAGCCGGGCCACTTCGTAACGGTCCTGGAGCGACAGATGACCGTAGATGGATGGCGTCACGTACACGAACCGGCTGATCCGCGTGTGCCGGCTGTGCCCGACGACCGCGCCGCTGGCTTCGATGATCGCATCGGACCGCGGAACCTCCACTTCAGGCGGCCTGGGCGACTCGGTGCCCTTGACCGGCAGCGGCCGGCACTGGACCACGTGGATTTTGTACGAGTCGTGGTCCACGAAATTCAGCGTGAATTCGACATCGACGGGGTACTCGTAGGCCTGCTGGAGCGTGTGGAGCATCTCCCGCATGTCCTTGACGAACGCGGTCTCAGTCAGCAGGTTGTCGAAGGTCGGCACCCAGACCTTGGCGCCGGTCTCGCCGGCCCCGGAGAACGACTCGTCGGCGGAGGCGAACATCTCGATGGGCAGATCGTCGCTTTCTTTGACGACGTCGAGGAAGTGGCCCGACATGATGCGATTGGCCTGGAGGTCGAGGTAATCGACCCGTCTCTGGGCGTACTGTCGGACCTCCTCGAAGTTGGCCTCGGGCCGCTTCTGGGGCGCGTTCAACGCGACGAGCCGGGTATAATCGTCGTCGGACCGGTCCACGGCGCGGGTGCCTAAGCCGAAGACCAAGCGGAGCACGCCCGCCTGTGGATCGATGGCCTCGTTCCAGACGTACGGATTGAAGGAGAATCCGACGCCCGCCGCCTGGGGGAAGTAATATCGACCGTGCATCTCGCCGGAGACTCGCATGACGAGCAGCGCCATCTGCTCATCGTGGTTGAGCAGGTCTCGCTGCTCGCGGTATCGCAGGGCCTTCTCGCTCATCGTGCTGGCGTAAACCGTCCGCACGGCCGAGAGGAAGTCCTCCAGACGTCGTTCCCGAGGCCCCTGGTTCGGACAGAAAACGCTTTCGTACTTGCCTGCGAAGGAGTTGCCGTAGTTGTCCTCGAGGAGCGAGCTGGATCGCACGATGATCGGCGACTGGCCGAAGTAGTCCAGCATCTGCTCGAACTGCTCCAGGATGTGGTCGGGGAACTGGCCCTGGAGTATTCGCTGGCGGGCCTGGACTGCGCCTTCCATAAACGTGGCGGGGTTCCGCTGCTTCTGACGCAGCCACCAGACGCCGTTGCGAACGAGATAGGAATAAAACACGTCGGAGCCGACGTAGAACGAATCCTGCTCTTCGAGCAATTTGGCGAAGCGGTCGGAATGGCGTTTGAGGATGTTGCGGGCGACGAGCATGCCGACCGTCTTGCCGCCGACCAGGCCGGAACCGATCATCCGTTTCCAGATGTTCAGGACGTCGTCGAGCGTCAGATACTGCGAGACCAGCTTGAGCATGTTGGGGTCCCGCGAGATGACCATTCGGCTGAGATGGTCGAACGTCTCCCGCAGTTTCTTCGGGGGACAGACTCCGTTGTCGGCGGCGTCGAGGATCTGTTGGGCCTCCATGAAGGCCCGCTCCCAGTAGCCCGGCCGGGTGTCGGCGTTCAGGTCGGACCAGTTCACCGACGACAGGATCGAGGAGATCAGCACGCTTGATGTCACGGGCCGGAACTCGTCGCCGTCCCACTTGTGCAGCATGTTCATCGTGGACGAGTAGCGGAACTGTACCTTGAGCGGATGGACGTAGAGGGCCCCGGCATGGCGGTAGAGTTCCAGGAACAGTTGTGTTGTCTCCGTGATCGGGCGGATGGCCCGGGAACTATGCGAATTGCGGAACAGCGCGAAATACGCCACCGTCTCCAGGTCGTAGAGATAGGGACAGGTCAGCATGAAGAAATTGGCGAGCATGGAGTCCGAATACCAGTCGGCGGCCAGCTCGGAGAGGCAGTCGAAGACGTACAGAGCGCCGCGGCCGGCGGCCTCGATCACCGTGTGAATCCTTGCGATGAACGTCTCGAAGCCCTCGGCGGGGTCCAGCTCGTGCATCTCGACCGACTCCGCCTTCGCCATTACCGGCGGGTGACTGGCGAACCGGAAGTAGACGACCTTGCGGCCCGAACGCAGGCCTGCTTCGACATAGGGACCCACCACGGCCATGTAGTCCTCGACCGCATCGACCTGCCAGACGATGTTGTCGCCGGCGAGGATGCCCTTGAGCGCCTGGTCGAGGCCCGACAGGCCCGTCGTGAGTTCCGCAACGTGGTCGTTCATCAATCTGCCTTCCCATTGCCCAGAAGTATGTCCATGCCGCAATCGCCGCACCGGAATCGGACCGAATACCGGCGGCCGTCCTCGTCCTCCAGGATCAGCGACTCCGCGGGGGCCTTTCCACTACGGCCTGTGCACAGGCCCAGTTCCCGCCGGAGACAGTATTTTGTCGTCATGACGACCTTGCCGGACAGGTCGATGCCGGATTCCGCCGCCGGCTCGATGGTCTCGACCCGGTGCCTGCGGTAGAAGGCCCGCGCCCTGGCGTTCAGCGCGTTGCCCAGGTAGGTCAAGTGTCCCTGGGGATAGCGGACATCGTTCCGTTGGACGCTGCCGGTCGGGCGGGGCCGATTCGCCTCGCGCACCTGGAGCAGCCGCTCGACCAGCTCCCGCTTGGCGGCGTTGAGCCTTGAAACCGGCAGGAAGTACGTGTCCTGAGTCTGGAGTTGCAGGTCCGTGCATTCGAAGATCGTGTTGCCGAGCTTTGTCAATTGCGTGCGGATGGTCTGCTCGGCCGGCTCTTTCTTCTCGGCCGGCTGCCTTTCATGGATCGTGACTTCGGCCTGGTTGCCGTCCTCGTCGGTGGCGGATAGAGTCAGGCCGTCTCCCGCCTCTCGGAGGGACATCGTCAGGCCGATCTTTCGTTCGGCCGCCCGCCCGGCGAGCGTCCTGCTGAACGCGTAATCGAAGTTGCGATAGATTTCCAGGCCGGCCCGGATGCCCTGCATCTTCTGTGGATAGACCTTGCGGCCCTCGATGCGATTGACCACGGTCCCATCGAGGTTCCTCTGGCTGTCGAAGAAGCACAGGCCGTCCGCGTTGTGCAACTCGCGATTGCCGTCGAGGACGAAGCAGGATTTCTCGACGCGGACGACCGTCCCGATGAACTCGCCGATGGATTTGGGCGTGTCCATGGACGCCATCGGTCCGTTGTGGCCAGTGAATCCGTAGTCCGTGAAGCCGCGATTGAACGTCCGCTCCAGGTTGGGCTCGAACGCCAGCCGGACGGCGCCGGACGAGCTGTGGTGCAGACCCCGGGTAGCCAGAATCGCATCGAGCCTGCGGCGGTAGAAGCCCACCGTGTTCGCGACGTAGGGGAGGTCCTTGAGCCGGCCTTCGATCTTGAAGGACGTGACGCCTGCGTCGATCAATTCCTCCAGGTGGTCGGCCAGGCACAGGTCCTTGAGCGAGAGCAGGTGGCGATCCTTCGCAATCTCCGCTCCCGCCTGGTTCTTCAGGCTGTACAACCTCCTGCACGGCTGGGCGCACTGGCCACGGTTGCCGCTGCGGCCGCCGAGCGCGTAGCTGAGGTAGCACTGGCCGCTGGCGCCGACGCACAGGGCACCGTGGATGAAACACTCCAATTCGATCTGCGTCTGGCTGCGAATCTCGCGGATCTGGTCCAGCGTCAGCTCCCGGGCCAGGATCACGCGGGAAAAACCCACCTGCTCCAGGAACTGTACCTTCTCGACGGTTGCGTTGTGCATCTGCGTACTGGCGATCAGCGGCACCGGCGGCAGGTCCAGCTCCAGCAGGCCCACATCTTGCACGATCAGGCCGTCGATCCCGGCCTCGTGCAGTTGACGAATCATCCTCTGGGCCGCGGGCAATTCCTCGTCTCGCAGCAGGGTGTTCAGAGCCACGTAGACTTTTGCGTAGTACGGGTGTGCGAACGCCGCGACCTGTTGGATATCCGATACGCTGTTTCCCGCGGCCTCCCGCGCGCTGAATCGCCCCGCGCCGATATAGACGGCGTCCGCTCCGCACTCGATCGCCGCACGCGCGGTCGGAGCGTCCTTCGCCGGGGCCAGGAGTTCTATGCTGTTGCTCATGCAGTGAGATTATACCGTCGTCGTTGGATTCTCACTCGTGAGATTGCAATGAAAAGAGGGACAGATAGAACGGTGCGTGGTACGCACCCTACAAATGACATACGGTCGTGGTCCGTAGGGTGCGTATTACGCACCCTCTTCATCCGGCAGGGGAACCTCTACGCGCAATCCTTGATCATGTCCTGGGCTCGCTGCCGCCAGGCTTCGGAACCGTTGGCCCGGAAGTACTCGAAGGACTCGTCGTCCACGAGTCTGCCCAGCAGGGTCTTGCGGTCGGCGACGCCGGAGACCTGATCGACGATCTGCTTGCGGACGTTCTCGAGTTCCGCCAGGAATTTGCCGTGCTCTTCGGTGAACATGGTTTCGAGCCGCTGTCGCAGATGTCCGGCGTAGGCGGGGCAGTACCCTTCGGTCCCGATTGCGATCTGGAGGTCGCCCCTGCGGACGACGGCCGGGACGAAGAAATCGCAGTGCTGGGGATCGTCCACGACGTTGCACAGGATCTCGAGCTCCTGGCAGTCGCGATAGACCTGCTCGTTGACCTTCGGATCGTCCGTGGCAGCGATGACGAGCACCGCCTGGCCGATGTACTGCTTCGCGTAGCGGTCTCGAACCAGCTCGGCCCCTTGCTTCGTGCACAGCGTGGTCATGGCGTCGCTCGGCTTCAGTGCGACGACGACCAATCGTGCGCCGGCCCCCAGCAGGACCTCAGCCTTGCGAACTGCGACGGCGCCGCCGCCGACAACGACGACGCGGCGGCCACCAAGCTCCATGAATATCGGGTATTTTGCCATAAAATCCATTATACCAGCGAAGCCGGCGGAAAACACAAGTTTTCGCCATGTCGGCACATTTTACGACCTGCACTCCCTGTACGCACCCGCTCACCTTGCGTTCGGACAAACGGCTTGATCTCACGCAGAGCCGCAGGGACGCGGAGGCCGGAAGGCAAGAAGATCGGAACGTCCGAAGTTAGGTAGGGTGCGTATCACGTACCATCTCGTCTCACTTCCACACATCCTGGAGCCAGTGAGAGGCCAGGATGTCCAAGTCCAGCCAGTCCACCTTGCCATCGCCATTGATGTCGCCCGCGATGATCGTTTCGGACACCGGATCGCCGAAATAGGATTTGCTCGCCTCGGCGGTTCCGCCGTAAGCGCCCATATTGATCCGGCCTCCGTTGGGGAATGGCTCGTCGCCGATGGGACTGTTCGGATCGCCTGCGTCGATGCACGGACTCGTCACGTCGTCTTGGACCCAACTGCCGGAATTAGGATCCCAACGCCCCGCCTGACTCTTCAGATGGTGGTCCCCGCCGACCCAGAAATCATCCCATCTCCTGTTGTCTGTCGTGCCGTTGCGATCCCAGTAACCTGGGTCTGCAAACTGCGGGTCGATATCCGTCCAACTGCCCACCACATAACCACGCGGTGCCTTCACAGACTCGTCACCGCCCTGCACGACACAGTAATTCATCTCTAACTGGACAGCCCCAAGTATAGTGTTCCCGAGATGAATCTGGTTGGCTATACCATCTTTGCTTTCGTTTCCCCAGAGAATGGAGTCGTTGAAGATGACCTTGTTTCCCTGACCCGCTGTACACGTGATCGCTCCTCCCAGACCATTGGTCCGATTGTCACAGATAGTACAGTTACTCAGAGTCACGTTGCTGCGGTCGCAACGAATGCCACCGCCACCATTGCTGCTGACGTTACCCGTGATGAGACAATTGAGGAGCCTCGGATGCCCGTTACAGATTGATCCCCCTCCGCCATAGCCCAATCCCATTCCCGTAGAATTGGTTACGTTATTGGAGACAACGCAGCCGATCATCACTGAATTTGAATCGATCATCGCGATTCCCCCGCCTCCCCACGGCGCTACATTGCCGGTCACGATACAATCGGCAATGCGAGGGCTCGCATTGTTGCAGTAGATGCCACCACCATAAGGATGGAGCTCCGCGTAGCTATCACTGGTGTAACCACCAGTAACGGTAAAACCCTGGACAACGGCATTGGCGTCTTCACCACTGTGGAAGTAGAAACCACGATGGCAATCATTCCGTGACGCCTCGCACTTGATGATGCAGGTTCTGGGTCCATTTTCGCTCCGGACGGTGATGGCCTTACGGTTGAAATCGATGTCGCGGTTCCCATGACCGGTGTAGGTGCTCGGTGCAACCAAGACCGTGTCGCCATCGACGCTCGCATCGATGGCCGCCTGGATGGTCGTGTAATCTGCTGATCCGTCGTTCGCTACACGGATCGTCCTGGCGAAGTTGATGGGACAAGCCGCCAGAGCAAGGATGTAGACGACCGCTGCGAGACTGAATACCGCTGTCTCCGCTCTCATACTCCGCTCCTTTGGACGAATGGATGATGACGGCCAAAGTATAAAAGACATCC
>CAZDTD010000081.1:0-16120 GCA_964507995.1 uncultured Pirellulales bacterium | reverse complement strand
TCTGTCCCTTGTCGGCCGCTGTGAACGTGCCAATCTTCAGATCGATGGCGACTAAGCACCGCAGGCCACGATGATAGAAGAGCAAATCCAGGAAGTAATCATCGTCATCGACCCGCATGGCGTGCTGCCTCGCGATGAAGCAGAAGTCCGTCCCCAGTTCAGTCAAAAATTGTTCGAGGTTCCGGATGATGGCCGCCTCCAGGTCCTTCTCCGAATAGGCTCCCTTGAGCCCGAGAAAGTCGAGCACGTAAGGATCTTTGAAGATGTCTTCGTACCGAGCGACCTCTGTCGAACCTGTTTGTTCTTCTTGCGTCACCAGTTGAGCGGTGTCTCTGGACAACGCCACCCGCTCAAACAAGCCTCGGTCGATCTGCCGACGCAGTTCTCGCACCGACCAGCGTTGTTGCGCCGATTGCTCGAAGTAGAACTCGCGACGAAGCGGATCGCTTTGGCTCAAGAGCAGACGATAGTGGGACCAGCCAAGCCGGTAGTGCCTGCGGAAATCAATCTGCAGACGCTCACGAAACTCGGCAGACAGTGTCTGGACAACCGAGTTGGAAGGTGATTTGCTGTCTGCTGGTTCACAAATCTCAGAGGCAGCGAATTCTCCAGCCACTGGTTGGAGAATCCGAGATTTATTCGACACCATCGAATAAATTGGAGGGGCGACAGATTTGTTCGACACTGTCGAACAAATCTGGAAAGCGAGAGAGAACCGTCGCATCTCTTGTAGACTCACTTGCGAATAGCCTGCTCCATACTCCTTCGTCAATACCTCCGACAACTTCTGAAGGAGTCGTTCTCCATACCCTGCCCGTTTCTCATTCCTTTGGATATCTTGGGCAATGACTCGCCCGATGTTCCAGTAGAGACTCACCATCGCCAGATTCGCGGTCACCGAGACGTGAGTCCGCGCGGACTCGATCAAATCCCGGATCTCCGTCGCCACCTTGCGGATCGTGACGACGGAATTGCCTCGGGGGCCGAAGCCGGGGCTTTTGGGGGCGATGGTTCTCTTCTTTGCCGTCATGGCTATTTCACGAACTGCTCCACGAAGTACTTCGCGGTGAGGGGTTCGCCTGTGGCGCGTTCGATCATCTGGTTCCAGGGGTAGAGGTCGCCGGCCTCGAAGACTTTGGTTTTCAGGAATCGGCCGGCCCTCTGCTGGCCGATGTAGCTGACGTCCTGGTCCGACCCGGCGTTGAGCACATCGGTGACGAGGCAGTGGTGCAACTGCGAGGCGAGCAGTTCGCCCAGCATGTAGTTGTGATAGTAGCACGGGGCGACGGCGAAATGGATCTTCGCGGCCCAGTCCGGGCTCATCCGCTGGGGCGGGCGAGTCACCAACTGGTATTTCTCCACGATGTCCCACCACAGTTTGTTGAGGTCCTGGTCGGGATTCGCGTAAAGCTCCTTCTCGAAGGCGTACATGACCATGTCCCACCGGGCGAAAATGAGCTGCTTGAGCTGCATGTACCTGTCGCTAACCTGTTCGATCTCGGCCCGCTGCGCATCCGAGAGGTCCAGCATCTGCTGCATCCAGGCGGGATTGCGGCTCAGCCGTCCGAAGAACATCGCGACCGCCTCCGTGGTGAACGGGTGGGCCGGCGAGCGGAGCAGGTACGGCGAACGATAATCGAGGTACTTGTCGTATACGCCGTGGCCCAGCTCGTGCAGAACCGTCTCCATCCAGCTCTCATTGCTCTGGATATTGCACAGGATTCGCACGTCGCCCTCGCGGTCGATGTGCGTGCAGAAGGCGTGCGGATTCTTGCCCTCGCGTTCATAGAGGTCGCTGTGGGCCAGGATCGCCTCGACGGGCAAACCGATCCCCTTGTAGAACGTCGCGGCCAGCGTCTCGATGTTCTTGTCCTTGTAGTAGACGTCCAGGTCCAGGTCGTAGACCATCGGCGTCTCCTGGAAGAACGGGTCGTGATAGTGCCACGGCATGAGCTGCTCCGGCGTCACGCCGTACTTGGCCGCCAGGATGCGATCCAGGTCGGCCTTGACCTTGCGGAACGGCTCGTTCGTCAGCTCATACAACTCCGCGAAGATCTTGTCGATCTCCTTGGCGTCCTGTTCGCCCGTGGCCAGGGCCATCGTGTGGTAGTTCGGGAATCCCAGCTTGCGGGCGGCCTCGTTGCGGAGCTTGACGAGCCGGACGATGTCGGCCGCGACCGCCTCGCCCACCTGCTTGCTGGCGAGCCAGGCCTGCCGTCGCTTGGCCGAATCGGTCTCGTCCTTGAGGATCTTCTTGATCTCGTTGTCCGTGACCTTGCGGCCGTCGATCTCGCCGCGAAACGTGGAAAAGTTTTTCTCGATCTGCGTGCCCAGCTCGACGATCTGCTTGAGCAGTTCCGGCTCAATCTGATTGGCGAGGTAGCTGTTGTAGAGCACCGTCAGTTGCCGGGCCTGGAGCTTGTTCTTGATCCGCCTGGACTCCTTGATCTCCCGAAGGAACGCGAAATCCTTCGGGTCGCTGTAGATCCGACGGATCTGGAGCGTCGTCTCGCTGGATCGGTCGTAGGCGTTCGGGTCGCCCGTCACAGCGGCGTCCCACCAGGCCAGATTCGCCTGCTTCTCCAGCGGCTTGATCTTCTCGACATGTGCCGCAATGAAATCCTTCAAGGCTTTCTCCTCTGCATTCGATGCATACCCGCGCGGCGCGATCGTCGTCAGGACCAGCGCCGTCGCAATCAGCAGATTCTTCATAATCGTTGCACTCCCTGAGATCAATGATCCGTCTCATTTTCCATTCGCCGAGCGATCCGGATACGCCGGCTTCTTGGGCCGCATCGGCGGGTTCTTTTCCAGCAGTTGCAGCACGACGGCGACCGCTGTCTCCAATTGCGGGTCCCGGCCGGCCACCAGCTCGTGCGGGACGTTCTCGACCTCGTAGTCCGGATCGACGCCGTACCCCTCGACGGCCCAGCCATCTGTCTCGTACATGCCGAACGTCGGGGCGGTGACGCGACCGCCGTCGATCAGCGAAGGATTGCCGCTGATGCCGATGAGACCGCCCCAGGTCCGCGTGCCGACGAGCGGTCCGAGTCCCGCCTCGCGGAAGTAGTACGGGAAGGCGTCGCCGCCGGAGCCGGACCAGCCGTTCATAATCATCACCTTGGGACCGGTGTGCGCCAAGGAAGGCGTCCGCCAGTCACGGTGATCCCGCCGGGCCCAGTAGTTGTAGACCGGACGATTCAGCAGCTCAATGAACCGGTCGGGAATCTGCCCGCCGGCGTTGAATCGCTCGTCGATGACCAACGCGTCCTTGTCGAACTGCGGCCCAAACTGGCGGACCAGCTCGTTCTGGCCGTTCTGGCCCGTATCGGGCACGTAGATGTACCCCACGCGGCCCTGCGTGGCTTCTTCAACCTTCTTGCGATTGCCCTCAATCCAGGCGAGGTTACGGAGTCGGGCTTCGCTCGACATGGGCTGGACGAGGACTTCGTTGACGTCGTTCATGTCCGGCGTGCGGCTGATCGTCAGTCGCACCACCTCGCCCGCCAGTCCCTGGAACGCGGCCCACGGGTCCACCGACGTGTCCATCGACCGGCCGTTGACCGCCAGCAGGTAGTCCCCTTCGCTGACCTTCAGGCCCGGCGCCCGCAGAGGCGAGCGGACCTCGGTGTCCCACGGCGCCCCCTCATAGATCCTGCTGATGCGATAGGCGTTGTTCTTTTGATCCAGCTCGAAATCGCAGCCCAGCAGGCCGACGGCGAGATTGCCCGGCCGCTCCATGTCCCCTCCACTGACGTACGTGTGGGAACAGTTCAGTTCGGCGATCATCTCCCCAATGACGTAGTTGAGGTCCTCGCGGTCCACGACGTAGGGCAACAGGGCCGCATACCGCTGCTTCATCGCCTCCCAGTTCACGCCATGCATGGCCGGGTCGTAGAAGTAATCCCGTTCGATCCGCCAGGCTTCCGTGAAGATCTGCCGCCATTCCTCCTGCGGGTTGATCCACGCCTTGAGGTCGCCCGAGGCGATCCGTCCGTCGCCGACCTTCTTGTTCTCGCCGATGTCGATGATGCCGTAGGCGCCGCCGCTGCGATAGAGAATTTTCTTTCCGTTGGCCGAGACCGTGTAGCCGTCGATCCCGTCGATGACGGTCTTCTCCTCGCGTTCCTTCAGATCGAAGTAGAGCAGGCGACCCGCCGGCTCGCCGCCCCTGCGGGCCCCTCGCGGCAGGTACCGGACGAAGAGCAGCTTGCCTTCGACGCCGTACAGCCCGCCAAGATTGCCTGCCTGGATCGGCAGCTCAACCACACGGTTCTCGATCCCGTCGAAATCGATCTCGACCGGCTTGGGTCCCTTGTCGTCCTTCTTGCCCTTCTCTTCCTTCTTGTCGGCGGCGGCTTCGGCCTGGCCCTCCTCGGCCTTCGCCTCTTCGGCGTCGTTCGGGGCATTGGGGTCGTTGGGATCGCTTACGCTCTCCGGTTCCGGCTTGTCCTGTCCCTCGGCGTCGTCCTTCTTCTCCTCATCCTTCTTCTCGTCCTTCTTTTCTTCCTTGACCTCTTCCTCGTCGCTGCGGGGCGCCAGCGGGGACTCGGCGTCCTTCTTCAGAGTCACCACGTAGAGCTTCGTGGTCTCCGGATAGATCCACGTCTCATCCAGATCCCCATACAGCGGATCGAACTGCCGGCCGGAGGTGAAGAACAGGTACTTGCCCTCGGCGTCGAAGACCGGGCTGGACTGATCGTAATAGTCGCCTGTGACCTGATGAACCGCGCCGTCGTTGGCGTCGCAGATCATGACGCTGCCGTGGCGACTGGCCCCCCGCCGGGTATAGGCCAGCCACCGGCTGTCCGACGACCAGGAGTACGAGTCCACGTTGAACCACTCGTCCTTGTCGATGAACCGGGGCTCGCCGGTCTCGACATCGACGATGTACAGGCTACCGGTCTTGTCGCTGAACGCGATCCTCTTGCTGTCGGGCGACCAGAGGGGCTGGTAGCGGAAGACCAGCCCGCCTTTTGTGAGCTGTTTTTCCTGGCCTTTGCCGTCGGCGGGACGCAGGCACAGCTCGTACTCGCCCGTCCTGTCGGAGAAATAGGCGATCTGCCTGCCGTCGGGCGACCAGACGGGGTCTCGCTCGGCCACGCCGGAGGTGTTGGTCAGGTTCCGCACGCTGCCGTGCTTCTCGGGCACGGTGAAGACTTCGCCCCGGGCGCCGAACAGGGCTCGCTTGCCGCTGGGCGAGAGCGACCAGCTCTCGATCCGGTTCGAGACATTCTTGAGTTCCGGCCGGATCTGAGGCAGATCATCGGGGACCTGGATGCTCAGGGGCTTCGACGTCTCGGTCTTCAGGTCGAGCAGGTGCAGGAGGCCGCCATTCTCGAAGACGATGGAATCGGGCCCGATGCTGGGCCATTTCACGTCGTACTCGGAGAACTTCGTGACTTGCCGGGTGTCTTTCGTCCTCAGATCGTAGGCCCAGATATTGAGCTTTCTCTGGGCGTCGCGGTCGGAGAGGAAATAGATGGTGTCTTCGTGCCACATGGGCATCGCGTCTGTACCGGCAAAGTCCGTGAACTTCTCCGACGTGTTGTTGACGAAATCGTAGAGCCACAGATCGCTGGCCATGCCGCCCTGGTAGCGCTTCCAGGTGCGGAACTCGCACGAGATGAACTGGAACGCCATCCGCAGGCCATCAGGACTGAAGCTGGCCAGCTCGGCGTACGCCAGCGGCAGCGTCTCGGGCAGACCGCCTCCGATTGGCTGCTTTAAGAACCGATTGAACCGCCGGGATGGGCTCTTCATCGCGGACCGATACAGGACATTCCTGCCGTCGGGGTACCACTCGACGACAAGGTCGCTGTCGGGGTGATGCGTCAGACGCGTGGGCGAGCCGCCCTGGGTCGGGATCGTGTAGACATCGGTATTCCCGTCGTAGTTGCCGCTGAAGGCGATGAGCGAGCCGTCGGGCGAGAACTTCGGGAGCATCTCCTGTCCTTTAGGCGAGCTGAGCCTGCGGGCCACGCCGCCGGTCTTGGGCACGATCCACAGGTCGCCGGCAAAGACGAACACGATCTGGTCGGCGCTGACGTCGGGAAATCGCAGCATCCGCGCATCCGGCGTGCGGGTTGAATCAGACGCTCCGGCGGCAAACGCCCCAACGGACAGCAACGCGACGACTGATGCCAATACACATATGTATCTCATCGTACCTCCTTATCCCGCGCAGATCGCGCACCGGTGGACAGCAAAAACTTCGGGCAGGCATCGTATCAGCTTTCGGGACTCAGATCAAGGCCGCTCCCAATCCGCGAGCGTCTGTCAACGGTTTGCCTCGGCGCGTCCATCCACACTTTTGTTTGCCCCGTGACGACGGGGGAATTAGTATAGCCGCCATTGACAATCGATTTCAGGAGCAGGCAGGACGACCATGGCCCAGAACAAACACCTCAGTGCGCCGCTGGCGACGACGAAGATGCCGCCGAGCGTTCCGTATATTCTCGCCAACGAGGGCGCCGAGCGGTTCGCCTTCTACGGCATGAGCTCCATCCTCGTGGTCTTCATGACGGGGTACCTGCTCGGTCGCGATGGGACCGCGAGTCCCATGGTCAACGAATCCGCCAAGGCCTGGTTTCACTGGTTCACCGCCGCGGTGTACTTCATGTCCATCGTCGGCGCGGTGATCTCGGACATCTGGCTCGGCAAATTCAAGACCATCCTCTGGTTCTCGGTCGTGTACTGCGTCGGATTCTTCTGCCTGGCGTTGGACCACACCCGCCTGGGTCTGGCCGCCGGGCTGATCCTGATCGCCACCGGCTCGGGCATCATCAAACCCTGTGTCTCCGCCAACGTCGGCGACCAGTTCGGCCCTTCCAACAAGCACCTGATCGAGAAGGTCTATAGCTGGTTCTATTTCTCGATCAACGTGGGCGCTGCGATCTCGATGTGGTGGTGCCCAATCCTCCTGGAAAAGCACGGGCCCGCCGTCGGCTTCGGCGTCCCCGCCGGTTTCATGGTCCTCGCCACGCTCGCCTATTGGCTGGGAGCCCGCAAGATGGTCGATATCCCCCCCGCCGGGCCCAGAGCCTGGGCAGAGATGTTCGACAAAGAGCAGAGCGTAAATCTGGCCAAAATCGCCATCATTTTTCTGTTCCTCTCCATGTTCTTCGCGCTGTACTACCAATCGCAGTCGGCCTGGGTGCTCCAGGCGGAGAAAATGGATCTCAACTGGCTGGGCATCAAATGGCTTCCCGCCCAGATGCAGGCAGCCAACTCGGTGCTCGTCGTCGTGATGATCCCGCTGTTCGCATACATCGTCTATCCCGCCATCGGCAGGCTCTGGCCCCTGACGCTGCTTCGTAAGATGGAGATCGGCATGTTCGTAACAGCCGCCAGTTTTCTGGTCCCGATCTGGATCGAGACGCAGATCCAGCACGGCGGCCGGCCCTCCATCGGCTGGCAGGTCGTCGCCTATATCCTCTTGACCGCTGCGGAGCTCATGGTCTCCATCACATCGCTGGAGTTCGCCTATACGCAGGCGCCCAACAAGATGAAATCGCTCATCCAGGCGCTCAACCTCCTGTCGATCTCGCTCGGGAACATCATCGCGGCGGTCGTGAACGTGGCGATCGAGAATCCCGACGGGACCAGCAAGCTGCCCGGCGCGAGCTATTACTGGTTTTTCGCCATCGCCATGCTGGTAACCTCGTTTCTGTTCATCCCGGTTGCACGCTGGTACAAGCCCAAGGACCACATCCAAAACGAGGCCCCTGCCGCGTAGTCGTGCCGCTGGTTACGCGGAAGATGGCACGTCCCATGCCTTGGACGCCGCATGGTCTGCGTTTTACGTGGATTTTACTCGAATCTCGTGGAACGACCGCTTACGATTGGCGTCTACAAAGATAGATAATAGATCGAAGGCCCCGCCGGGGCATTCACGGTGGGACGTGTTGGCGATCCGTTCAGTGGAACCGAGGCAGAAAGGCAGGGAGAAGCAATGAATCAGAGAAAGTATTTCAAGGGCATCGCGGTCATCGTTCTCGTGTTCGGCGGGCTCGCGACAGCCGAGTCTGCACTGACAATCTACAACCAGGATTTCGCCGTGGTGCGGGAGCGATTGCCCCTCGATCTGAAAGCAGGGACCAACGAGGTCCGCGTGACCCAGATCACCGCCCACGTCGAGCCGGATTCGGTGATCCTCCGCGATCCGCAGGGCAAGCGAACCCTCCAGATCCTGGAGCAGAACTACCGGGCCGATCCGATCTCGCAGGGTCTGCTGCTGTCCCTGTATGAGGGCAAGGAGATCGACTTCCTCGTGCGAAGAGGCGAGGGCAAGGACGAAATCGTCCGCGGGCGGATCATCCGCAGCGGTTACGTCCCCCACCAGTCTGGAATGCAACGCTACAACCAGGAATACAGGATGGCGCAGTCCGCCTACGCCTACGGGCCGGCCGGTCAGCCCATCGTCGAGGTGGAGGGCAGGTTGCGGTTCAATCTGCCGGGCGAGCCGCTGTTCCCGTCGCTGACGGACGACACGATCCTCAAGCCGACGATCCACTGGCTGCTCGAAACGGACAAGGCAGGCAAGCTCGACGCGGAACTCAGCTACGTCACCGGCGGCATGAGCTGGCAAGCGGACTACAACATGCTCGCCCAGGAAAAGGACGACGTGATCGACGTAATCGGCTGGATAACCATGGACAACCAGAGCGGTCGGACCTTCGAAGACGCCCGGATCAAGCTCATGGCCGGCGACGTCAGCAAGATCCAGCCCCAGGATCGGGAACAGTACGCCTACGGCGTCCCGATGTCCAGCATGCGCATGGCCGGCTCGGCGCCCGTATCCGAGAAGGCGTTCGAGGAATACCATCTCTACACGCTCAATCGCACGACGACGCTGCACGACCGGGAGACCAAGCAGGTCGAGTTCCTGCGGGCCGAGGGTGTCCAGTCCCAGCGGTTCTACATCTACGACGGACTCAAGGTGGACCAGAACCGCTATCGGGGCTACAACGATCTCCGTCACGAGCGAGACTACGGCACGCAGAGCAATCCCAGGGTCTGGGTGATGAAAGAGTTCAAGAACTCCGAGGACAACCGTCTTGGAATTCCCCTGCCGAAGGGGCGGGTGCGATTCTACCGCCGGGACGACGACGGCCGACTGGAGTTCACCGGCGAGAACCTGATCGACCACACGCCTCGCGACGAGACCGTCCGCGTCTACACGGGCGACGCCTTCGATCTCGTCGGCGAACGACGCAGGACCGACTATGTGGTCGACAACCGCGGCGACCGGCTCGATGAGTCTTTCGAGATCAAGCTCCGCAATCGCAAGGAACAGGGGTCCGTCGAGATCCGCGTGGTCGAGCACCTGTACCGTTGGATCAACTGGGAGATCGTCGAGAAATCCGACGCATTCCTCAAGATGGACAGTCAGACCATCGAGTTCCGCGTCCAAGTCCCCGCGGGCGAAGAGAAGGTCATCACGTACCGCGTCCACTATACCTGGTGACCTTGCGAGTCATCGATACGACGGTCCGATTATTCCTGCCGGCCCCTTGACAGAGGGCCGCGAACAGGCTACTCGGGACGTATCCTATTCATTGTTGAAAGGTGATTCGCATGTTGAAAAACATCCCCGCGATCTTGTCGCCCGAGTTGTTGAAGATTCTCATGGAAATGGGCCACGGCGACGAGATCGTCCTGGCCGACGGGAATTTTCCCGCCGCTTCGGTCGCCCAGCGGCTCGTCCGCTGCGATGGCCACGGTGTCCCGGAGATCTTGGAGGCGGTCCTGAAGCTCCTGCCTCTCGACATCTATGTGGACAAACCGGTGGCCTTGATGTCCGTCGTTCCAGGCGACAAGACCCAGCCCACGATCTGGGAGACTTACCGCACACTCGTGAAAGCCAGCGGCGAGCGGTTCTCCGACTTCGAGTTCGTCGAGCGGTTCGCCTTCTACGAGCGGGCGAAGAAGGCCTACGCGGTCGTGGCGACCAGCGAAAAGGCCCTCTACGCCAACGTCATCCTCAAAAAAGGCGTCCTCTGACCCCATCGGCCGGGATGGAGTGCGATCGACGGCATTGCAGGTCATCTCATGGCGGGATATGGCAGATTCTGCTCTGTGCTGCGCTCGATGCACGGAACAGACGCCGACTGAAGCGCATCCAACATAACGAGTCGCACAGGACAAGTGCGTGTTGACCCAGAGTGAGGATGGGCAGTAAGGAGCTGTAAGATGCGTAAGAACAAGGGGTTTACGCTGATCGAGCTGCTGGTCGTCATCGCCATCATCGCGTTGCTCATGTCGATCCTGATGCCGGCGTTAAACCGGGTGAGAAAACAGGCACGAACAACGGTCTGCCTGGCGAACCTGAAACAATGGGGCCTCATGTTCGCGATGTACTGCCAGGACAACGACGGCTACTTCTTCTCGGGCGAGATCCAGGGGGGACGACCGACCACTGTCACCGCCACAATCTTCGGGGTGACTCGTGAGTACCAGGTGGGATCGGGTGGATTCTGGCGAATCGTCATGGCGCCCTACTCCAAAGATGCCTCGATGTGGCTGTGCCCCCAGGCAGTAAAACCCCTCCCGAACGGAGGCATCCCTCAGGGGACTTGGGCCTACACCGCGTGGCAGACGGATGGCAATGTCGGCAGTTACGGACTCAACGGATGGATACTCAATATCAAAGCTGCGAAGGTTTACCGAAATGACGGGTGGAATCGCGCCGACAAAGATTCGCTGGGCAGGTCTCGCCACTGGGGTGCTCCTTCGACCCAATATGGAAACGAATGCCCTGTGTTCACAGGCAGTTGGTGGGTGGATTCGTGGCCTTTGGACACGGATCAGCCACCGGCGGTGGAGAACGGTCCCGCGGACCAGCCCGGCACCAACGAGATGAACCGCGTCTGCGTCGACCGCCATGGCGGATTCGTCAATTCCCTGTTCGCCGACTGGACCGCCCGCAAGGTGGGTCTCAAGGAGCTCTGGACGCTCAAATGGCATAAGACCTACAACACCAGTGGCAACTGGACGAAGGCCGGAAACGTGGACCCGTCGGCCTGGCCGCAGTGGATGAGGGTCTACAAGGACTATTGACCGACCCGGTACGAAGGTAGCCTTGCTGGGTTGTGGTGAGAATCGGAATTCCCGTCCGAGTCGCGCTCGGCCGGGAATTCTTTTTTTGCGGGTTCTACTGGCGGGCCTTGGCGTTGATCAGAGCGGCCAGCAGGATGTGCCGGAGCCTGTCGAGACTGAGGCTGTCGAGGTAGGGGTCGGAGAAGTCGAGCTTGAATCGGCCCCGAAAACCTTTGATCCGCGTCTTGAGTTCATCCCTGCCCAGAGCGGCGATGGAAACCACGAGTTGTTCGAACTGTCCCTGCGAGCTCACGGTCTTGACCCTGCGAAAAGATGGTAATCGTCCGATCCGGCCCGTCGTGCGTCCTGCACAGTGCGTCGAGCGAGATCACCACCCCACGCAAGGCGCTGCACGCACGACGCAACCCGAAACACGGGTCGCACCGGGACTATCGGATGGGCCGCCGGGAGGCTTGCGGGAAAAACCGCTCCGTCGCCAATACCCGCCGGAATTCGGCGATTATTGGGCCGGAAAATTTTTGTCGACGCCCACGGGGTCTGATAATCTGTCGCCATGAAGACAAATCAGCTTGATTACGAATTACCGTCCGAGTTAATCGCTCAGGAACCTGCTGCGGTCCGCAGCGAATCGCGTCTGCTCGTGATGGATCGGGCCTCGGGCAGCCTTGTGGACAGTCGCTTCCATCAAATCGCCGATTCCCTTCGGCCCGGCGACTGCCTTGTCTTAAATGATACGAAAGTCCTGCCGGCACGGTTCTTTGCGCGACGCGCCACCGGCGGCGGACTCGAAGCGCTGTTCCTGTCCGAGACCTCGACGCCCGGCCACTGGCGGGTCCTGCTCAAGGGAGTCCGCAAGCTCAAGCCGGACGAGACCATCTACGTCCTGGACGGCCAAGAGCAGGATTACTGCGCCGCCAATGTGATCGAGAGACAGTCCGAAGGCGTGTGCCTGCTGGAGCTCGGCATCAGGGCCCCCGCCGAGGTGGTCTTGAACGAGATCGGCTTTCCGCCCTTGCCACCCTACATCCATCGGGACCACGACTGGTCGAGGGCCGAGACCGACCGTAAGCGGTACCAGACGGTTTACGCCCGCGAAAGCGGAGCGGTGGCCGCGCCGACCGCAGGACTGCACTTCACCGAGTCGCTGCTCGGCCGGCTCGGCGCGATGGGTGTCCGACTCGCCTATGTCACGCTGCACGTCGGGGCCGGAACCTTCAAGCCGATCACCGTCGAGAACGTCGAGGACCATGAGATCCACCGCGAGTGGTACCGGATCGACGCCGCCAACGCGGAGATCATCAACGCCGCACGTTCCGGCGGCGGGCGGATCGTCGCTGTGGGAACAACGGTGACGCGGGTTCTGGAGACGGTCGGCCGGGAGGGCCGGGTTTCGCCCTGCGAGGGTACGACCAACCTGTTTCTCCTGCCTGGTTACCAATTCCAGATGGTCGACGCGATGATTACGAACTTCCACCTGCCCAAGTCCACCCTGCTGGCATTGGTGGGCGCGTTCGCAGGGCTGGAGAGGATGTTCACGGCCTATCGCCACGCGATCGAGCAGCGATATCGCTTCTACTCCTACGGCGACGCCATGCTGATCCTATGAAACAGCGTATGGAGAATCCCGTGCAAACCACAACAATCCACCTTGTGGCGGTTCCGGTCATCCTGGCGATCTGGGGATGCGGCTGTCAGCATGTGCTCGTGAGCACCCCCGCCTTTTCGCCCGACTCGGGCGTCAGACGCATTGATCCGAACAATGGACCATTCACAATCATAGAATCCGGTCCGGCCGACCCGAACTCATCGCAGACGCAACCTATCCCGGCAATAACGTGGAGGGAGATCCGAATCACCACCGACCCAGAGAGCGGCCAGACGTATCAGATCAAAGCCTGCCCGGTGAGATTTGCCCTGGGCAACAACGTGAACGTCCCCGTCACAATGCCCGGCGGTCGAAAATACTGGGCGATGGTGGACACGGGGTTTAGCAATTACTTCTATGTGGATGACACTGTGGTTCGGGAGTGCGACCTGGCCGTGCTGCCATTAGGCGAGAATCCAGCAACCGGCCATGCGCAGGGCCTGTGCGAGATCCCATCGCTGAAGCTCGGGCGAACCGTGATTGAGACTCTGCCTTGCTTCTATGAGCACAGGCACTGGCAACTGAGGATTCTCGGCGTTCCCGTCTACAGTCCCAGGACAATACTGCTCGGGTTGAGATTCATGCGTGCTCATGCATACGTGTTTTTCGACAATGCCAGGCACACGGTTCTCTTCAGTCCCCGGGAGGCGTTCGAACCGAAGGATGCATCGGCGTGGGTCCGTCTGCCCTTCGTCTTCAAGGAAATCAACGACAATCTGCGTATGCTGGTGGACCTTCCGGTCGGTGAGCACATGGTGCCGGTGGAATTCGACACGGGCGGGGCCAAGCCGGGACTCAGCCTGAAGGAAGAGACGTGGCAACGGGTGGCACATCAGTTCCATGCGAGGGACGCCGGGCGAGGACACTACAGGAACCTTCAATTCGGCCGGCTGCCCTGCCACACCTATACGGTCCCAACGCTGAGCATCGGCCCGATGGACGTGAGGAACGCCCGGATCGACGTCGTGCCGCGGGATGACCCTGTGATGCGGGACTTCGAGGGTATTCTCAGCCTGAACTACTTCAGAAAGACCAGCGTGGTCCTGGACTTTCGCAAGCGCCTGATCTGGATCCGCAAGTTCTGAGGGCGGTCGATGCCACGGAATGCGCCTCCGCAGTCGAACTTGTGTGTGACATCCAGACAGGCCCCTGTGTCCCATAGGACCTATGGGACACAGGGGACCCGTGTTGGTCAGCCTTTGTACATCTCGTCGAAGTACTTCTGCGCGTCCATGACGGCGGCTCGCATCATGTCCTCGGCCGTCGCGGTGTCGCGCTGCGCCAGGGCCTTCATGAGGTCCTTAGTCTTGAGCTCTTTGGCCGCTTTCTCGCAGGCCTCCCAGCTCAGAACGCTGCGGATCACGCGGTTGATCGCCTGTTCCGTATTGTCGTACGGCCGGGCCTGCATGTCGTGACCCTTCCAGCGGTCATAACCTGCCTGCTGGATCAGGCCGGCGATGGCGACGTTCATCCCGTTGACCCGGGCGCCGTGATCGATGTCGTACTTGCCGGGGCCGCCGAGGATGATGCCGTCGTTGTAGCCCTGGCTGTTGAGGTGCATGTGAACGAGCATGCCGTTGTCGATCTCCTCGACCGTGTCGGCGACGTGGTCGAGACCGATCATCTCGGAGTGCCCGAATTCCTTGTTGACGCCCTTGTTCTGGATCGAGACGCCGAACTCCTGCTCGACCTTGCGCCAGAAGACGATCGCGCTGGCGACGGTCGGGATCAGCATGGCCGGGTGTCCCTCGTTGGGTTTGGGCTCAAAGGCGATGCGAAGCTGGCCGCCCTTCTTCGCTTCATACTTGCACAGGCCGGCGACGCTCTCCTTGAGGTTCTGGTACATCTGGCGGATGCCGACGCTCGCCAGGTCGTAGCCGAAGGAGCCATTCCAGATGACGAAGGCCGGCGGCTTGTCGTCCTTCCACGCCTTGCGAAGAACGCCGTAGGCCAGATCGACGGTCCGGGTCCCCAGTTCCTCGGCGGCCTTTCGCTCCGCGCGGTCCAGCGAGCAGATGCCGCCGTAGGCGAAGTGTGAGTGCGCCCCAGGCGTGACCATCGCCAGGGCCAGTTTGTTGCTCACCAGCGCGTCGGCCACGGCCTGAGCGTTGTTGTCGTCAACCTCGGCGTCGTAGTGCAGTTCGATGCCGAGCTGAACGTTGCCGGGCATCCGGGGCCGGATTCTCTTGGCAACCAGCTCGATCATCTCCGGCGTGCCGAACTTGTTGCCGGCCCAGTCGGGCCGGATATCCGCCGGGACGAAACCGCCCTTACCCGGATTGAACGTCCATCGGCATATGCTGTGCAGGGACTTTTTGGCCATTGCAGGTACTCCTTATCATCCTCACGTGTCTTTGAGATTGTTCTGCCGTCTTCAATGCGCCGGACCCGGCCGGTGCCGTGCAGACCATCTTACGCGCAGAGCCCACCGACGTAAACAACAAATCGAGGCGCGTCGCATGAGAGGGTGCGATTCCTGTTTGCAGGTAGGTCCTTTCAAGCCTTGGGAATCGACGCTGTCATTCCTGCGCCAAGCAGGAATCCAGGAACCGTGGGATTCGTCGCATCCCGGAAACATGGATTCCCACCCCCGATTGGGTCGAGGGCAGGCTCTGCGCGGGAATGACAAATTGAATGTCGAACGACACAACCCAGAGCAGAGCAAACTCGACTACGCCGTCCATCTTAAAACAGTGGGCTCCATTGGAGTGCAGGCCCCAAAGCGGGCCTGCAAAGGGGAGTTTTGCGCTTTGGGGCCTCCAGCATGATACACGAGCGAAACGCTCGCTTAAGGGCGTGCGAAGCCCCCCTGCTCCGGTGGCTCCAATGCGAAACCTCCCGCCGCAACGCGGCGGAATCCGGATGTGGCCTGGATCGCCATTTCATCTCACCTGTGTCACCCATCATTTGAACATGGACGCCGTACTACCTGCAAACGTGAACTGCACCCGTATGAAGTATGTGCAACAACTCTGTTGCCCGCGGTCGGCTGTGTTTGGATTCTTCGTAGGTCGTGCGTCCCCGCACGACTCCCATAGGCGAGCGGGGACGCTCGCTCCACGCGGACACGCCACAGACGAGCGGAATGCCTTGTGCGGCGTTCGACCTATTCGACGTCCTTGCCGGCGATGAGGACGACGTACTCGCCTTTGGGGTTCTCTTCGAGATTGGCGATCAGTTCGGAGAGCGGGCCTCGCCGGACCGATTCGAAGACCTTCGTGAGCTCCTTGGCAACCGCAGCGGGCCGGTCGCCGAAGACCGCCAATGCCTCCTCCAGGAGCTTGCGCAGGCGAAAGGGACTCTCGTAATAGATGAGCGTATAGGGTGAATCCTTGTCCATTTCGAGGAAGTGCTGTCGTTTGCCCGGCTTGTTGGGCGGGAAACCCCGGAAAGTGAAACTGTGGACGGGAAGTC
>CAZDTD010000080.1:0-16489 GCA_964507995.1 uncultured Pirellulales bacterium | reverse complement strand
CTCCCTTGCACGACCGCTTCGGGCGTGCTCGGATCACGAATGTACGCTCAATCTGGATGAGCCCGAAAAACTCTTGTGTGGGTTGGTGGAAACTGTGTAACATAGGGGCCAGAATTGCGTCTTTACTCCGAGAGAATGCCCGGTCGAGCGGGTTGTGTGCTTGTTTTGACCCTGTTTGGGAGACGCCGGTATGAGAGTGCGGAGTTGTTTCAAACCGTCGAAGCGTCGAAACGTAGGAACATGCAAGCGTTGGGAAACGCAAGCCAAAGCCTTTTCACATCTACGCTTATACGCTTGTGTGCTTCTACTGCTTCATTGGGCTTCCATGGCCTTCGGCCAGAGCGAGCAGTGGCTGCAATACCGCTCAGCCAACGAGGCCCGGCAGATCGTCGGGGATATGGGCTACCATTTCCGCGAGCCCTCCTCGACCAGGCCGACGGACGTCAAGCTGCCTGAGCTCAAGGCCGAGCAGCCGATGTTCCTGGACTGGAAGACGCCCATGGCCGCCTCTGGTACGGTCTGGCTGGCCTTCGACAAGAGCAGTCCCACCGGCCAGTACGACCGCCTGTATATCGACGGCAACACCAACGGCGACCTCTCGGATGACGCCGTGTACGAGCCGTATCGCCAGGAGAGCAGCCGGTTCTTTTTCGGACCGTTGAAGATCGTTTTCAATACGGCGGATGGCCCCATCACGTACCATCTGAGCGTGGAATTGCGAGTATATCCCGGGCGGCAGAGTTACTGCCTCGTAACTCCGGCCTGTTGGTACGAGGGCCCCATCGCCGTCGGCGGCGAGAAGAAGCACTGCGTCCTGATCGACTACACCGTCAACGGGACGTTCAACGACAAGTCCGGGAACGCCGGTCACTGCGACCGGATCCGGATCGGCCCCCCGGCATCGCTGGGCGTCGGGGATTCCGGCGGCCGGGACACCCGCTACGTGGGCAACTTCATCGAGGTGGACGACAAGCTGTATCGGACCGAGGTCGCCCAAGACGGCGCGTTCATCATCCTGACCGAGGCGCCGGACGTAGTCTACGGCACGGTTCGGGTGGCCGGGAACATCAGTTCCTTGGGCGTTGGCGGCGTCAACGGCCTGTTCCTCCGCACGCCCGAGAACGGCGTGATCAAGCTGCCCGTCGGCGATTACTGCCTCGCGCATTGGAGCATCGTCCGAAATGACGACAAAGGGGCCAAGTGGGAGCTGCGGGCGGACCCCGGCGGCAATCTCGGGGCCTTTACGGTCGTGCAGGACCAGGAGAAGGAGCTTCCTTTCGGCGAGCCGATCTACTCGATGGCCGAGTACAGCCAGAGCGGTTCGTTCTATAACTTCAGCCAGAACCTTGAAGGCCGGCATGGCGAACAGATCACCTTGACTCGAAACGGATCGCAGCCGCCTGCTCCGAAGCTGCGGATCAGGAGTCGCGACGGAGCTTATGACCGTGCGTTAAGTTTCGAGTATGGGTGAGGCGGCACCTGCTCGCTCCGGTGGCCGGAGCCCAAAAATGTCGCGAAACCATTCATTGGAACCGTTGAAGTGGCCGGTCCGTTCCGGGTTCTGGCCCAACAAGTGTGGATCAAGGCGGACGGTCGCGAGCCGCCGGTGACAGGCGGGGAAATCAGGCCCAAGGCGGTCCAGGCCAGCAGCAGCGACGAAGGGACCGACGCTTCCAATCTCATCAACCACAGCGGCCTGCGCAACCGGGACGCGGACAACCTCGAAGAGCACAGCGTGGATGCTGCCCATATGTGGCGCACCGCCAAGGGGGATGCCCAGGGGTGGATCGAATTCGATCTCGGCGAGGTTCAGACCCTCGACACAATCTGCCTGTGGAACTTCAACGACGCCTGGTATACGGATCGCGGCGTCCGCAAGGCGGATATCTCCGTCTGGACGCAGGACGCCGGCTGGCGGAAGATCCGTGACGATCTGCCTGTCGAACGGGCCCAGGGCAGCGAGGATTATGACGACCCGATGTACGTGAAGCTCGACGGCGTCAAGGCGCAGAAGGTTCGCTTCGACGATCTCGCCAGCTTCGGCGATCCCGACTCTGTCGGTCTGAGCGAGGTGCAGTTCTTTGAGGCGCCGGGTCCCAAAGCGATTCGACCGCAACCTTACGATGGCAGCACCGACGTTGGTATAAATGACGCCGCGTTGGAATGGAGGCCGGGTCTGGAGACCGCGAGCCACAAGGTCTATCTTGGCGTAACGCCCACGGACCTGAAGTTCCTCGGTACGGCGGAAACGCCATCGGCGCGCCTCTCAACCCTTGCGCGGGACACTACCTATTACTGGCGGGTGGATGAGGTCCGAGCCGACGAGACGGTGACTCAGGGCTCGGTCTGGTCCTTCACGACCGGCCGCGACATCACGGGGCCGAAGGATGTCGTCGCCGGCGTGCCGGACGAGGGCATCACGTCGGATTATTCGACCGTTGGCTGGCCTTCGAGCGAGTCGCCCCGCCGTGTTATCGACGACAAGACCGCGACGAAGTATCTTCACCTCGCCGGCGAAGTTCAGGCTACAGGTTTTCGCACGACGCCCGGGGCCGGGACGACTGTTGTGACTGGGCTGACCTTCACCACCGCCAACGACGCGGAAGAACGCGACCCCGTCGCGTGGGAGCTGTCCGGCTCGAACGAGAGCATCGAAGGACCCTACACGGTGATCTCGCGTGGCCAGATTGTGGACTTCAATCAACCGACGGCCTGGCCTCGTGGCGTAAAGAACGCAACACCGATCGCGTTTGAGAACAACACTGCCTACAAGCACTACCAGGTGTTGTTCCCCGCGGTTCGCGCCCCGGATCGCGCCAACAGCATGCAGATCGCGGAGGTCGAACTGCTGGCCGCACGATCGCAGGGCGGGCCACCCGCCTTGGGCGATGTCGAGCTTGTGCAAATCCCCGCGCGGGGCGTCCCCTCGCTCGTCGGCTGGTGGAAGCTCGATGAACCCACAGGGCAGGACGTCGTGGATTCCTCGGCCGGGGGCAACGGTGGCACGATTGTCGGAACTGCGAAATGGCAACCGGAGGGAGGGCAGATCGGCGGGGCCCTGGAGTTCGACGGCAGCACGTACGTCCGGATCGACAACGTGACGGCGTTCGATATCACCGATGAGATCACCGTGGCGGCCTGGGTCAAGGTCCGCACATTCGACAAGAAGTGGCAGACGATCATCGCCAAGGGCGATAACACGTGGCGATTGGCCCGGGAAGGCAACAGAAACTCGGTGCAATTCACCGCCGGCAGGGTCGACAACGACCGCATCGTACTGGGCAACGTCGATATCAACGACGGTCAATGGCATCACATCGTCGGCGTCGGAGACGCGAATGCCGTGTCGCTCTACGTGGACGGGGTTCTTGACGACATCAAGCGCACGCCGGGCAGAATGACGCCGGATGATGAACCGGTCTGCATCGGTGAAAATTCGGAGCAGCCGGCCCGGGGGCGGTTCTGGAACGGCTGGATCGATGACGTGTGCGTCTTCAACTGCGCTCTCGATGCCAATGACGTGAAAGCCCTGTACGCTGGTCATGAGCCGACCTCGCTTCGACTGGCGTCATCCAAACCTCGTTCTTTGCGGACATCGATGGTTGCAGCGGTCGAGCCGGCCGAACCTGTCGCAGCCCAGAATTCGGCGGAGGAGAAGGCCCCCGCACAGGCTGCTGACGCTTCGGAGTCGCCGACCCGCAAGAGCAAGAGCTTTGTGAGTATCGTGCTGATTCTGGTGGTTGTGGGCGCGATCGCCGGCGTTACCGCGCTCGGCAAACAAAAGGCTCCATAGCCCGATACGAGTGAACGCACGTATCGATTCCAAGTCGCAAAGGGGTTGTTATGCGCAGAAAACACTCTCGACTGTTCTCCCTCGTCGCGCTCCTGCTGATTCCGGTGGCCGCCGTCGCCAGCGAGGGAACGCCGCAGATCTCTTTTCGGGGTAGAACGCTCGACCATCAGGGCAATCCGCTATCGGATGTAAAGGTCACTCTGTACGAGGTACATTACGGCGAATCGAGCCGCATGCCTGCCGCAGAACGCATCGAGGAAGTCACGACTGGCCCGGACGGCGCGTTTGTCCTCACGCGAACCAGGGAATCGGAGGGCTACAGGCAGGGTTCGGTGATCGCTCGGAAGGATGGTCTCGCATTGGGTTGGGCCGTCTGGGATATGCAGGAAGGGGCCCAGCAATCCGACATCTCGCTGGGCCCGCCCAGAGAATTGGGCGGCGTCATCGTCGATGAAGGCGGCACCCCGATCGTCGATGCGGCGGTCAGCATTGCCATCGCAATCATTGGGCGAGAACAGGACCGTCGCTACATCACGTACTTTGTGGCCCCGCAATTGCTGACGGTCCGGACGGACAGCTCGGGGCGTTTTGTCTTTCCCAACCTGCCGGGCGAGGCGACGTGCGAGTTGCTGCTCAAGAAGGCGGGGCGAGCCACGACCTGCACCTTCGATGCATCGAACTATAGCGGGGGCAAGTGCCAGTTCTCACCGGGCCAGGAGGGTATCAAGTTGACGCTTCCCGCGGAGGCGAGAATTGAAGGAGTAGTGGTCGAGAAAGCCGGCGGAAAGCCCGTCGCAGACGTGACCTTGATCGCACAACCTGCCCAACGGGGACTCCCTTTTGCGGTTGAACCCGTGACTTCTTCGCAGGATGGCACGTTTTTCATCGCGGGCTTGTCCGCAAACAGCTACACGCTGCAACTGACGTCTGGGGGCAAAGGACCCGCCGAATGGGTGGCCGAACCGGTGAAGGTGGATCTTAAGGCGGCCGAGACGCTGCGCGATGTCCGTGTGACCCTTTCCAAGGGCGCATTCATCGAGGTCCTCGTGAAAGAGCAAGTCGGGGGCAAACCCATCTCGAAGGTGAACCTGAGCGTCCGCGACGAGGCGAGCGAGCGATACATCGCTGGCACGACCGATGAGACCGGCGTCGCTCGTATCCGCCTGCCGGGCGGCAACTATCAGTTCTCTGGGATTTACAAAGAAGGGTATACCCCCTCCGACGAAACGCAGGCATTTACGATTGCGGACGGGGAAACCAAGCAGTTCGAGATGACGCTCAGCGGCTTGCCGTCGATCCGAGGCATTGTGTACGACGATGCCGGCAAGCCCCTTGCGGGAGCGACGGTGCAGATTGTGCCGGGCGGTCGCGGCAAAGATGCGACCGCCGACGCCGATGGAAAGTTCCAGGTCACCTGGGACCCGCAGGGGTGGTCCCCCGACAGGACGGTTTTTTACCTGGTCGGTCGTCACGTCGACCGAAATCTCGCGGTCGCCCAGCCGACGGACCCAGAGGCAGGTCAGGTCGAGTTGAAACTCCGTCCGGCTGCCACATTGACCGGGCAGGTCGTGGACCCCAACAAGGACCCAATCGAAGGGGCCTATCTCCAGATCATGCTCCGGGCCTCCAATTGGGGCTCGTCCTTCCTGGCCCATCGTAGTGTCAAGACCGACGCCGAAGGCAACTTCGAGGTGGCTGCGATCCCGGCCGAGCAGCGGTACACCATCACAGCCACCGCGGACGGCTACGGCCAGAGGCAGATCGATCTTTCCGAGGATCAGGTCACGAGCGACCGGGTCCAGACGGGTGTGTACTCGTTGGACCTCGCCAACCTCTCGGTGACGGGCGTGGTCGTGGATTCTGAGGGCAAGCCTGTACCCGGAGCCAGCGTCCACTGCTACGGCGGCTCGCAGGACAACCAGCCGGACCGAAATACACAGACCGATACCGACGGCAAATTTACGCTCACCGGCGTCTGCGCCGGGCGAATCCGCATTCAGGCGAACGCCCGCATCGAGGGAGTCTACACCTACGGCTCGATTGAGACCGAAGGCGGCGCCAGAGATATCCAGATCGCCATCGCCGAGCGGAGCGCCGGTACACGCTACGTCCCCAGGACGCCGGCCAAGCTGACCGGCAAATCCCTGCCCGATCTGAAGAAGATCGGCATCGAGCTGCCTGCCGACGCGAATGACCGTATGTTGCTCGTGTGCTTCTGGGACATGAACCAGAGGCCGTCGCGGCACTGTATCGGCGAGTTGATCCGCAGGGCAACATCGCTTGGCGAAAAGGGCGTAACGATTCTCGCGGTCCACGCCGGCACAGTAGAAGAAGGGGTCTTCAATCAGTGGATCGAGCAGAGCAAACCGCCATTCCCGGTCGGGCGCATCACGGGTGATCCCGAAAAGACACTCTTCGATTGGGGTACGGCGTCGCTGCCCCACCTGATCCTGACGGACAGAAAGCACGTTGTGATCGCAGAGGGCTTCGCCCTGCTTGGGGAACTGGACCAGAGGATCGAAGCCGGTTCAGGCCGGTGATAATGGGCGATTAGGCATTTTCCTTAGTTGACTCCCATGACAAGTCCGGATATAGGGGGCGGTCAAAGAGATCGCTGGCTGGTTGGGCGTCTTCGCGATGTTCCGATTTGGCAAGTGTCCGTGAGACTACCCGGGAGCGGCGATTCTGCATCGGCACAACGGCGTGAAAAGGTACGGAGCACACAGATATGGAATCCGTCACGGAAAAACGCATGTTTTCGCCGCAGGAGTGGAGCGAGATAAGGCAGGACCTCTCGTTGCCTCCCCGGCAGGCGGAGGTGGTGGAACAACTCCTTCTCGGCCATTCCGACAAGCAGATCGCCCGAGACCTCGGCATGTCCGTCCCCACCGTCCGGACGCATCTGTGCCGGCTCTTCTCCCGGCTCGGCGTGGAGGACCGATGTGAATTGATCGTCTACGTCTACAGTCGCTTCCGTGAGAAATGTTACGCCTGCGGCTGCCCTCGCGCCCGCGAAGGACTGCCGTCCATGCCGCTCAAGGACTAACTGCGGAAGTCCTCGTCCAGCATCACCTGCACGCCTTCCCGGCGAGCGATTTCGACAATCGGGGTTGCGGTATCCTCGCTCCACTGCCGCTCGCCGCAGGGGATGGGTTCGATCCGGCTATCTGTCCGTGCCGCCACGCGCCACAGACGGTTGACAACGTCTCTGGAAAATGTCCCGTCGAATGCGGGAGACACAACCAGCAAATCAATGTCGCTCCATTCGTGGGGATGACCTGATGCGTGGGAGCCGAATAGAACCGCCATTTGCGGGAGAATGCCCTGATTCGCAAGATTCCGCAGGTATTGCCGGATTACCTCTAAAACCGACTGTTCAGCCATGCCAAAACCTCCTGGGATCTTGCTATATAGCCCATGGCCTCCTGGGCAGAGGGGGGAGACATCTGAGATTCGGGGTAACGTCCTTCCAGATTGAATTGGTTCATGTCGGCCAGCAGGTCAACCGCTTGATTATCTGGTTCCACGCCTGCCAGTTCGCTCAGACGAGTCAGGTTATGAATCCGAGGTGGGACGTCTCGTGTCTGGCGACAGACTAATGCCTTCAGCGCCTTCTCAATAGCCAAGTGAGCAAAAAACAGGCCGTGGCGGCTCTTGCCGTCTCTCACCAGCTTGACGGCGACCTCCCAATCTTCCGCCGAACCTTGGCGCCAATAGTCAATTTGTTTCTCAGTGTCCACCATAATCAGGTATTCTATCGTGACAGGTGTGTTCCATCAACGTCCGGCTTGGAGATATGTGCAGGAGAGGCGGATGACAGGGTTGATTCAGGACGCCGGAGCCGGCGTTTTTCGAGGGATGAAGAAATTCGGATGTGCCGGCGCGGTGGTGATTCTTCTGATCGCCGGCGGCACCGTGGAGCGGGTGCGAGGCGACGAGCACGCTCTGGACGGGCAGGTGCAGCGATGGCTGACCGCTCTGCGCGAGGCCCAAGACGCGGTAGCTTCGGGCGATCTGAACGATGATGCGTTGGCCGCCGCTGCCGAGGAGTTCTCGGCCAGAGCCGAGCGGGAGTTCCCGTTGTATTGGGATTGGGTGTTGCAGGACGCCGGGCCGGACTTTCGCAGGTGGCTGTCGGTCTCCACGGCGACATCTGCGGCGAAAAATGCGACGGCCAACGCGCTGGCCGAGCTTGGGGAACGTGGCCGCGACCTCCAGATTGAATTCGACCGCTTTGCGAGCGAGCCTTCCTCCGTCGAGCCTGCGCGGTGGCTCGAGTTGTACCTTCGTACCTGTGAGTTGCGACGCCAAGTCCGCCTGCAGGACCTGTGTCGGCAGTATCCCGAGTGGATCTTCACGAAGCATCACACGCTGGGCGGCTCGCACTATGCGTACACCGAGGGCCAATCCGACGCCCAGCATGAGCGGCAGTTCGATCCGGATGCTGCGTTGTGCCGACTCGAACTGAACGGCGGACGCACCCGCGTGCACACGCTCATCGAAGACCGCGACGGCGTGATCCGCGACCCGGATGTCTCCTGGGATGGACAGCGGGTGCTCTTCGCGTGGAAGAAATCGGACCGGGAGGACGACTGCCACCTGTACGAGATGACGGTCGCCGATGGCTCGGTGAAACAACTGACGGACGGGCTCGGCTTCGCGGACTACGAGGGCATCTACCTGCCGAACGACGAGATCCTGTTCAACTCCACCCGCTGCGTCCAGACGGTGGACTGCTGGTGGACGGAGGTGAGCAACCTGTACACGTGCGGCCCGGACGGCCGGGGCCTGCGACGGTTGACGTTCGACCAAGTGCACGACAACTTCCCGACCGTGATGTCGGACGGACGCATCGTCTACACCCGCTGGGAGTACAGCGACCGCGGCCAGCTCTTCGTCCAGGGCCTCTTTCAGATGAACCCCGACGGCACAGGCCAGACCGAGCTCTATGGGAATCAATCCTGGTTCCCAACCTCGCTGCTGCACGCGCGGAGCATCCCGGGCGTCCAGAAGATCGTGGCGACCTTCTCCGGCCACCACACCCGGCAGGTGGGCAAGCTTGGCATCGTGGACCCGGGCCAGGGTCGCCAGGAGAACACGGGAACGCGGTTGATCGCCCCGATTCGTGAGACGCACGCCGAGCGCATCGACTATTACGGACAGGACGGCGACCTGTACCAGTATCCCTATCCGCTTTCCGAGGCGCAGTTCGTGGTCGCCTGCGCGCCGTTGGGCTGGTCCCGGGCGCCAACGCTGTTCAAGCTGTACTGGATCGCGGCGGACGGCCGACGGGAGTTGCTGGCGGCCGATCCGGAGATATCGTGCAACCAGGCGACGCCCCTGGCCGCGAGGCCGAGGCCGCCGATTCGTCCCAGTGTCGTGGACTATCGACAGATCACAGGGACGTGTTACATGCAGGACATCTACACCGGTCCCGGCCTGGCGGGCATCCCTCGCGGCGCGATCAAGAAGCTTCGTGCGGTCGGCCTGGAGTATCGTGCGGCCGGTGTCGGCTGGAGCTACAACGCCGGTCCCGCGGGCGATGCGCTGGTGTGCACGCCCATATCGATTGGCAACGGGAGCTGGGATGTGAAAGTTGTGCTGGGCGAGGCCACCGTCTACGACGACGGTTCGGCGTTCTTCACGCTGCCGGCGCGGATGCCACTGTACTTCCAGGCGATTGACGACCGCGGATACGCCGTGCAGACGATGCGGAGCTGGATGACCCTCCAGCCGGGCGAGGCAGTCTCCTGCGTCGGCTGCCACGAATCGAAGAACGCTGCCCCGCCGGCGGGCAGGGCCCTGAGTCTTGCGCTCAGAGCCGGTCCCGAGGATCTTCGCGCCCTCTATGGCGAACCGCGAGGTTTCAGCTTCGCCCGCGAGATCCAGCCGATCCTGGATCGCCACTGCATCCGTTGCCACAACGACGCGGGAAAGTGGGAACAAAGACTCGGCCGCGTTGCGAAGCTCGCGCAGTCTCCTGCAAGTCCAGGAACTTCGATGAGCGATTCCGCCTTCAGCCTGCTGGGCACGCCGGTAGTCGAGAGCCTTGCGAAAAGGCAGTGGAGCGCGAGCTATCTGGCGTTGGTCCAGGCGGTCGAAAAGACGTTGGAGGACAACCGATACCTCGCGGGCACGACCGACGGTCCGGTCAACTGGATCAGCGCGCAGTCGTCGCCGGAGATGTTGACGCCATATGAGGCGGGAGCGATCCGCAGTCGACTGTTGTCCCTGCTGGCGGAGGGACACTACGACGTGAAACTGGAACCGGAGGAGACCCGACGGATCGCGTGCTGGATCGATCTGCTGGTTCCCTACTGCGGGGACTACGAAGAGGCGAACGCATGGGACGACGCGGATAAGGAGAAGTATCGGCACTTCCTGGAAAAGCGTCGGCGCATGGAGGAACTGGAGCGCCGCAATATTGCGGAGTATGTGAAGCAGTAAGGTCAAACGAGTTCGGTTATATGCAACGATTCGAAAGGGGATTCTGATGACTGGGCTGGCATATTGTGTCGCAGTGCTTGCTATGATTGCCGGGGCCAATCCTTCGCTCGAGAAGTGGGAACTTGTCTGGTCGGATGAGTTCCGCGTCGCGGGCCTGCCCGATCCGAATAAGTGGGATCAGGAAGAGGGATTCATCCGGAACAGGGAATTGCAATACTACACCAGAGGCCGACCGGAGAACGCCCGCGTCGAGGACGGCATGCTCGTCATTGAAACGCGGAAGGACAACTTCGAAGGTCACCCCATCACCTCGTCGAGTCTTCGAACACGCGGCAAGGCCTCGTGGCTCTACGGCCGGATCGAGGTCCGCGCGAAGCTGCCCACCGGCAAGGGCATGTGGCCGGCCATCTGGATGCTGGGCCTGAATCCGGGCCAGCGTTGGCCTGCCTGTGGCGAGATCGACATCATGGAAAACGTCGGCTTCGATCCGCTCGTGATCCACGCCAACATTCACACGAAGAGCTACAACCACGTCCTTGGCACGAACAAGGGCAACAAGATCGAAGTCAAGGACCCCTCGCAGACCTTCCACGTCTATGCGATCGAGTGGTTTGACGACCACATCGATTTCTTCGTGGACGCGACGAAGTACTTCACGTTCAAGAACGAGGGAACGGGCAACGACACGTGGCCCTTCGATAAGCCGCACTACCTGATCCTCAACGCGGCTTACGGCGGCTCCTGGGGCGGCCAGAAGGGCGTCGACGACACCATCCTGCCACAGAAGTACCTCATCGACTACGTCCGCGTCTACAAGAGCAAGGAATGAACGCCGCCGCGTCTTGCCCATTGCACTTGCCGGGAAATTCGGTATTCTCACTACCTTGCGCTCGTCTCGGGCGCGTTTCCCTGCAAGGACAAGATGGTTATGGATCAGCGATCCTTACGCGTGCAATGGACACAATTGATCGTTCTGTCGGGCATCCACTTCGTCGTGGACATGTTCGGCAACATGCTGCCGGCGATTCTGCCGGCGATGCGCTCGCAGTTCTCGATGAAGCTGGCGACCGGCGGGTCCATCCTGGCCGTATTGTCGCTGGCTGCGAACGGCGTACAGATTCTCACCGGCGGCATGAGGGCGGATAAGACCTCGCCGCTCTTTCTTCACATCGGCTTGGTCCTGGCCGCGAGCATTTGCCTGATCTTCCTCGCGCCGACGTCCACGGCGGGGATCGTGCTGCTTTTTGTCCTGGGCATCGTGAGCGGTTCGGGCATTGCGATCACCCATCCGGAAGGGCTCCGGGCGGTCCACACGCTCGATCGGATCTCGCCATCGCTGAGCACAGCGGTCTTCATGACCTCCGGATTCTTCGGACTGGCCTGCGGCGGGATGATCTCGGCGGTCCTGGTGTCCTCCTACGGCCTCAAGGGCCTCTCGCCGCTCGTACTCCTTCCTGTCATAGGTGTTCTCGCACTGGTCCTCGTGAGGGTGCGTCTATCGACCGGGGACGTCAAAGCCCATTCCACTGACTCGCAGACGCAACCACGGCCCGAGTCGCTGCCGTTCTGGAAGGTGCTCCTGATCGGGCTTCCCGCGGGCATATCGACAACGGTCGTCCTGCAGCTTGCGCCAACCTACTTGAGCGAGCTGGGCTTCAAACTCAATTTCGGCGGTTTCTCAACTGCGATGTTCGGCTGGGGCAGCGCGCTTGGGCCCTTTCTCTGGGCCGCAATCGCCCGCAGAAAAGGGGACCTGACCTGCTCCGCCTGGGCATTTCTCCTGTCGTTTCCCTTCATGGCATTGTACCTGGTCTTCGCATCGCGTACCGAAGCTTCCTGGCTATTGTTCGGCGTGGGCTTCTGCTCGATGTCTGGGTACATCCTGACGATCACCCTGGCGCGGGACGCGCAGGGCTCGAATCTCGGCCACCGCATGGCCATGATCGTCGGCGGCACGTGGGGCATCTCCATGATCGTCTTTTTGGCCTTGGCCGCAGTGGCCGACCACATCGGGACGGGGCCGATTTTGAAACTCACTCCGGCCGGCTACCTGTTCTCGGGCCTGCTCTCCTTCGGGGTGTTGCGTCAACATCCAGAATTGATCCGATGCCGACGTGCAGAGTCGGTTGCCGATTGAGCATCACGCTACGATTGCACGCAGAGTCCAGAGATCACCGTCAGCGACTTGCTCTGTCAACGGCGTCCGAATGGACGTATCTGCCGGTCGCGAGCGACTTGAGACGGTCCTCAAGGAGCCGTCCGGCGGGAGAGCGTTTTGACGGCCTCCATCGGGATGGCTCGTTCCTTGGTGAACTCGCCGACGCGGGTTCGTTCGAGTTGCGCGACGTATCCGCCCGTGCCCAGGGCTTCGCCCAGATCCCGCGCGAAAGACCGCACATAGAATCCCGACCCGGTGACCAGCCGGATGTCCACGAAGGGCCATTCGTATCGGATCAATTCGACTTCTTTGGCTTCGACCTGTCGTTCCGATAACTCGATCTGCTTATTCGCCCGGGCCAGCTTATAGGCCGCCCGACCGCCGACCTTGAGGGCGGAAAAGATGGGAGGCCGCTGGCTGATGACGCCTACAAAACCCGCGAGGGCCACACGAACCTGGTCTTCCGTCGGGATCGCGGAGACAGTCACTTCTTCCTTCTGGCCTTCGCGGTCGTCCGTCGTGCTCCGCCAGCCGAGCTGGACGCGGGTCACGTACTCCTTCTCCGTGCCGGCGACTGTCCCGAGGCGTTTCGTCGCCTCCCGGCCCACGCCGACGACCAGGATGCCCTTGGCACAAGGATCCAACGTGCCGGCGTGGCCCACGCGTTTGACGCCTGTTGCCTTTCTTACGGCGTCGACCACGTCGTGCGAGGTCTTGCCCTCGTCCTTGTAGACGGCGAAGATGCCGCCGGACGGAATGGTTGGCTCATTACTCATGGAACCATTATAAATAACGTCCTGGACACGGGATACAAGAATCTGCTATGATAAGAGTCCGAACGCCCCTTGGCGCGGGCAGGTGGGAAAGCCGTCTTGCGTCCGCCGGGGGTGGCCCTGGTGGCTCTTGCTGAAGGAGGAATGAAATGGTCTTCTCCATGAATCCGCATTGTTTGGCGCTCGTGCGTACATGTGTTGGCCTGTTGGTTCTCATGGCAGGCACGCCGCTTGCCGTTTCGGCGGCTCAGTACGGCGGCGGCGATGGGACGGAGCAGAACCCGTTCGTCATCTCCACCGCGGAAGAGTTCGCAATGATCGGCGAAAACCCCGACGACTGGACGATGTATTTCGAGCTGACCGCCGACATCGACTTGGCCGACTACAACGAGACGAATCTGCACATGATTGGGGAGTGGGTTGCCCTCGGATCGGCCGCCAACCGCCCGTTCGAGGGGCACTTCGACGGCTGCGGAAAGACCATCTCCGGCTTTCGCTATAAGGATATGGAATCTCAGTACGTCGGCATGTTCCAGTACGTTACGGGCGTTGTCCGGAATGTGGGCATCGCCGACGTGACGGTGCGAGCCAACGGGATCGGCGCCGCAGCTCTCGTGGGATACCTGGGACAAGGCGCAATCGAGCGTTGCACCGTGACCGGGGCGAACATCTCCGGCAACCAGGGGGTCGGAGGCCTCGCGGGCTCGGTCGATGGAAACGTCTATTCCTGTCGGTCATTCGGCGCTGTCACCGGCGTCCGCTACGTCGGCGGGCTGATCGGCCAAGTCGGCGAGGCAATCATCGGTTACTGCTATTCGAAGGCAACCGTCGTTGGCAGCGAGAGCGTCGGAGGTCTCCTCGGCTCGATGCTCAAACAAGCCGGCATTGTGGAATCGTGCTATGCGACCGGCCCGGCGAAGGGGTCGCTGTATGTCGGTGGTCTCGTGGGCCAATTGGTGGCAGGCGGGATCTGGCGGTCCTACTCCATCGGACTGGTCACAGGCGAGCAATCGGCTGGCGGACTCGTGGGGTATCGCAGGGCCCTCGCCTCGGACTACTCCTGTTTCTGGGACGTCGAGACGAGCAAACAGACAACCAGCGTCGCAGGCGTCGGCAAGACGACCGTCGAGATGAAGGCTTTCGCCACGTATTGGGATGCCAATTGGGACTTCGCCGCGACGTGGGCGATGTGCGATGGAATCGGCTATCCGGTGTTCCTCTGGCAACTTCCCGTCGGAGACCTGCGATGCCCTGATGGTGTGGACTTCGTCGATTTCGCCCTGTTTGCAGCGAGCTGGGAACAGGACGATTGCGGCGTCCTGAACTACTCGTGCGCCGGCGCGGATCTCGACGGTTCAGGCGAGATCGACTCGCTCGATCTGGCGCTGTTTGCGGCCCATTGGATGGCCGGCGTCGATTAGGATCGATCCATGAAGGACCGGGACCGTTCACTCGCAGGCAGGACGGCGCTCGTCACGGGGGCGGCCAGGCGGCTGGGCCGGACCATGGCGGTCGCGATTGCCGAGCGGGGCGCCGACGTTGTGATACACCACAACCGTTCGGAGCCTGAGGCAATGGCGTTGTGCGAAGAGATCCGTCGGATGGGAGGCAACGCCTGGCGAGTCCAGGGCGATCTGGCGGACGCGGAACAGGCGAAGCGAGTTTTTGGCGACGCGGTCGCCCAGACGGGCAGGATCGATATTCTGATCAACAATGCCTCGATCTTCGAATCCGACACGATCTGGGACGCGACCGAGGAATCGATCCTGACGAATCTCCGCATTCACGCGCTGTCGCCCCTGACGCTCGCTCGCCAGATGGCCGGGCAGGAAGCCGAGGGACAGATCATCAATTTGCTCGACACGCGGGTGACGGTATACGATAGGGACCACGCATCCTACCATATCAGCAAACGCGTCCTTGCGACGCTGACCCGGATGCTCGCGATGGAATTAGCCCCGAGGATCACGGTCAATGCAATCGCACCGGGCCTGGTCCTGCCGCCCCTCGGACAGGATGAGAGTTATCTGGAGAAGCTGGCCTACACGAACCCGTTGAAATGTCACGGACAGCCGCAGGACGTCGCCGACGCCATGCTGTTTCTGCTTCGCAGCCGCTTCATCACGGGTCAGATCCTCTATGTTGACGGCGGGTACCACATGAAAGGACACATGTATGACTGAGGACGCAGCGCATCCGACTTGCGACCGCATCTTCATTCGTGACCTCGCGATCCGCTGCATCATTGGTGTGGACGAGTACGAGCGGCGGGAAAAGCAGGAGGTTCTGGTCCAAATCACGCTGGATGTCGATCTTCGCAGGGCCGGACGCACGGACGACCTGGCCGACAGCGTGGACTACAGCTCCTTGAAGAAACAAATCCTCCAGGCGACCGAGAACTCCCGGTTTCGCCTGATCGAGGCCCTCGCGCAGTGCATCGCCGACGAATGCCTCAAGCAATCGAAGATCGAGTGCGCCCGCGTGGCCGTGGAAAAACCCTGTGCGTTGCGGTTTGCCCGCACGGTTGGCGTCGAGATCGTTCGACACAGATGACCAGGATCGTGACTGCTACGTCGTGCACGACTGAAGCAGATTGTCCTTCACGTACTTTACCGCGTTGCGGAAGATCTTGATGCCGTCGGGGTCCAGGTCTTCGCCCAGTCGCGACCAGTGGGGGTGCTGTGTTCGGCGGACGTACCGCTCCGGATGCGGCATGAGACCCAGAACCCGGCCCGTCCGATCCGTCAGACCGGCAATCGATTCCGTCGAGCCGTTGGGGTTGATCGGGTAAGGGCCTTCCTGGCCGTTCTCATCGACATATTTGTACGCGACGTAGCCTTCGTTCTTGAGTTTCTGCAGGGCCTCGTCGTTCTTCACGACGATCTTGCCCTCGCCGTGCGCGATGGGCACGCAGATTCGCCGCTGCGGCTCGATGAACACGCAGCGGTCGCTCTGGGGCTCCAGATACACCCAGCGATCCTCGTACTTGTTGCTGTCGTTGTAGGTAATGGTGACATCCTCCTGGCGGAAGGGTCGATATCCGCGGCTGGTGGGAGGCTCGGAAAAAGGCACATCGGGCCTACTTTGAGGGGGAAAAATCTCCCTCTTCGATTTTTCCCCCTCAAATCCCGGTTGCGTATCGAGAGACTCGGTCTGTCCATTCTTCAACGAAATCGAACCAAAAGATTTCGTTGAAGAATATAGGCCCGATGTGCCTTTTTCCGAGTCGCCGGGCAGGATGCCCGCCTTGACGAGGACCTGGAAGCCGTTGCAGATGCCCAGGACGAGCTTGCCGTCGTCGATGAACTTCCGCACCGG
>CAZDTD010000079.1:0-16757 GCA_964507995.1 uncultured Pirellulales bacterium | reverse complement strand
TGGCTTCGGACTCCTCCTGCTGGTCGTCCCGGGAGTCATTTTCGCCGTGTGGTTCTTCGTGACCACGCCTTCCATCGTAGTAGAAAACCATGGCGTAACCGCCGGTATGTCGAGGAGCAAAGCCCTGATCTCGGGCAATTTCGACAAGGCGTTTGCCGTGAGGTTCCTGGCAACGGCGATCGCCTTCGCCATCACGCTTCCCATCAGCACGGTTGCCAATCTCGTCTCGATGGGATTGTTCGCAAATAAGCCCATACTGGCTGTTTCCGCCGCCCAATTCATCGCTCTGATCGGCGAAGTGCTGGCCTCGCCCATCCCGGCGGCGGCTGCCATCTTGTTCTACTACGATCTGCGAATCCGAAAAGAGGGCTTCGACTTGCCGATGCTCTCGCAGAGTCTGGCCTCGAATCAAGGATAGTGTGGTGCCCACAGGCTTTCCAGCCCCCTCGGAGGCGTAAGAGTTGGTGCGTGAAACGCACCCTACATGGCTGTTTCCATGCTGCTGGCACAAAGCGAAAAATGCCAAGTCGGGCTCTCGGTGATCAGGCACATGATAGGAGAGCCGTGCGGCGTCACGCGTTCGCTGGTCTTGGGCGTTTGGGGACCTGCTCTGCGGACAAACAACTTGTTCCAGGTACGAGCCCGCGTTGCGGGAGGGCAACAGCCCCGTGGCATGGCGACGCCGCTCCCGTGGGATATCGCTCGCTTGCCCAGATCATGTTATTGGCGAAAGAGAAGATTGCCGCGCTTCGCTCGCAATGACATGAGCGGAAAATCTCCCCCGCACGCCCGCTTCGGGCGTGTCTGGATCAAGAAGTACGCTGAAACCGGATGAGCAAGGAACCAGCCCATTCAGGAATCGGCAGAGGAAAAGGGAACATTCTGCTTGTCTTCCGGCGGTCGTTCGGCCAAACAGGAGAAGCGCGTAGGGTGCGTACCACGCACCATTGCCCCCTCGGAGGCGTAAGGGTTGGTGCGTGATACGCACCCTACATGGCTGCGTTCGTAGTGGGCCCGTCAGGACATCTCTTCGAAAGACAGGGAAAAAACGCCTTACGGCGCCACTACGAACGCCCGCCCAATCATCCTTCATCCATCATCCTTCATCAATGCTCAAAGCGTCCAGCCCTTGCGGTATTCGCGGCGGATGAATTTGTCCGCCTTCGCGCAGCCGACGGCCTTGAGGTTCTTCGCGTCCCAGGTGAGCTTTTCGCCCGTGCGGAGCGCGACGTTGCACAACAGCGCCGCCTCGGTCAGGGCGCCGGAGTAATTGAAGTTACAGGTGGTGGGCCCGCCGGTCTTGCAGGCCTCGATCCATTCCGCGTGATGCCCGATGGAGTCCGGAATGAACGGCGCCGGCGGCTGGAAGCCCGCGAACTTGTCCTCGGGCAGCAATTGATACCTGTTGTAGTCGGAAATGAGCATCCCCTTGGAGCCAACGAACAGGACCGCGCTGTTCCAGGCGGGGATGTTCCGCTCCTTCAGGAAGGCCGGATACGGTCCGCCGTTGTACCAGGTCAGCGCCACCGGGGGCAACGTGCCGCGGGCCGGATACTGCTGCCTGGCAATGGTCCACTTCGCGGTGCTCTCGGGATGCAGCGGCCCTTCCGCTTCGACGGTCAGCGGGTGTCGCAGATGGAGGGCCCAGAACGCCAGGTCGCAGAAATGGCAGAAGAAATCGCCGAGCTGGCCGTTCGCGAAATTCCACCAGTACCGCCACTGGAACGGAGCGTACGACGGGCTGTACGGCCGATACGCCGCAGGGCCGAGCCACAGATCCCAGTCGAGATCCGCCGGCACCTCGGGCTTGTCCTTCGGCGCATCGGGTTGCGACCGGTCCGTCGGAACCGCGGGTCCTTCGAGATTGGCGCCCATCCAGACGTGGACCTCCTCGACCGAGCCGATGGCGCCCGTCTGGACGAGTTCCACAACCCGGCGGTAGTTCGTGCCCGCGTGGATCTGCGTGCCCATCTGCGTCACCAGTTTCTTCTCGTTTGCGAGGTTCGCCATGACGCGCGCCTCGTAGACGCTGTGCGTGAGCGGCTTCTCGCAATAGCAGTGCTTGCCGAGTTTCATGGCCATGACGCCCGCGGGCGCGTGGGTGTGGTCCGGCGTTCCCACCACGACCGCGTCGATCTGCCCATGGATCTTGTCGAGCATCCGGCGGAAATCCTTGAACTTCTGCGCCGACGGGAACTTCTCGAACGTCCCGGCCGCATGCTTCTGATCGACGTCGCACAAGGCCACGAGGTTCTCGCTCGCAACGCCGTTGACGTCGTCGCCGCCCCGGCCCGCGATGCCGATGGCCGCGATATTCAGTTTGCTGTTGGCCTGCGTGCCGCGCACCAATCTCGCGTTGGACAACACGACCAGTCCCGATCCGGCCAACGCCGCACCACGAAGAAACGTCCGACGTGTTACATCTCGATGCATAAACCGCTGCTCCTTTCCAAGACCATAGTGAACCAAACCAACCGCCCCACGGTACCATACGACCGCGCCAAGGTCAACCGCCAGGAAGCAATCGCCCGTAAAACGGCGCCACGGAGCAAAAAATCCGAAGACGCATCGTATTGGAGGTTGACGAACGCCCCCCCGAGGTATATTATGTAGTTGATTTTTCGCTGAGACTCGATGCCCGAGAGGAAGGATTACGCTGCAACAGCGTGCGGCAGGGATGACGAACCAAAGCAAGACACGTGCGGTGTCGTCTGCAAGTCCTCACCACATGTATCTCCGCAGGAGGGTCCTGTACAGTGCAGTACCCGAACCGAGCGGCTGTTCATTCAACTGTGATTGTTGAAGGGAGCGTAAGATGAAAAAGATGGTGTCGATCTGTGTAGTCCTGCTTGGGGTGGCGCTTTCCGCGAACGCGGAGCCGACGATCTACAGCGGGGTAACTTTCCCCGACGGAGACGTCTCGTTTGCCGACGCGGTCCACTCCTACACCACGGGCGCGCACGTAACGGCTGACTACGGCGATCCGACCGTCGCTCTCGGGACGCCCGACTACCCGAACAGCGGCAGCTACTACTCGCTGGGCGTCGATGGCTGGCTCATCCTCGAATTCACCGACAATTCCCTGACCACCTCGGGAGACAGCGTGCCCGATCTCCACATCTTCGAGATCGGAGGCGCCGTCGAATGGATGAACGTCGCCGTTTCCGCAGACGCGTCTTCGTGGATCGAGTTGGGCAACGTGAGGGGACAGCCGACAAGCATCGATATCGATGCAATTCCCGGCGTCGTTCCCGGCGCCCAGTACCGCTACGTGCGAATCACGGACGATCCCGCCAGCAGCCTGTCCGGCTCCCCCTATGGCGAGGCGGATATCGACGCGGTCGGAGCGATTTCCTCGGCGCCGCCGCTTCCCGGCGTGGTTCCCGCCCCCGGCGCCATTCTGCTCGGCATGGCAGGAACCGGCGTAGTCGGCTGGCTGCGCAGACGCAGAACACTGTAGTTCTTCATCGAAAACTACGGCTTGGGACCCCGGATGTGATTGCCTCCATCCGGGGTCCCAGGACCGTGTCGTGTGTTATCGATCGCCGGCCAGATAACGCAGCTCGGCCTCCGACAACACGCGGTTGTAAATCCGGAAGTCATCCAGCGAACCCAGGAAGTATCCATCGACCGCGAACTGCGACCGACCGAGCCAGTTCTGGGTCGTCTCTCCCAGGTCCTTCGGCAGCAGGACCGTCGCACCCGACGCGACCAGGTCGCCGTCGAGATAGATGCTCGCCGTCATGCTCGCGCTGTCGATTGTGACCGCCACATGCTGCCAGGAGCCTTCCGACAGAGCGACCTCGGTGTCCACGACCTGCTCGCCCACCGTCGCCGTGCGGATCGCAAAACGCAGCGGACCGCTCGTGCCATGACGCGGGCACAGGAACATGTACGGAGACGTCCCCGAACCCGAGCCGAAGTCCCAAGTCCGCTGCCAGGAGCCGCTGCCGCCGCCAAACTTGATGTGCGTCGCGATGGTCGTGTCCGTCAACGTCGCGATCATCGGGCCGATGGGCAGGTCCACGTAAGAGTTCACGCCGTTGAAGACCAACCCCTGACCGGCGTAGCCGTCCTCGTAGCTCATATTCCCGGTGATCGTCCCGTCATACTTCTTGCCCGAACTGTCCTGGACGTTCCCGTCCATCGTGTACAGGGCCAGCAGGCCCGACGTCCCGGGATCCACCGGACTGACCGCCTCCGGGGCTGTCGCGTACAGGCGGATGTCGTCGAAGAACATCGTGCCCGCGCCGCTGCCCGCCACGCCGATTGTCAGGCTCTTGACGCTCGTGAGCGTCGCGCCCGTCTCGGACAGCGGGATCGTCCACTGCTTCCACAACCCCATCGTCGTCGCGTTCGCGCCGTCGCTGTACGAGACCTTCGTGTTGTTGATCTTCACGTACAACGGAGCCGGAGCGTTGCCCACCTGCCCGCGGAAGTACAGGACCAGCGACGTGATCCCCGACCGAGTCCAATCCTGCGACGAGTCAAACGTCCGGGTCGCCTCCGAATACGCGACGCCGCCGGTATTGTCGTACGCCAGCGGCATCGACTGCTTGCCGCCGTACACCACCGTCTGCTCCGCGAACGGAGGATCGATGTAGCCCACCAGAGAGCCGTTGTTGTCGTCGTCATAGCCGTCGATCCACGTCTGGAAGATCGCCTCGTCCGCGTCCTGATCGTCCGTGTAGCCCTCGAAATCCTCCACCACCGCGTAATCTTCCGTCGTGAAGCTCCAGACCTCGCCCGGATACGTGGTCGTCTCCCCCACCTCATCCACGCGCCAGTAATACGTCGTCGAGAAGTCCAGAGCCGGGGCGTACCCGTGATCGGTCACGGTCTCGGACGACGCAGCGCCTGCGGCCACCGCGTTCGCGTCCGTGCCGAAGTACACCGTGTGCGACGTCGCTTCACGCCCAGGACGCCAATCCAATTCAGAGGCAACGCTCACGACCGTCGCGCCGTCCGACGGCTCCGGCGAAAACGCCTGCGCCGGGATATAGAAGAACCGGACCTCGCTCAGGCTCACCATCGGGCTCGTGCCCCAGTTGTCGTCGATCGTCAGCTTCACATACTTGGCGCGGGCCCCGCCGAAGGCGACGACCGTATTGGCCGCGTAGGTCGCCAGGCCCGTCCCCTGCGCAAACTCCGGAACAGTCTCCAACGCAGTCCACGTCTCGCCGTCCGTGGAGTACTCCACCACCACGTCCTTGGCGCCGAACCCCATCGCAGCTTCGAGCTCCGAGTTGCTGTTCCAGACCCACAGCTCGTGCAGGTTGTACTCCGTCCCGAACTCGAACTGAATCCAGGCCGGCGAGCCGCTGGGCGAAACCCACATGTTCTTCAGCTCGACGCCGTGCTCATCGAACTCGTTCATGCCCGAGCCGTCGATCGTCCGAACCGCAGGCGACGTCGCCTGCTCGGCGGACGCTTTCACCGTCAGACTCGTGATCGGATAGGCGTAGGACTCCGTGGTGAAGCTCCAGACATCGCCTTTATGGATAGTGTTGTCGGGAGCGTCGTTGACCTCATCGACCCGCCAGTAATAGGTCTGGCCATATTCGAGCAGGCCTTCCGAATCGTACGCGGCTTCCGCCTGATCCTGGCTGACCAGAACGTCCATCGGATTGTCCCGGCTGGCGTCGTTCACGTCCGCCAAGACGGTGCCCATGTACACATCGTGGGCCACGGCGTACGGGCCGGCTTCCCAGCTCAGAACCGTATCGACGAGCACTTCGGTCGCCTCGATGTCGGGCGACGGCACTTTCGCGACCGGCCCGCTCACCTTCGACACGAAGTTGCTGGCAATATCCGCAGGGCTCAGGACGCCATCGTGAATTCTCACCTCCGCGATGGCCCCGGTGAAGTTGACGCTCGTGTAGGCGGCGGCTCCGGTCGTGTCGGCCTGGGCCGCGACGCGGATGATGTTGGGTCCGTAGCTGTTGAGCGTCATGGCCTTGCTCGTGTTCTCTACGCCGTTGACGTAGATGCGAACGGCCGCGCCGTCGTAGGTGTAGACCAGGTACCACCAGGTGTTCGCCGCCGGGGCCGGGGCATATTCGCCGGCCCAGGGCATGTCGCCTCCGCCCCAATGAGCGGCGGCGCCCCAGGAGGTGCTGTTGCCGTAGTTGAAGACCATGTTCGTATAATCGGGACCGCCGCGATGGCTCCAGGAGACCATCGTCTCTTCGGCCACGAAATCGGGACCGTTGTAGGCCCAGACCTCGATGGAACGCGTGCCATTGCCTTGGATGCCGTCCACGGACAGAGGCCCCTCGAAGTAGCTGGAGCCGTCGAACGTCACCGCCTTGCGGCCGTCCACATCTTCGACGATGGGAGTTCCCATCGCGGTGAAATCCCCCAGAATCCCGTTGTTCCGCCAGGTGGTCGTAACCTCACCGTAGGCGAGGTCCCCCGCCCGCAGATCCACCAGAAGTTTCTCCGCCACGATGATGCGGGCCGGCGCCGACGCCGAAAGCCCGAGCACCAAGCCCGTCACCAGCAAACATACCCACTTGTTGCGCCTCATGGTCATACTCCTTCGAACTAGACCTATCTGATTGTGAACCGAATCTCGCATCGCGAACGATTCTGACTGTAGTGACGCCCTTTTCCTCCAAATTCTCCCAAAGCAATGCCAGGCAATCAACCAAATCCACCTGAATCCGCCATTATACCAAGATCGGCCGGTGATGGGAAAGGGGCAAAAAAAATCAGTCCTCTACGCAACCCTGATAGGCATGCCAGGCCTCTCCAGCCGACCGGCCAGGAATATCGGACCAGGTTTCGCGGACACCAGGGCGGGGACGGATGTGCGAACAGGCTGGGTCCTTCATGAAAAGGACGTGGCGAATGCGGTTCTCGGCCGTCAGGGCGAACTGCTCCCGTTCGGCAAGGTCTGCACGACCGCCATTGCGGCAAAGGTCGTAGTACGCATGACTTAGCGTATAGGCCAGGGTGACCAGAGGGGTCGTTTTATACCATTTCCAGGCGAGATTGGGGTCTTGGGGAGCGTACTCGACCGCGTTGGGATTCCAGTAGAGCGCATCGCTGTCGTAGTCGTAGTGCGGCCAGCCTTGCGTGGTACGCACCTTGAGGGTCTCCCCCCAAGTCTCGATCCATTCGATTTCAGTGGCGGCGTTCTCCGGGTCGAGGAACCGCAAGGCCTGCACCCACCAGAACAACCGCCCACTCGTGCAGGCGGCCGACTCATCCAGACATCGGCTGACGACCCAGCCGGGTTGGAACCTGGACTTCCAATCTTCCTCCTGGGAGAAGAACCCCGGCGCCCAGTCGCACCATTCCTCGACGCTCGCAAAACTCCACACGCCATTTTTATCGATCCGCCCGCCGACGATCCGGGCAAACGTCAGCCGGCCGGCAACCGCCCCTCGTTCGCGAGGATACAGGAACCGATACGCAATCGGTTCATAGGCCGGCTTGGTCTGCACACGGCTCACCCCCTCCGTGGCCCCTATGTGGGCGTCGTCGCGATTATCGGACATCCACCGTGAGATCAACGCCACGCCGGTAATCAGCGCCACGGCCAGGATCGGCGCAATCAGATCTTTTGCCCGCTCCATGATTCACATCCTTTCTCCGGATGGATCTCGTCAGAACCACGTTTCCATCATAGAGTCGCAGCGGGACCGGCCATTATTCAAAAAGTTGGAGAAAGGCGCCGGCAGCTCCTCATTGCACGCCTTGGGGAGCAGCAGTTCCGCGCAGAGTGTACGGCAATTCCTGGACGAGCACGGAATCCCGCTTGTGGGCCGGCCGCAGGGAACTGTCGTACACCCGTGGGGCTGTCTGCCTGGGTTTGCCGGGTTCGGATTGAGCGGAATCGACAGTGTAGATGTTGTCGCCTCTGATCCCACACGCCGCACGCGTCTCGAACTCCACGTGGCCGTCTATGAACAGGATGTTCTGGCCATCGCGCTGGTGTGCATCGGAATTGCCGAGCCGGATCAGGTTGGGATCGGCGCCATCGGACGCCTCTACGAACCGGGCCCACCCGAGACTTGCACCACGGACTCGATTCGGGTCGATCCAGGGATTGCGGTCCGCCAGGATGGCCATGCCGGCGTCATGGGCCAGAGTCAGGCTGTGCTTGTGGTCAAAGGACGCATGATAAGAATAGCTGCAATGCCGGCTCGGGTTGTTGCAGTCGTCGTATCGCCCACCGAAATCCCAGGCGTCGATGAGTTCGAAACCACCAGGGAGCGTCTCCTTCACCTCGCTGAGACGGAACGCGCGAGTCTTCGGCTCGCTGGGGCACACGAACTTGCCGGGCACGACCTCGGCGTATTTCACGAGCAGATAGAGACTGGACGTGGTCGTGGTCTTGCCGGCAGGGAACGCCGTGCTGCCACCCGTGCGATCGACGCTCATAGCGTAGGCCTGCTGCCGACTGTGAGCCATCCAGTTAGGAATCCTCGGGACCCACTCATTGACGTGGCCGCCCGCCATCGGCAACTCATCCTCATAGTCGTTGGAGTAGATCAACATGGCCTTGCCCAATCCGCCCAGGTTTTTGCCGCACGTTTGGCGAAAGGCCCCTTCGGTTCCCATTTCCTTGACCACCCCCGCAGTCATCACCGCAACGACAACACAAACCATAACCGTGACAACATCCGATTTCGTCCAGGACCCTCTCATAAGACACCTCCCTTGAATCTCGATGCACATCCATCGTTCAACACGGCCATCTCCCTGCAAGACGCAACATCCACGCGAATGTTACACTGAGACCGCACTCACAGGTCAGTCGTAACTCGCGTTATCTCATTTCACACACTTCAATCGACACTGATATCGCCAAGATCGCGCCTCTGATCCGCTGCAAGGTCGTCGATCCGCACGCAGAGCGGGTTTTCCGCTTTGTCCGGATTCTCGACAACAAGGTTCAGAGGAAGGCCGACGGGCACGTCCTCGAAGAGGAACCGGCCCTGCGTGTCGGTCTTTGTCCGACTCCCGTCCGGCCAATTTTGCCCGGCGGTTTCCCCGGGATGGGGACACAACCCCACATTGACACCGGCCAGAGGGTCTCCTGCCTGGTTCACCACGCGGCCTGCCACGGTGCATGTCCAATCCAGGGTAATCGTAAGATAGGCCGGCGCACTGGCTTTGGCCCAGCGAAACAGGCGAGCGTTGGCTCCCAAGGTTCTGTGGGCATAACCCACCTGCTCGACGAGTGGATCACCGCACGGCGCCATCATCACGAAGTAACCATCGCGGTCGGCAGATGCTCGGGCGGTTCCGATGTGAACGCATCCATGTGAGACGGATCGGCCGTTGGCGTAGAAGAGCCGCCCGCAAACCACGGCCGATGAGGGATTCCGCTGTTCCTCTCGCAGCCGAATGGCTTCGACATCGCTCATGAAGACATCGACCATCGACGTATTCTGCCGGAGGTCGGCATGCCGGAGCAGCGAGGGAATGGAGGACAGGTCGCCGACTTCTCCGAGACAGGCCGCCAAGAGCGGAATTTGCGCACTCCCACTTTTATCCAGGAGGTCCACCAGACACCTGTGATCCCCCGCGACGCGGCAGCTTTCGATCAGTCGTTCCCTCGACAGCGTCTCCATGCGGAGGTCGCCCCAGACCACCTCGCATGGCCGACATGGATCCCCCCAGTACATCAGGACCTGATTGGCATCCGCGGCCGTCACTCGATCGCCATAGTAGGCGGAATCATGAGTGCTCCCGACCACACGGGCGAAGTAGCTCACGGCCCTCTCGATGTCTTCGTACCCATACTTGCCGCCGGGCGACATCCTGGTCTTGATGGCCTCCTCCACCTGCGCTCGCCCTCCGAGTTCCCGTTCCACAGCCTCCATGCCCAGATCGTTCGGGTACTTCCCGCCGGCAAGTTCCGCGAACAATCGCAGACCATTGATCCCAGCGGGCGTGAAGCCTTCCGGAATCCCAGGCGTGAAAAAACCTGGGGGGAATTCCACATCGTAGCGGAATTCATCTGTAAGAACCTCGTGGAAGACACCGGTGCTCTTGGACCTGAACGACACCTGAATGATCGCAGGCAACTTGGTTCCCTTGTCGAACCAGATTTCCTGGCGCCAGTTTTCTACATCCTCATGGCCCGGTGGCGAACCGGAATCCCGGCGATTCTCGATCCCGACGAGGACCCGGCCATCGACGGTCCGGGACCCCAACTCGACGTAGTCGCCCTCCAGGAGCCACAGCGTCATTTCGCGGGGAGTGCCCATGCGAAGCGAGCCGTGACCGGGCCAGCGTTCAACCTCTTGGGTCACCGGGCAGATCTTGATGATCTCGTTGCTGTCATACAGGATATAGGTGGTGCCGGCCGGATCGCGCTGCCCGTTCGCATAGCCCTCGATGCGGACTCCTTGTTCTGTCGAGACAGACCAAGTCTCTTCCGCCGTGACGCTAACACCAGACCCCTGAGGGCCGTCCTTCTCGATTCTCACGTGACGGAAGCTGTAATTGCCGATCTTGCGCGTGTTCTCCAATGCCCGCGCCCAGACATTGCTGCTGTCTCCATTGAACAATGGGATTCCGATCAGAACGGCAAGGAGCACCACGGCAGCGACCGCTACGCCGGCGATTCGATTTCGTGCCGTTCTCTTCCAAGCCCGTGCATCAACAACCCTCGGCCGCGAATCCAGCAACTCGTCGATCCGCCGATCCAGATCGTCGCTGGGCTGTGCTTGCAGATGTTCGACCAACTTGTCCAGATTCTCCGGTCTCATAGGTCACCGTCCAACAAAGACCGCAATTTGTCCATGCCGTAACGGTAGCGGGCCTGGGCCGCACCGACCGATACGTCTTGGCATTTCGCAATCGCCTTGAACCGCAGGCCGCCATAGTGACGAAGCAGGACGACTTCCCGCTGTTCATAGGGCAACTGCTCCAGCGCCCAGGGCAGCCTTTCGCAGTGCTCCGCCTGCATCGCCTGCCCATCGGGGGAAGGGACCACCCGCAGACCCGCCCCATCGGTGTCTGCCTGCGAAAGGTTGCTGCCTCGTCGGAGGCGATTCATGTTGCGAGCGGTGTTCGCCACCGCCCGGAGCAGATAGCCTCGCAGATTGCGGGTGATCCGAATCGTGGTTCCGTTCTGTACGAGTCTGGCGAAGACTTCGTGAACCGCGTCCTCCGCCTGGGTCTTGTCAAAGAGCAACGCCGTCGCCAGGGTGACGAGATCCACTCGATAGCGGGCGTAGATTCGACGCAGGGCATCGAGATCGCCCCGGTTGAACCGCACTACAAGGATCTTGTCCTCCCACAACGAGTCGGCCAACTCCTGTCTCCTGTCAGAGAACCATTTCTCACCCTATAAGACACGGCGTGCATCATTTTGAAACAAGGGATCGAGAGAAAATCCTTGCGGACGCGGATTCAGTGTGAAGAGGAAACCTTCACGACCGCGGATCGCGGGGCTCGGAAGATCGTGCCGTGGTGGGCGTCGGCCGGCCAGTTCTTGAAGGGCTCGACCCGGACCGGCTCGGACCATTGCTTCAAATCGGGCGACGTGGCCGCTCCGAAACACGAGCCCACCCAACTGGACGTCCAGACCATGCGAAAGAGCCCGTCGCGATAGACGATGGACGGGTCGCGGGTAAGGTTCTGCCCCTGCCATTGCGGCGGCGTGAAGACCGGCCAACCCTCGTTGAGGTCCTTGAAGACCAGGCCATCCTCGCTGGCAGCCAGGAAGACGCCGGCTTCTCCGTTGCCTTTGAAGTAGCTGAACAGGAATTCCTCGTCCTCGCCGAGAGCGACCGAGCCGACAGACAACATTGCCGCAACAGCCGCACAGACACAGCGTCTCATGGCAACATCGACCTCATATAAAAACACCTTTCACAGGTTCATCCGGAGCCACGATGTAAGAAGCTGTCTATCGAATGGACCAATCGGGGAATCTTATTCTGCACGACGTCCCAGAGGATATCGTTGTCGATCCCGAAGTACACATGCGCAATGATATCCCTCATGCTCGCGACCTTCCGCCACTCAACATCCGGCATCTGCCCTCGCAGATTGTCAGAGATGTGTTTGGCCGCTTCGCCGATGATCTCCAGATTCCTAACCACGGCATCATATGTCCGCTCGTCCTGGACGAGTCCTACCTGCGTCAGACCTTGTGTATACCGCTGGATTCTCGCACAGCTCTCGGCGATATCTCGAAGATACATGATCTCGTCACGCAACATCTACAAGCTCTCCACTGATGGCCTGGCGGACTTGTGGACGCATCGCCTTGTCGGTTACCAAATCGACGGTCCCACCCAACACGTCCTCAAGGTAGAACTTCAGGTCCATGAAGGCATCGAAAGTGGGTTTGCCCTCAAAGACCACCAGTAGATCGATGTCGCTGCCGTGGCCAGCTTCATTGCGTGCAACGGATCCGAAGAGCGAGAGCCTGCGAACCGCGAATCGGCGACGTATCTCCGCCACGCGTCCTCCCAGGATCTCAATGACTTGCTCCCTTGTCATGGCAATCTCCCTGCCAAAGCGAGGTATTCTTCCTGCCGATGCGGGCCGGCAAACCGCATTGATCGTGCTTGACAAGCGACATTATATGGCTTAGCTTTAGGATTTCCATAGGTTTACAGACGAGGAGTGCCAAACTGTGCCGGAGCAAGTGGTAACGCGGTTTGCGCCGTCGCCGACGGGGTATTTGCACGTTGGCGGGGCCCGGACCGCTTTGTTCAACTGGTTGTGGGCCCGCCGGACGGGCGGCAAGTTCATCCTGCGCATCGAGGATACGGACCTCAAACGCAACACCCCCACCGCCACCGCCCAGGTGATGGAAGACCTCCGCTGGCTCGGCATCGACTGGGACGAGGGTCCCGAGGTCGGCGGGCCGCACGGGCCATATCTGCAATCCCAGCGGCTCGACATCTACAACCGCTGCATCCGCCAACTGCTCGACCAGGGTCGGGCCTATTATTGCTTCGAGACAGGCGAAGAGCTGGACGCCATGCGTGCCGAGGCCGAGGCCCAGAAGAAGGGCTTCGTCTACCGCAAGCCGGAGCATCCGCCCACAGACCAGGACGCCGAGCGGGCGAAGGCCGAGGGCCGGGATGTGACGGTCCGCTTCGCCATGCCGCTGGATGGTCCCATCGTCGTGGACGACATCATTCGCGGCCGGATCTCTTTCGACCCGGCCGAGTTGGGCGATTTCATCATCCAGAAGAGCGACGGCTTCCCGACGTACAATTTCGCCGTGGTCGTCGACGACTGCCTGATGCAGGTCACGCACGTGCTCCGCGGTCAGGAGCACCTCATGAACACGCCAAGCCAGAAGGCCCTGTGGGAGGCCTTGTTCCCGGACCGGCCGGTGCCGCAGTACGCCCACATGTCCGTCACGGTCAGCGACGCCGGCGGCAAGCTCTCCAAGCGGGAGCGGCCGCAGACGCTGCGCACCGCGATCAAGGCCCTGAAGGACATCGATATCGACAAGCTCGCCCAGGTCGGCGGCGTCCCGGCGGATCAGATCGCGTCGTTCCTCCAGGGCGACACGACGCCGGACATGCCGGTCATCGATGCAATCGCCGAGCATCTGGGCATCCACCTGCCGGAGATCAACATCGTCGATTTCTTCCACAGCGGGTACCTGCCCGAGACGATGGTGAACTTCCTGGCGATGCTGGGCTGGAACCCGGGCGACCAGCGGGAGATCATGGCCCGCGACGAGATCGTTCACGCATTCGACCTGTCGCGTCTGACCAAGAGCAACAGTCTCTTCGACCGCAAGAAGCTGCTGGCGTTCAATACCGAGCACCTGCGATTGACGGCCCCCGAGAAGGTGCTGGAGCGTCTCAAGGCCTACCTCAAGCACATCGCGTCGCCCGTCCTGAAGGCCGACGACGCGATGCTCGCGAGAATCCTCAAGCTGTGCGACGGCGCACGGACCTTCGAGGACGTCGATCGCAAGAGCGCGTTCGTCTTCGTGGACGACGAGGCGATTCAGTTCGACGAAAAAGCGGTCCAGAAGGTGCTCATGAAGGATCGCGCCCTGGAGATCTTGAAGCAGGTGCGCGACGAGCTGGCGGCTATGCCGGAGCTGACCGAGCAGGCCATCGAAGAGATGCTTCGCCGATTGGCGGAGGCCAGGCAGGTCGGCCTGGGCAAGGTGGCCCAGCCGCTTCGCGTGGCGTTGTGCGGCACGACGATCAGCCTGCCGATCTTCGACTCCGTCCAGATGCTGGGACGCGAGCGAACGCTCAAACGGATCGATCTGACGCTCGAAAAGTTCAAGGCCGCCGCAGAGGGGAAGGCAAAGTAATGTCGCTATTGGTCACAGGGTCCATCGGAATCGACACGGTCAAGACGCCACACGGCGCCAGCGAAAGGTGCCTGGGCGGCTCTTCCGTCTACTTCACCATGGGGGCGAGTTTCTTTGCGCCGGTACGGTTCGTCGGCGCGATGGGAGACGACTGTCCCTTCGATCTGGCGCAGGTCTTCCAGGGTCGGAACGTCGATCTGCGGGGTCTGGAGATCCGACGCGGCAGCAAAACCCTCGCCTGGCACGGGACCTACCATGAGAACATGAACGACCGGACGACGGACCACATCGAACTGGGCGTCGCGCAGGAGGCGCCGCCGAAGGTGCCCGAGGTGTTCCGCGACAGCCGGTTCGTGTTCCTGGCCAACACGATGCCGGCGCTTCAGATCGGATTGCTCGAACAGGTGGACAAACCGGCGTTCGTCGCAGCCGACACGATGAACCTGTACATCAATGGCTATCTCGACGACCTGCGAAAGCTCCTGACGCGAATCGACTGCCTCATCGTCAACGACGAAGAGGCCAGGCTGCTCGCCGGACATTCCAACCTCATCCAGGACGCCGAAGTCATCCTGGCGATGGGACCCAGGATCGTCATCATCAAGAAAGGCGAGTCGGGCTCCCTCATGTGTTCGGCCGACGGGCAGAAGTTCGTCCTGCCCGCCTATCCAGCCACCGAGGTCTGCGACCCGACCGGCGCAGGCGACAGCTTTGCCGGCGGGTTCATGGGCCACCTCGCCCAGGCCGGCAGGACGGATTTCAAGACGCTCAAGACCGCCGTCGCATACGGCACGGTCGTCGCGTCGTTCACGATCGCGGATTTCTCGCTCGCCGGCCTGACGGCAATCGCCTGCGAGGACATCGACAAGCGGCTCCAGACGCTGCGGGAGTTCACATGCTTCTGAGGAACACCGACAGCACAAGGTTGATGCGAGGGTTGAGAACCCACACTGCATGCCGGCGACCGACAAATCGCGACGGCATGTCCGGGGGCTCCGCCCCCAGACCCCTGGCATTTTCCGCTTTGAACCAGCAGCATGGAATAAAAGGTACTCACCAATCGTTGCCATGCTCGATTTGCCCGGCGCAGCAGAGATCGCCATATTCTCACCGCCGCAATCGTCGCAGCGAGTCGTCGCTGGAATCGCGTCCCTTCGATGACAGACAATCCCCTGAGTGTCGGACATTCGCAACAAAGAGATTCGACAGGTGAGCTATGCGTTGTTTCATCGCCATCGACATTCCTGAAGAGATCCGAGCCGAATTGACCGATTTGCAGAAGGACCTGGCCGGCCGGGTCGACGTCCGCAGGGGCGACGTCAAGTGGGTCGAGCCCGAGAGCATGCACCTGACGCTCAAGTTCCTCGGCGAGGTTCCGGACAATCAGATCGTCGACGTCTGCAAGATCGTCGAGAACGTCGCGGCCCGACACAAGGCGTTCGATTTCCCGGTCAAGGAAGTGGGCTCGTTCGGCGGTCGCAGTGCCCGCGTCCTGTGGGTCGGCGCGGGACTGGAGTGTCCCGACCTGCTGGGATTGCAGCAGGACCTGGAAGAAGAATTCGCGCGAGGCGGCTGGCCGCCGGAGAGTTGGCAGTTCTCCGGCCATCTGACGCTGTGCCGAATCCGCAACGTCAAGGCCGGCGAGAAGCTCGCCGACGTGGCCAAACAGTATACAGACTACGATCTGGGCGCCGTCCGGGCGGCCGAGATCTACGTCTACGAGAGTCAACTGGAACGACAAGGACCGATCTATACCCGTTTGGGACATTATGCATTGCAGGCAGATTAACGGAACGGCGAGATTACTGATGGAGGCACTTCATGGCTAAAGCAAAGAAACCGACTACCCCCGCAACCACACCGGAAACCGGCGACGACAGCAAGCAGGCCGCGTTGCACCGGGTCATCGCCCAGATCGAGAAGCAGTACGGCCAGGGCGCCATCATGCAGATGGACGAGCACTCCTACGCCAAGATCGAGGGCATCAGCACGGGGGCCCTGTCTTTGGACATCGCGCTGGGCGGCCACGGGATTCCCCGGGGCCGGATCACGGAGCTGTTCGGGCCGGAGTCGTCGGGCAAGACGACCCTGGCGCTGCACGTCATCGCCAGCGCCCAGAAGGCCGGCGGCGTGGCCGCGTTCATCGACGCCGAGCACGCGCTGGACACGACCTGGGCCAAGCGGCTCGGCGTCGACGTCAGCAACATGCTGGTCAGCCAGCCCGACACCGGCGAGCAGGCCCTGGAGATCGCGGAGATGCTCGTCTCCTCGAACTCCGTGGACGTGATCGTCATCGACTCGGTGGCGGCACTGACCCCCAAGGCCGAGCTCGAAGGCGAGATGGGCGACAGCCACATGGGCTTGCAGGCCCGCCTGATGAGCCAGGCCATGCGAAAGCTCACGGGCATCATCTACAAGAGCAAGTGCGCCCTGATCTTCATCAACCAGATCCGCATGAAGATCGGCGTCATGTTCGGCAATCCCGAGA
>CAZDTD010000078.1:0-16881 GCA_964507995.1 uncultured Pirellulales bacterium | reverse complement strand
CCCTGGGCCAGCTCCACGGTGGCCAGCGTCGTCCAGGCGGCGCCGTCGAGGGAGACTTCGACGGTCGCGTCCTTGACGCCGATCCCGACGAGCGACTCGATGGCCTGGTTCGAATTCCACACGAGCACGCGGTCCAGCTTGTAGGCCGCGTCGAACTCGTACTGGATCCAGGCGGGCCCCTCCGCGTTCTTCTGGGTGGCCCACATCGTTTTCAGATCGTCGCCGTGCAGATCGTTCTCGTCGAGGCCCGAGCCGTCGACGGTCTTGCTGGCGGCCGTGTTGACGTTGTACGTGCTGGAGGCGGTGGCCGTGACATTATGGACCGGATAGGCGTACGGCTCCACCGTGAACGACCAGACCGCGCCGCGGTTGGCGCCGTCTGCGGTCACTTCGTCGATCCGCCAGTAGTAAGTCTGCCCGAACGCCAGACGGCCCACGTCATAGGAGTTCGCGTCGTGGCCCGCGACGACCGTCACGCCAAGCGGGTTTCCGATCTCCGCGGCCTCGACCGCGTCCCGACTGTCGCCAAAGTACACATCGTGGGCGGTCGCCCCTGCGGTCGGCGTCCAGCGAAGGACGACGTCCGCCGGCACGTCGGTCGCGCCGCTCATCGGGTCGGGATTGTAGGCCATGCCGGGAGGCACGACCGAATCGCCGCTGAGGGTGAAATCGTCGAACGCCGCATAGCCGGAGGTCGAGTTGTACGTTCCCTGGTACAGGCCGACCTGCAGGGGCACGCCGGCCAGATCGTCCCGCGTCAACGGGGACACCGCGATCTCCGTCCAGGTCGCGCCGTCGCTGCTGGTTCGAAAATGGAACGTGTTGCCCACCCGCTCGATCTGAAGCCACGGAACCAGATTCCACGCCAGACCGTTGTGGCCGTTTTCCGTTCGCACGCCGTCGTCGGCGGTTCGAACGAAGTTGCCGCAGCTATACATCGGGAAATAGTCCAGGGCCACCCAGTCCTCGCCGGCGCCGCCGGCGGCATCGGGAGTCGCCCGGGCGATCAGGCCGCAGTTGTTGTAATAGACCGGAGAGGCCGACGTCCCTTCGTACTCGGCGACTTTCACCATCGCGACAAAGTCGCCTTTTACGGTTTTGTACAGAAACGGTCCCAGCGGAGTCCACGGATCGTGCCAGTATGCGCCGGTCGACTGCAGGAACAACCAGCCCTCGCGGTTGACCGAGGCGTCGAGGGCCGAGGCGGTTTCGCCGGCGGCCAGGCCGAGGAAACCGTCCCACCCCGTTCCTTCGACCCCGTCGACAAGATAGTCGTGGGCCTTGTCGAAATTGTCGCTGAAGACCGCCGCCTGAATGCCGCCGGCCAGGCACAGAATGAGCGCAAGGGACCCCAGATATGCCAGTTTGTGACCCATGTTTGTCCTCCTTCCAGTTCCTGTAGGATATGTCAGACTTCGGACCGGAAACTTCACACTTCCCTGTATTGTAGCTATTGGAGCCTGCAAGAGCAAGCCCAACACGCCGCGTAGACAGTCCTTTACGCAAGGCGACAGACAATCCGCCCCTTTGCGACCCCCTCAAGGGCGTTTGGGGTTCTGCGTGATTACTCGACCACATTCACCTTGATTGTCACAGGTTCGCTGCATCGCAGGCCGTCGAGGACCCAGAACCTGTACTCGATGGTGTCGGGCTTATCCGGCGCCTTGAGGCGAAGGACCGGGCCCTGGTGCAAATCGAGCGGAGGTCTCGGCATCTTCTCGCTCCAGCGATAGTAGAGCGGCTGGCCCTCGGGGTCGCTGCTCTGCGAGCCGTCGATCTGGAATTCCTGGCCGCAGCGAACGGTCAACTCGGCCGGCGCGACGGCCACCGGACGTTTGTTGGTTTCGCGAATCGCCTCAGGGATTGGTTTTCGGACCAACGGTGTCGGCTCGGCCGGCGACAACAGGCTCGTGCGAATCGGATACACGCCGCAGACCTGCCGGCCCGAGAGGAACGCTTCGTTGAAGGCCATCAGGTCCATGAAGTGGATCTCTTCTTGCAGGCCGGAGGCGGCAGGCTGTAGGCTGGAGGGGACAGATGCCGGAGGTTCGGTTCCTCCGGTCTCCAGCAACTCGTGACCCGGGTCGGAAGAAAAAGCCGGATCGGGCCTACTTTGAGGGGGAAAAACCTCTTGGTTCGATTTTTCCCCCTCAAACCCCGGTCGCGCGTCGAGAGCTTTGTCACTTCCATTCTTCACCGAAATCGAATCAAGAGATTTCGTTGAAGAATATAGGCCCGATCCGGCTTTTTCTTCCGACGGGCCACCGGGCACGGAGCACGAGTCACTTCCCGCGACGATCCGGATCATCAGCAGCCCCTCGACCGTCCAGACATTCGGCGTGAACGCGGTATCCGTCTTGGCCCCGCCGAACGGGTTCCACACCGAGACTGCGCCATCGACTGCATCGGTTTCAGGGTCGTCCCACTCGGCATCCGTCTCGTTGGGGAAGACGAAGCGGCCCTCGTCGTCGGTCTGCCCGACGAATTTGGGCCGGTCCGCGAAGTACTTCGCGCCGCTGTCCTGCACCGGAGCCTGGGCGACGTGATAGACGTAGACCGCTGCGTTCTTGAGCGGCCGGTCGTTGCGATCAGAGATGAGAAGCCAATTGGCCCGCGTGGGAACGAGCCGACCTTGCGTGCCCCAGAACCGGTCCTGGCGATAGCCTTTGTAGTGCAGGATGTAGCCCGCCTGCGAAGGGTGGAGCCAGAGCTGGCAGCCGTCCATGAGCGAGACGTAGCCGCCGCCGCAGGGGATGTTCACGCCCGGCGAGAACGGCATCAGCTCGTCGCCCTCGATCACAGGCAACAAAGGCGAACCCGCATAGGGCCTGCCCTCGTCGTCGGTCAGGAGGATGTTGCAGGCTCGCACGCCGTAGCCGTAGAGATCGGGCTGGCTGAGGATCGTGTGGCCAAACTCGTGAATGATCGCGGCGTCCACCGCCATGAGGTCCACCGGCTCGTTGACGGGGAACCCGCCGTCACAGTAGATCATCTGCCGATTGTAGGGCTGATCGTCCCATTCGCAGTCTTCCAGCGCGATCATCGCGTCGATGCGATAGGCCTCCTCGACGCCGTGTGGCCCGGTCGTCGGCCAGACGGCTTCACGGAGCATGACGTCCATCCGCAGTTTTTGCGCACGGAGCCAATCGTAATAGCTCAGCGAGCCGACATGGTTGATCCGCCTGTCGGCCAGGCACGACTTCAGCACCTTGGGATCGTAGCCGAACTGGATCGGCCGGGCGTCGGTCCGCTCGACGGATTCGTTGTTGGCCTCGCAGAACTCGTCGATCTGTCCGTCGGGGTCCAGGCGGACCCGCATCCACAGGGGCCGGTCCGGATACGGGAACTTGAACTCGACCGCGGTCTCGTCGCCCGATTCGAGACTGCGATCCAGCACTGCGAAGAAGGTCTGTTTCGCCGGAAGGACGGAATCGAACTGGTAGCCATCTGTCGGGGAGACCGGGACGAGGTCCAGGCGAACCTCCGCACCGGCGGCCAGCGCCGTCAATCCGAAGTTGCCCACCCGGACGCGCGCGGTCACCTCCTCGCCCGGCGAGGGACGATCCTTGACTGCGTCGTTGCGATAGCACGGGTGCAGCTCGACGCAGATCAAACCGAGGTCCGGCTTGTCGGGCGCAACCACTTCCAGCGAATAGCCAATCCGATACTGACGGAACTGAGCGAAGATACCGCACCGGCCGGGCTTCAACGCCTTCACGCGGCCGCTGGAATCCACGGTCGCGATCGACTCGTCTGTGCTGCCCCAGGCGATGAACGGCTTGGCGTCGAAGTATCCCCACTGCGCGTAGCGCACGGCGTAATCCGTGATCGGCTCCCATCGACCATCGCAGCGGGCCAAGAGGCCGAACTGCTTCTCGAAGCCCGCGACGGCTCGCATATCCGCCGGCACGCGAAGCGGCCTGGGGTCCATCCGAATCCCATCGTAAGGCCCTGTGCGGAAGTAATCACGATAGACGCTGGCGACCAGGCCCCAGGGCCCCTCGGCATCGAGATGGTCGCGACAAATCAGTTCGTCCATATCGGCCTGGGCAGTCGCGTCGCCGATCCAGAGCCGATTGTCGCTCATCGTCTGCGGGTCGAGGAACCGGCGCCCGCCGGCGACCGGGCCATCCACCGCCATGCGGTCGATCCAGAGCGGCAATCCGACCGGTCGATCCTGATTCGAGAACCAGGCCAGAACGATGTGATGCCACCGGCCGGCCCGCCAGCCGGAGACGTCGGCGCGGGCAACAGTGACTCGCTCCGGACTGGCCATCGTGTAGCGAAGCATCCCGCCGGCGGATTTCTCCAGCAGCAGGCCGTTGGTCGCGGGGTCGCCGATCCGCAGAAGTCGATGCGATTTGCCGTCGTTGCCGTCCCACTGGGGGCGCAACCAGAAGCTGATGTAACCCTGTTGCCGTTGCATGCCGGGCCACTCGATGGGCGCCGCGTCGACGAGCGAGACGCCCTGGCCACAGGTTCCCGTAACGGCAGGCAGCGCATCGATCAGAACCAGGCTCCTCTGCGTCTCCGGGACGCTCGCATCCGTGAACCACGCCAACTGCGTCTGGGCAGCAGCGGTCAGACAAGGCAACACCAGGCCAAGGACCACGCTGCTCACCAGCCCCATCGACGACCCATGATGACACGACATTCATGCACTCCTTCCGGCAAGGGAAGTGGAAGTCTCAAGAGTTCAGAACGGACCTCAACACTTCACACATCACACTTCAAACATCAAACTTTGCGGTCAGGGCATCTGTCTTCGGCCATCCCAGTCACGACTCCCTGCGACACGACAATTCCCTGCTCTCGGCCCTGCGATAGCCGGTGACGACCATGCTGCCGTCCCGCTGAAGTTCCACGATGGCATAAGAGCTATTCTGCAATCCCTGCCCCTCGACCACCGATTTCAACGTGTAGTAGTGAATTCCGCCGATCTCGTTGTATCCCCCCTCGTGATGATGGCCCTGAAAGACCGCCAGGACCTTGCCCGAGTCCCGCAGGATCTGCCGGACCTCGGCCGCGTTCTTCACATAGACCGGGCCGACGCCGTCGAGCAACTGGTGCACGAACACGACGACCGGGCCCCGGGCTTTCGCCAGGTCCTTCTGGAGCCAGTGAAGTTCAGGGAGGGGCACGTTGGCGTCGGTCCAGTGGAAGTTGTGGTGGTCGTAGTCGGTGCCGTCGGCCGTGTAGTTGGCGTCGAGCACCACACAATGCAGGCCTCGCACATTGAACGAGTAATAACCCCGGCGTGAACCGGCGCCCGTGTTCTTGACGTTTTCGAGGAACTGCCGCTTCGAGAGGCTGTCCATGTCGTGATTTCCAAGCACGTGATATCGCGGCCCGTCGAACTGTCGGAACACCGCCTCGATCCTGCGAAGGTACTCCAAGGTCCGGCTCTCGACGGCCGGCGTGTCCTGGTCTTTGAGATCGCCCAGCTCGATGAAAAAGTCCACGCGCTGGGCGTTCATGCAGGCGACGCATTCGGCCAACTTGTCCAGCGACTCGCGATAGAACCGCGTGCCCGCCGGCTCAGTGTCAGCATAGTGACAGTCCGTGACGATCCCGAACCGGACCGGCCGGCGACGGCCCAGCGACAGACCGCCCGGCACACAGGACAGGGAGCCGAACGCCGCTCCCGCCGCCAGAACCGCCGCGGATTGAAGAACCACACGACGGCCGATCTCCCACGATGCCCCCCGACACACGTTCTCGTCACTTCTGGTTTTGTTCATGCAGCTCACAGATCCAAATCCCCGACAGGCTCGCTGCGTGCAGACGCCGAATGCACCGCAACCCACTCATGCGATTGTCATCCCCGTGCCGAAGCCGCGCGGCTTTCACGCGATGTATTGTAGCAGATGATCGCGACAGCCGACAACCCGTAGTCAGCGAGACATCGCATCGAGGAGCGTCGCAAGCAGCGTCTGCGTCCGTGCGACTTGATCGAGCCCCGCGAGAATCTGATCTCGGCTCTGGATGAACGGCGCCTCGATCAGTTCGTCGGCACAGTGGGCAAGCATACTTCGGATGCTGTCGGCGGTGTACTCCAGATGGAATTGCAGACCGACGGCGCGTCCGGCGTACTCGAACGCCTGGTTGGGACATGCATCGCTCTGCGCCAGGCGTCGGGCGCCAGGCGGAAGGTCAAAGGTGTCGCCGTGCCAGTGGAAGGCGTTGAACTCGGTCGGCAGGCCGTGGAACAGGTCCGAGTCGCAGGCCTCCGCCGTCAGGCGGACCGGGAACCAGCCGATCTCGATGTGAGGGTTCTGCACCACCTTCGCGCCCAGGACGTCGGCCAGGAGCTGGACGCCGAGGCAGACGCCGAGGATCGGAATGCCCCTGGCGACCGCCCGCTCGATGAACGCCTTCTCTCTCTTGAGCCACGGATGGTTTCGGTATTGGTAGACGTTCATCGGTCCGCCCATAATCGCGAGCAGGCCCACCTCGTCGATCTCGGGCAGCGGCTCATTCTCATAGAGCCGTGTTCGGGTCACGATGTGGTTGCGGCTCTCGGCCCAGACCGCGATGTTGGCGGCATCCTCGAACGGCACGTGTTGCAGGTAGTGGACTCTCATAGGCAGCTCACTTCGACGATTCGGGGATTCCCACGACGGGCCAGCCGTCCTCGGTCCAGGTCAGAGGGCGGAGGGCGTACTTCGAGACGCCCCAGGGGGTGCTGCCGTCGTAGAAGTGCATCCCGAGCCAGTACCGGTCGCCCTCCTTCAGGATGCCGGCGTGGCCCGGCCCAATGAACGGGCCGTCCGTGTCGAGCAAAAGGGTGCCGCCGCCTTCGAGCATGTCCTTGTCCTCCTTGTCCAGGTAGGGCCCGGTGATCGTCGGGCTGCGTCCGACCCGCATATTGTAGGTGCTGTTGACGCCCCGGCAGCACATACCCCAGTTCAGGAACAGGTAGTAGACGCCGTCGCGGTAGTAGATGAACGGCGCCTCGATGGAATCGTAGTCCGCCAGCGCGCGGATCGGGGAATCGGGGGCGATCCGCCTGCCGGTGGCGGGGTCGAGCTGGATCAGCTTGATGCCTCCCCAGAAGGAGCCGAAGGCGAGCCACAGGTTGCCGTCGGCGTCCTGCGTCACCGCAGGGTCGATGGTGTTGAAATCGTCGCGCGGGCTCGACTGGATCACGATGCCGCCGTCCTTCCATTCGTAGGCGGGATCGCACGGGTCCAGCGTCACGTTCGTCGCCAGTCCGATGGCGGAGGTGTTCTTGCCAAAGGTCGAGACGGAGAAATAGAGCAGGTACCGGTCGCGAAAGTGGATGACGTCCGGCGCCCAGAAATCCAGTCCGCCGCGATTGCCCGGCACCGCCTGGGCCACCCACTCGGGCGACTTCGTGAACGTCTGCGGCCCGCGCTCCCACGTGATCAGATCCTTGGAGTGATAGCTGGGCGTGCCTCGGCCGGTGCAGAAGATCCAGTACTGGTCCTTGCACCTGGCGATGGTGGAAGGGTCGTGGACTCGGATGCCGCGATTGCCGAGCTTGAGCAGATCGGCCACCGCGTTCGGATCAGCCGGTGGTTCAGGCGATCGGCCCGGCCTTGAGGACGTGGCTGGCTGAGCCCATCCTACCGCTGCCGCCGCGACGATCACACTCAACATTACCACCGTGTGCAAACAAATCCTGGGCTTCATTTCGCAGATCTCAGAATCGCGCAGCCGAAGATGCCGCCGGCGGTCATGCCGGGATGGGCCTGGAACTTCACCGTCACCGTGGACTTCTTCCCGATCAAGTCCTGCGACAACGGATACGTTTCGTCGTAGAACACACCGGGTCGGTTGTTCTCGAGCTTGAGCGAGGCGAGCTTCACGTCGTCGACGAGGATGTCGAACTCGCGCCCGCCGGCATCGCTGCCCCACAAACCGATGCGAAGCTCCAGCGGCGCACCGGGCTGGACCTTGAGCGTGTACGAGAACCACCCGCCTTCGCTCGCGTGCCGCCAGGCGCGGCCGAAGTGGAGACCCTTGGCGGTTCGCTCGCTCTTCATGGCGTGGGCGAACTCAGATCGCCGGTCGCCGATCGCGACTTCGTCGACGGTCCGCAGTTTCAAATCGCGGCGGACCTCCTCCTCCGCGAGGTAAGCCGCATGCTCCGGACTGCCCTTGCGGAAGACTCGCCAGTAGACCGCGTACCGCTGGCCAAAAAGCTCGTGGTACGGCACGAGCGCGATGTTCTGCTCCAAGCCGACCGTACGGAACGTCGGCGGGTTGTCGGAGACCTTCTCAATGCACGTCGTGAGATCGTCGCTTTCGGCCGATAGGACGGGCGCCTCGGCGATCCGATCTCGCGGAAACTGATACCACTGGTCTTTGAGGTAGACGACGTCGTCGCTGAGGCCGTCGCCGCCGAGCTTGCCGGCCAGGACGAGCGGACCATAGAGGAAGGCCACGAGGTTCTTGTCGTCGGGCATCGGCGCGACGCGGAGACTCATGGGCATCGCGACGTCGAGCCGGTCGCCATCGGCCCACGTCCGACGGATGGTCATATAGCTCGAAGGCTGTGCCTCGATGGAGAGCGGCTGACCATTCAATTTCACTGTGACGCCCTGCCTGGCCCAGGCGGGCACGCGGACACGAAGCGAGAATCCCCTGGGCTGATTCGTGCGGATTGTCAGCGACGTGGCGGATTCGTCGGGCCAGTTCGTCTGCTGTCGGAGGAAAATCCCCTTCTCGGCCCAGTTCAGCTCCGAGGCGATGAAGAGGTTCACGAAGACCCCATCGTCGTCGCGGTAGTAGATCGTGTCGCCGTACTTGGCGTGGTTCTCCATGCCCGTTCCGGTGCAGCACCAGAAGGAGTCTTCCGGCGTGTTATAGGTTTTCCACCGGCCGGGGACGAGCGGGACGAAGTACATCATCATGCCCGTCCCGGGGTCCTGCGTGCTCAGAATGCTGTTGAAGAGGGCCTTCTCGTAATAGTCCATGTACTCGGCCTTCGGCTCCCACGAAAACAGGTGTCTGGTAAGCTTGAGCAGGTTGTAGGTGCAGCAGGTTTCCTGCGTGTGGTCGCCCAACTCCGTGGCCAACTGGTCCGGGTCGGTCCGCCAGTGCTCGTCGTTGCTCGTGCCACCAGTGCAGTAGCAGCGATGGCCGACGACCTGGCGACAGAAGTACTCGGCGATCCTGCGATCTTCAGCGTTGCCCGTCACCTCATACTGTCGGGCCGTACCGATCACATTCGGGATGAACGAGTTGACGTGCTGGCCCTTGAGCTGGTCCCGTCCGGCGGCCAGGGGCTCGGTGTAACTGCGTTGCACGAACCGGTATGACAGCGACAGATAGTCCGGGTTGCTCGTGATTGCGTAGAGATTGGCGAGCGCCTCGTTCATGCCCCCCTGCTCGGTGCTGTTGAGCATCTGCTGCATCTGCTCTTCGGAGAGCTTGTCGCAGCGGCCCTTGCACCAGCGGGCCATGCCTTCGAGAATCTCCAGCGCCTGCCGATTGCCGCACCATTCATACGAATCGAGCAGTCCGGCCATGATCTTGTGCAGCGTGTAGTACGGCGCCCACACCTGCTGGCGGGCCTCAACGCGGTCAATGAACAACTCGGGATACGCGCTCAGATAGCCGCTGTCGCCGAGGACCTTCTGGCACTTCGCCAGCTCCGCGACGATCTCATCAACTCGGTCTTTGAACCGCTCATCGCCCGTGCTCGCGTACATCATGGCGCAGGCCGAGAGATAGTGTCCCATCGTGTGCCCGCGAAGCTCCGAGCCTTCCCAGCCGCCGTAGGCTTGCCCCGGCGCGGGCAGCCCGGCGGTAACGCGGAAGCTGTTCAACAGCCGCTCCGGCTCGAGGGACAGCAGATACTTCGCGTCCCGCTCCATCGTCTCCTTAAACGGACCCTCGAGCAGCCGCACATCGTGCAGAACGAACGGCTGGGCCTTCAGCCTTCCGCCCGCCGGCTCACCGCCACTGGCCGTGAACGCCGAGACACCGACCACAACGAAGAAACACCCAAGCCACGTACCCACAGGTTTCATAGCCAACCTCCAGACTATAAAAGGCTGAAGCAGTCCGTAGGGTGCGTACCACGCACCATCCTCCTGTGTCCGAGGGTTGAGCGGTGCGTGATACGCACCCTACCTGCTGACTCACTTCACAGTTGTCACGACGATCACTCCCGTGGACAGGGCCGGCATCTCAGCCAGAACCTTGCCGCCGTCGACCCGCACCGCGAGACTCTCGGGTTTCACGCGATTCGGCTCGGCCAGCGTATTCCTCGCATCCAGACCGCCCGGGGCCACGACCTTCGCCACGGCCGAGGCGCCTGCCGGCACAGCCAGTTCCAGCGGGACCTTCTCCCGACCCGGATTGACCACCTTGACGATCACGGTCCCATCGGCCCGGCGGGTGACGGAGACATTGAGCGGTCCGGCGTCGCCCGAGACCGCGATCCGCTCAGGAGCGTAATAGTCCCGCCAGAGCTTCATCACGACGTAATTCGGCGCCGGGAACCAGCTCGACTGATCGAAATTGATGAATGCGTTGTCCCAGGCGGTCGCCGAGACATGGCGGAGGAACAGCGCCGGACCACCGATCTCCAGAATGTCGCCGCAACGCTCGAACGCGTTGAGCAGGCCGCCGCAATAGAGACCCGTCCGCCAGTCCGTGCTTTGTGCGTTCCATTCGGAGACGTCGATCTTCAGATTCGGATTCGCTGACTTGGCGATCAACTCGCCGATCCCGCGGAAGAACGCCTCGTACCGTCGCGGGCCCTCGGCGAACTGGCCGGGGTCCTCGTAGTGATGGATGCTCAAGTAGTCCAACACGCCAGCGCACCGCTCGATGACCGTCCGGTTGTATGGCATACCGCTGCGGTCGTTGCGACCCAGGCCGCCGCTGCCGCAGGCCGCCAGCTTGATCGACGGATCGGCCTTCTTCATCAACGGCGCGATCTTGAGCACCACCTCGGCGTACCGATCGGCCGGCGTGTGCCAGGTCTCGTTGTCGATCTCCCAATACTTCACGTTGTACGGCTCGGGATGGCCGTTGGCGGCGCGAACCTTGCCCCACTTCGAATCGGCAGGACCGTTGCAGTATTCGATCCAGTCGAGCACATCCTGCGTGTAGTCGTGCGTCTCGGCGTCGTCGTTCCAAGTCGGGAAGCCGACGTTCACGACGATCAGCGGCTCGGCCCCCACGCGCCGACACATCTCGATGAACTCATCCGTACCATAGTTGTAGACGTCGAGGTCGTCCCAGATCTCGCGAGGATGGGGCAGTCGCTTGTATTGTGGCCCAATCCCCTGCTTCCACTGATACGACGACGCGAAGCACCCGCCGGGCCAGCGAATCACAGGCGGCCGAAGATTCGCGACAGCCTGCAACAGATCGGGACGGAAACCTCCCTTCTGCGCCCAGCTCTGGGGCATCATGCTCACCTGGTCGATCCAGATCTCGCCTTTGCCCAGCGGGCCAACGTTCAGCTTCGCATTGGCGCTGGACCAGCCCGGCTTGAGCGAGAACTTATGCTCCGTCCACTGTGACGAGGGGGCCGCGAGCGTCTGGGAGGTTCTCTTGCCTTCGTTGTCTTTGAGCTGAACCAGCAAACCCCTCGGCGCGGCGCCGCGGACCCACATCGAACCCTCGTACACCTCGCCAGCCCGGATACAGAAACCCGCCTGCTGCAATCCACCATTACCCTCGGACTCGACGACAATCCTCTGCGAGGCGGCGCCATTCAGGGGATTGACGCGATCGATGTACACCTTGGCGTCGCCGACTGCTGTCCAAAACATCGCTGCGTTCTGCGACGTCAGGCTCTGCGGGAGTCCCTCATGGAGGACCTTGCCATCGAGACTCGTCACTTTCAAATTGCGGAACGCCGCCTGGGTCGCCCAGGTACCGATGCCGACGCCGCCCCACAGGTGCGCCTGCCGATCATCCGTGAAGTCGATGATCCGCTCGTCGCCCAACCAGACCTGGAAGTGCGGCCCTTCGCAGCGGACCTTGATCGTGTACCATTTGCCCGTCTCGATCCGCCCTTGGGCTTGCGGCCCCACAACGCCCCAGCGGTTCTGGTCCGCCGACCCGCGCTCGATGGCGTGGTGATCGTTGCTCCAGCCGCCCAGATTGGCCCAGTAGAAGTCCTTCTCGCTCTGGACGCGGAACAGGATCAGAAAGCCCTCCTGGCCTCCGGTCTTCTTCGCTTCCAGCGTATATTCGTAGTCTTTCCAGCCCGGGCCGACGACGGTCAGACGCACGTTCGTGCCCATCCCCTCCTGGACGACCGCGCCGTCCTGGACCGTCCACTGCCCGGACGCGCTCTGCTCGAAGCTGCGGTTCCAGACCAGGTCGCCCCAGAGTCCACCGTTGCACGAGTGGTAAATGTGTTCGAGGAAATGGCCGTAGACTTTCTCATCGACCTTGTTGACCACGGTCCCGGGATCAACCGACAACCGAACCGTCTGCTGACCAAAGGCGACGCTTGTCAATAGGATGGACACGGCCGCGAATTTCACTGTGTTCTTCATGGGATCAAACCTCCTTCATAGATCAAAGCTCGAAATCCGAAATTCGAAATCCGAAACAAATCCAAAGGACCAAAATCCAAATGATCGAAACGCTGGCGTCCCTTCGGATGCTCCGTTTTGGATTTCGGGATTTGGGCATTCGCGTTTGTTTCGGATTTCGAATTTCGTGCTTCGGATTTCTCTTATCTTGGTGCATGTTTCTTGCGATAATCCCGCAGGCTCATTCCCGTCTCCTTACGGAAATACCGGGCGATGTGCTCGACGCCGTCGAAGCCCGCGTGCAGTGCGATTTCCGTGATGTTCATGTCGGAACCGATGAGAAGCTGCACAATGTTGTTCACGCGGACCCGCCGGATCTCCTGGTGCACCGACCGCCGCAGGATCGACTTGAATCGCTTCTCCAGCACGCGCCGCGACACGTTCGTCGCGTCCACCACGTCGTCCACCTGGATCAGCCGGTTCGGATTGCGACGGATGAACTGCAATGCCGCCGACACGTCCGGATCGTTCATGGCCAGCACGTCCGTCGACATCCGCGTTACGATGTGCGTTGGACTGACCGGGATCGCCTGGCCCGCCATGAGCTCGCCCTTCATCAGGCGGTCCAGCAGTCTGGCTCCCTCGTACCCGGCCCCTTCCGTATTCAGCGAGATGCTCGAAATGGGCGGATCCGCCAGATCGCAGACCAGCACGTCGTTGTCCACGCCCAGCACCGCCACCTGGTCGGGCACCTCGCAATCCGCCTGCTTGCAGGCTTCGACCACCTGGAGGGCCCGGTCGTCGTTGCAGCACATCACCGCCACCGGCTTGGGCAGCGTCCGCAGCCAGTCGGCGATCAGGTTCTGCTCGTTCCGGTCGTTGCGCGCGACCCGGCCCTCGCGAGGATGCTGATGATACAGGTGAATCTCAAATCCCGCCTGGGCGAGCCGCCGGGCGAAATGATCCCCCCGCCCGCGGGACCACGCGAAATCATTCAACCCACAGTAGGCAAAATGCTGAAATCCGCGGTCCAGGAAATGCTCGGCCGCCATCGTGCCGATCGCCGCACTGTCCGTGATGATCGCGGGAAACGGCGAGTAGCTCTCCTTGTTGTGCTGCGCGAAGACTACGGGAATCCCCGAATGGGCCAGGCCCTCGACCACGCCCACGTCCCGCACGATCGCGCCGTCGATCTTCAGGTGTTTCCATTCCGGCAGCGAGGAATCGAGCGCCCCAGTCCACCGGTACACCCGCCAGGGTCCGTGCAGTCTCGCGTACTTGGCGATCCCGTGGAGCAGGCCCCGCCCGAACTCGCGGGAGGTCTCCACGAACAGCAGCACGGAAGGGCTCTCCGCCGAATGGGACGACTTCGACCGTTTTTCCACAATCTCATCGACCATATCATACGCCTTGTCCACGCACTACTCCTCTACATCGACGAGGCCGGCAGGATGGACCTCGTATGGATTTCCTGCCACAGAGAGCACAGAGGACACAGAGCAATGAAGGAGAGGGTAACTGCAAGGAATCTTCTGCCTCTTCTAACCTCTGTGTTCTCTGTGCCCTCTGTGGCCAACTGTTTTATCGTGGCTCATCCCTGTCCGTAATACGCGCCCTGGCCGTGCTTGCGCAGGTAGTGGCGGTCCAGCAAAGCCTGGCTGATCGACTGCTGCTGCGGGTTCACCAGGACCGTGCCGAACGCCATCTTCGCCACCTGCTCCAGGACCACCGCGTTCTCGACCGCCTTCTCAGGCGTAGGGCCCCACGTGAACGGCCCGTGATTGGCGACCAGCACGGCAGGCACCTGCATCGGGTCCATACTCGCGAACCGCCGGACGATGACCTTGCCTGTATTCTCTTCATACGGCCCGCCGACTTCCTCGTCGGTCATCACGTCCGTCACAGGGACCGGACCGTAGAAGCTGTCCGCATGTGTCGTGCCGAAGCAGGGAATCTCACGACGGGCCTGGGCCCACATCGTCGCGTACATCGAATGCGTATGGCAGATCCCGCCGACCTTCTCGAAGCTCTTGTACAATTCGACGTGCGTAGCGGTGTCGGACGAGGGCTTCAGTTTCCCTTCCACGACCTGGCACTGGAGGTCCACGATCACGATATCCTCGGGCCGCATGTCCTCATAGCAGACCCCGCTGGGCTTGATGGCAATGATTCCCGCGGCGCGGTCGATCGCACTGACGTTGCCCCAAGTCAGCACGACCAGGCCGTGACGTTGAAGGGCCAGGTTTGACTCATACACCCGTTGTTTGAGCTTCTCATGCATGGTTTTCAACTACGACTCCTGCATCTATCTTCGCGTGACATCTGTCACCCATCACCCCCTACATCATCCCAATCTCTGGGGGCTCTGCCCCCAGAACCCCCGGAGCTTGCCGCTTTCCTGCCACCAGCGGATTATGGTACAATAAGCTCGCCATCGTGGGGGATAGGGCTCCGCAGGAGTGCGACCCGAGCACCACGGTGGCGCCATACGGCGCGGGGTCGGTGTCCCTGGGGATGCCGGCCCTGTTTCATTTCACGCTGGCGGCACCAAAGCGATAAACTCCCGCCTCGTCAGAGGCGGCATAGAACAGTCCTCCATCATCCGTTCGCCTTCTCCTTGATCGCCAGCAGCTCTTTCATCACGTCACCCATGGCCAGGACCTTGCCCTTGATCCCGAAGCCGTCGTGCAGGCGTTTGTAGAGCTTGTACAACTTCTGATAGACCTTGTAATTGGCGGGGATGGGCTTGAAGGTCTGGGTCTTGATCCCGCACATGGCCGACTGGGCCTTGCCGAAGGTGGGGTACGCTCCGCCGACGACGGCCGCCGCGACCGCCGAGCCCAGGGCGCACGTCTGGGCCGACCGGCTGATTTTCATTTCCCGACCCGTCACATCCGCATAGATCTGCATGAGCATGGCGTTTTTCTCCGCGATGCCGCCGCAATTGACGATCTCGGAGATCTTCACGCCGAACTCCTCGAATCGGTTGATGATCGTCAACGCGCCGAAGGCGGTCGCTTCGATCAGCGCACGGTAGATCTCCTCGGGCTTCGTGTGCAGGGTCTGGCCCACGAGAAGGCCCGTGAGCCGCTGATCGACGAGGATCGTCCGATTGCCGTTGTTCCAGTCCAGCGCGAGCAAGCCTGATTGTCCCGGCTTGAGCTTCGCGGCCTTTTCCGTGAGGGCCGCGTGGGAACCGGCTTCCTTGCCGCCGGGCTGGAGGTAGTTCACGAACCAGTTGAAGATGTCGCCCACCGCCGACTGCCCGGCCTCCAAGCCGTAATAGCCCGGCAGGATCGAGCCATCGACGATCCCGCAGATGCCGGGAATGTCCGGCAGGCTCGCGTCGCTGGGCGAAACGACCATGTCGCAGGTGCTCGTCCCGATGATCTTGACCAGTACGCCGCTCTGGATTCCCGAGCCCACCGCGCCCAGGTGCGCGTCGAACGCGCCCATCGCGACGGGAATCCCCTCGGGCAGGCCCAGCTTGCCCGCCCAGGCAGCCGTGAGCTTGCCCGCAGTCTGGTCCACCGCGTACGTCTGATTGCTCAGGGTCTTTCGCAACTGGCCCAGCTTGGGATCGAGCTGCGAGAGGAACTCCGCGTCGGGATATCCGCCCCAGGAGTCGTTGAACATGGCCTTGTGCCCCGCCGCACACCGACATCGCTTGATCTTGTCCGGATGATCGGTACCGGTCAGGACCGCAGGCAGCCAGTCGGCGTGCTCGACCCAGGTGTACGCCGCGTCGTAGACCTTCGGGTCCACGCGCAGGCAGTGCAGGATCTTGCTGAAGAACCACTCGGAGGAATACGTCCCGCCGCACTTGGCAAGATACTCCGGCCGTTCCTTCTTGGCGAGTTCCGTGATCTCGGCGGCCTCCGCGTAGCCTGTGTGGTCCTTCCACAGCCAGGCGTGGGCGTTGTGATTGCTTCTGAACGCATCGAGCATCGCGAGGGGCTTGCCGTCTCGATCCACGGGCAGAGGCGTCGAGCCGGTGGTATCGACCCCGATGCCGACGATGTCCTTCGGATTGAAGGAGGGCTCGGCCTTCTTCGCCTGCGCAATCGCCCCTGCGACGGTGACCTCTGCACCCTTGAGGTAGTCCGCCGGGTTCTGCCGAGCGAGATTGTGATCCGCCGGGTCCAGGAGGATGCCCGCCTGACCCGTCTCATATTCATAGACGCACGTGCCCAGCTCGCGTCCGTTGGCCGTATCGACAATCACACATCGCACGGAGTTCGTGCCGTAATCCAAACCAATCGCATATTTCATATCCAATCCCCTTTACCGCACTATTCGCAAGTTTTCACGGGTCACGAGCCACGGGGCCCTTCTTCTCAGCCACTGAAGTAGATGTAGGCCGCGAGGATCAAGGCCAGGACCACACAGGTGAAGACCACGTCGCCTT
>CAZDTD010000077.1:0-16954 GCA_964507995.1 uncultured Pirellulales bacterium | reverse complement strand
TGATTACGGACGGCGACTGGCACCGGATCGGCCTGACCTGGGACGGCGTCAACCGGACGCTGTACGCGGACGATGAGGCGGTTGCCGCCGACACGCAGACCAGCCTGGCCGGCTCGACGGGCGACCTGCTGCTGGGGGCCTCCGCCAAGCCGGGGGCAGGCAGCTTCTGGAAAGGCCTCATCGACGACGTGCGGATCTACAGTCGTGCGGTGAAACCGTAGGGGCGCAGACTCTCAAACGGAGGACTGACTATGAGCACAAAACATCAAATCCAGATCGTGATGGCAATTTCTGTTCTTCTTCTGACCATTGGTGGCGGCTCGAGCGTCGCGTCTGCGAACGAGCCGCCTGTTGCGGAGGCCGGCTTGCCCAGATATGCGGCGAAGGATCCTGTGCAACTCGATGGGAGTGGGTCGTATGACCTCGACGATTCCGGCCCGCTCAGCTATGCGTGGACACAGGTTTCGGGGCCCTCTCTTGTCGTCACAGGGGCAGATACCGCGACCCCCCAGATCAGCGGCTTCGTCCAAACAGAGGAAATCCAGGAGTGCGTTTTTGAACTGATTGTTGACGATGGCCAATCGGCCAGCGTTGGCGATATGACCAAGGTCATCATTGTACCTACCTTCACGAACTGCACGATGGCCTTGGAGAACACTGCCTTTGATCCCCAGAAGCCGACCATCCTGTTTTTCCACGGCGGAACATCCGAACAGACCGGAGGGGGGCGACTGAACGCGCCCGCGTGGTCGGAGAAAGCCAATGTGATCAGTCTCCCTTCCTACGTGGGGGATCCCGGCACCTTCTCCGGCGCTCAGACGGACAAGAGCTACCAGCGCCCCGGCGACCGGATCATCGTGTACCTGTCCGCCAAGGCACCAAATTATCGCCAGCCCATTCAAGCATTCGGGTGGAGCATCGGGGGGCTCCTGACCCTCGATGTCTCCCTGCGTCTGAATGTGATCTACGCGGATCCCCGTTACGCGGTGAATCATGCCTGCCTTCTTGACCCCAGCGCCTGGGTGATGGGCACGCAGGAGTTTCATCGACGGGTGGCCCTCTTGCTGGCCAATCCGGTTGAAGGAGAGCAGTGTTGGGTGGCCTCTCTGGAAGCCGCCAACGCGAGCGTATGCCCGAGTGCATTGAACGTAGTGTTTGACGCGAGCCACGCGCTGCCCTGGAACTGGTACCGCGACTCCCTGCTGACCGTAGCGGACACTTCGTTCAATCATGGCGTGATTGCGGGAGCATACTGGTCTATTCTGGGGCCGGGTCGGAACCTTCAGCTTGGACCGACGCCAGACGTTGAAACCTACAAGTTCCGCTGGATCGGATCGGCCACCTCCGGCCACATGGAACTCCTTGACGAGACAATTCATCCCGGCCGTCTTCCGGAGCCGGTCACGTTGGGGGCGTGGATCAACCTCGACGACGATTCCGGGGAGGGAGATGGCGCGGTCCTGAGCTGTAAGGATAGCGAGAACGCCGTGGGCTATGAACTTCTGTTCGGGTCCGATCCGTATCGGGTCATGGATTTCCGCGTGGTCTCAGATACGCCCCTTCCGCCGATGGGCGTGATTCGGGACTTGGGTTCTGAGGACCTCTGGTGGACCATCCGCGCTCGTGACCAGTACGGATCGACCATCCATGCCGATCCCCTTCCCCTGGACCTGACGGCGCTTACCCCTCTGCCGATCCAGAACGTTCGGACAGGCTTACAATATGGGTTCATCGAGCGTGCCATCGGGGAGGCTGAGCCCGGGGACACGATTCTGCTCGGCCCGGCGGTCTATGAAGAGAACATTTCGCTCGCCATGCCGTTGACCCTGAGGTCATTCGACCCGAATGATCCCATCGTTGTTGCCGGCACCATTCTCAGGGGCCGGCATATTGAGCCGACGGTGACCTTGGAAGGATCCCAGAGCGTGGGATGCGTAATCGCTGGCTTGACGATTCAGAACGACGCGATAGGCATCTCCTGCCGGAACGCAGTTCCGACGATCCGCGATTGCGCCGTGGACTGCCCCGAGGGTATTGCGGTCGAGTTCTGGCACAATCGGAGCCCCGAGATCATCGACTGTACCTTGGTGGGACAGGTCAAGGAAGGCGGCGATCCTGGACTGATTGCATACTGGAAGCTCAATGAGACCGAGGGCACGACCGCACACGACAGCGCAGGGGACCACGATGCCGCGATTCTGGGCGCTCCCCTGTGGCGGCCGGAGGGCGGCAGGATTGGCGGCGCCCTGGAACTGAGCGGCGTTCCGAACCTGGTCGCTGCGCCATTCGTCCGAGACCCATCGCAGGGCCCGCTGAGTGTCTTTGCCTGGGTCAAGGGCGGTGCGCCAGGTCAGGTGGTTGTCTCGCAAAAGAGCGGAGGGGCCAACTGGCTGATGGCGAGCGCCGACGGCGCGTTGATGACCGAACTGCAATCGGGCGGTCGGATAACGAGTGCGTTGACTTCGACCGCGGTGATTACGGACGGCGACTGGCACCGGATCGGCCTGACCTGGGACGGCGTCAACCGCACACTGTATGTGGACGACGTGGCGGTGGCCGCCGACACGCAGACGAACCTGGCCGGCTCGACGGGCGACCTGCTGCTGGGGGCCTCCGCCAAGCCAGGGGCAGGCAGCTTCTGGCAGGGCCTGATCGACGATGTGCGAATCTATGACCGGGTGGTGAAACCATAGGAAACGCACGGAACAAAGACCGGTCGCACAAGCGACCACAGAACGGAGGTAACAACCATGAACACGACGAGGAACATTTTGATTCTGGCATGTGTTGTCGTGGCGGCGTACGCCACGTCTAACGTGCGGGCCGATTTCATCTTCGGCGAGCCGGCGAACCTCAAGACCGTTATCCCGGTCATCGACCCTGCTCTGGAAGGTATCGATTGCTTCTCACATGATGGTCTGGAGGTCTACTTGACTTCAGACCGGCCGGGAGGGCAGGGCCAAGCGGATCTTTGGGTGCTGAAACGTTCTTCAACGGAGGCAGAATGGGGTCCTCCGGAGAATCTGGGGCCTGTCGTCAACAGCACGGATGGCGAGTGGTGCGCGTCGATTTCGGTCGACGGCCTAACGCTGTACTTCACCTCTAACCGGTCTGGTGGCCACGGTGGTGCTGCGGACATATGGATGACAACGCGCGCCAGTAGGGATGATCCATGGGGACAACCTGTGAATATGGACCCCAAAATAAACACTACTGCCGGCGACGGTGGCGCGTGGCTATCTCCAGATGGTCTGGAACTCTATTTTGATTCCTGGCGCCCCGGCGGCTCCGGTCTTGCCGATATCTATGTGGCGCGCCGGCCGACGACCGGAGACACTTGGGGCGAACCGACTAACCTTGGACCCGTGGTGAACAGTCCATACTATGAGGAGTTCCTTTCTCTTTCGCCGGATGGTTTGCTGCTCCTTTTCAGCGACCTTCAACGGCAGGCACCGCGCCCAGGCGGGTTTGGCGGCGCTGATATGTGGATGACAAGGCGGGCAAGCCTCTCTGCTCCTTGGGGGCCGCCTGTGAATCTTGGGGCCAACGTAAACGGGCCGGATGTCGATATGCAACCACGCATTTCTCCTGATGGCTCAATGCTCTACTATTACACAGAGTCCGGCGGCACATGGGAGAATTGGCAAGCGCCGATTCTCCCCGTTGTTGATTTCAACGCTGACGAGGACGTGGACCTCGCGGACTTAGTGCTGCTGATCGACAACTGGGGTACAGCGGACACGCTCTACGACATCGGGCCGTTCGCCTGGGGCGATGGCGTCGTCGATGTCCTGGACCTCACGATCTTCATCGCCGAGTGGGAGAAGGTCAATCCGCCGACCCAACCGTAGCGCATGAAACGGGTTCGACATATACACACACTTCGAAACGGGTCGGGGGAAAACGGATTCCCAGCCCGCTCTTGTGTCCTTCACATGCTATGTTTTCATCGAGTCGAGCTCGACGAAGGCGATGGGCAGGAAGATGAGGACGGGCAGCCAGGCCCAGAACTCGGGGATCACGCGGTTGCCGAAGACGACTTCCGTCGCGAGCATTTTGCAGACGAAGGTCGTGACAAAGCAGGCGGCGGTCAGGAGGAAACTGGTCAGAATGGCGGATTTCATCGTCCGCGGGTCCCGACAGATCAGCACGGGCAGGCTCACCATGAGCATCGTCAGGTTAATGATCGGGTCCGTGATGCGGAAATGCTTCTGGCTGATGAGCTGCGCAATGTCGCGGACTTTGGTCTTCTGCGCCGCCAGGGCGGCCAGTTGCCGCGAGCTGAGCAGGGAATCATAGCCGACGTTCCGCCGGAGAGCGACGTCCCGTGGAAGCAGATCGGGCGCGGAATAGGCGTCAACCCGGCGGGCGGCCTGGTTGGGGTCCGTGCTGACGAGCGTGCCGTTGACGAGGTCCCAGCGTTCCGTCGCGGGGTTGTAGGTCGCGGAATCGGCGCGGATCCGGCCGGTCACTTCCCAGACGCCGGGCATGTCCGTCCCCTGCCGGGTGATGATCGTGGGATAGACGAAGGTCGCCGTTTCCGCGTCGTACTGAGGCGAGCAGAGGAGCGAGCCGTTGCCGTCCGTGAGGAACCACACCGGGTAGGACTCCTGTCCTGGGACGTCGTCCTCGTCCCGCACGAGCTGGTCGCTGATGGAGGGGATCAGCAGCTCCTGGTCGAGCACGGCCAGGCCGGTGAAGAAGATCGCCAGGACAAGGATGGGCCCAACGATCCGCTTGGCGCTGACCCCCGAGGCAATGATGGCCACCAGCTCGTTGTTCCGCACCATGCGGCCGAGCGAGAACGCGGCGGCCACGACCGTGACGACGCCCGCGATATCGCGGAAGTAGAGCGTCAGGTTCGCCCCATAGAACGTGGCGATGTTCTTCATCACGATCCACGTGCCGAGATCCTTGTGCTCGGCGAACTCGTCCAGGTTCACGAACAGATCGATGATCACGCGAAGGCCGATCAGAACGCAGAACGAGATCGCGTATCCGACCAGGAAGTTCTTCGCAATGTATCGATCCAGGATCTTCATATTGATTATGGATGATGGATTATTGAAGAGCGATGGATCCAACGCGGTCCCACTCACCTTTCAATCATCACTCGTCAATCGCCGATCATCAATCCTTTCAAGCTCTACTCAATTTTCTGTAGACGACCGCGGCCAGGAGCAGGAGAAACGCCAGCCCGGACCACATGATGATGAGCCCGGTCAGGCTCTGCACGCCGAGATTCACTGTGAGGTTCTTGCCGCTGATGATCGCGACGATGAGCACGGCGGCCGGCACGCAGCTCGACCCGAAGGCGCTGAGCAGATGGCCGCCCCGCTGGAGGATGCCCAGTCCGATCCCGATCAAGATCATCGGGACACAGCCGATCCCGAAGACCAGGCGGGAGTTGACCTCGGCGCGGATGTCCGTCACCGTGTCGCCGATCTCGTCGAGCAGCGACGCCTGCTGCTTGGCCAGGATCGGGCTCGGCGGCCCTCCCAGCGTCGCGGCCGGATCACTTCTGGCAGCATCCAGCATGGGCTTGCCGGCCAGGCGTCCCAGCACCCTCTCCGGCGTAACCAGATCGCCCATGGAAAACTGCACGAGCGACTGCCCGGTGCCCACCACCTCCGGATTGTGCACGCGGACGCTCACGGCGGGGTCCGCGACGCCTGTCTCGACCAGAATCTCCGCGGCCTTCTTGCCCACAAGCCGTCGGGATCGACCGGCGCCGTCCCGCTCTTCCACCAACACCGGAGGCATCAGCGTAATGACCGCGTGATCCCGCAGCTCGCATCCCTTCGCCGAGAGCCGGACGGATTGCGTCGGGCTCCGGAATTCGTACGAGCCCCCCGCCGCAAAGGCTTCATTGACATCCTTCGCCAGAAGCTCCGTGACGAACTGCGTGTAAACCGTCCGGGCAAGCCGGGCGACCGGATCGAACCGCATGAGGTCGGCGCGGATCTGCTTCATCTCCTCGATTTTTTTGAATTTGATGTCGTCGCCCAGGAGCGAGCCGAATTCCCGCCGCAGGGGCAGTTGGCCGACCGTCCCGTCCCAGCAACTGTCGCCCACGCCCATCTGTTTGTAGTTGTGCACGAGCAACTGGACTTCGTTCGTCGCACCATGCGAATCGAACCGAACCGTGGTCTTGCTCGACGTGATGAGGTCCTCGATTCCCGTCCTCGACGCCTCCAGGACGATGATTCCGTACAGCGTGTCGTTCTTCAGATCCGGATAGTCCGCGTAGATCAGGTATTCGGAAGATCTGCCCGCAGAGACGCGGTAGAAACCCCTGCGTTCGATATTGCGGAAAAGAATCTGTTTCGCGTCGGCCTTGAGCGATCTCTCGGCCAGGTGCACGAAGTACGGCATGACGTGAAAGCTGAGCAGAAGGTTGGCGATCGCCACAAGCACCGCCAGGGCCAGACCCGGATAGATCAGCGTCATCATTCCGATCCCGCTGGCCCGGCAGGCATCCAACTCGTTGTCGCTGGCAAACCGCCCATACGACAGGGCCGAGGCGAACAACGCCGCCATGGGCAGGACAAACGTCAGCGTGACCGGCATGAAATAGACGAGGATATGCACGGCCTGACGCGGCCCCACGCCGTACTCCTGCACGGGGCCCAGGATTCCCCCCAGGCTCAGGATCAGCGTCAGCCCGACCGTCGCCAGGATGAAGATCCGCAGCAACTCCCGAAACATGTACCGTTGCAGCGTGAAAACCATCGTCCCAATCACCTGCGCATGAATCCGTTCACCACATCCTCCCGTCCCGGTCCAACGAACCCTTCAGGAACGACGCCGAATTCGGCTCCGTCTCTCATTTGCCCTGCGGGCGCGCCGCAACGGTCAGAGGGTCCAGGTCCGCAATCCGGTCGAGGAAGACCTCGTGGGGATACTTTTCCAGCATTTCCTGCTCGAATTCCCTCACGGCCTGCTGACGCCACTCGGCGTACAGTGCCCATTTGATCCTGTTCGAAAGCTGCTCGGAGAACGTCTGCAACTGAGCCGGCGTTTTCTCCTGCACCTTGACGACTCGCCAGGCGACGCCGCCGTTGTACAAACCTCGCATGGGACCGAGAATCTGATTCGGCTCGCCCTTCCACAAGTCGGCCCAGAAGATCCCTTCATTGCCACACGACAGGCTGTAAATCTCGACATCCTTCTGCAATGAATGCTCCTTCTTGACCGTCGCGAAGTCTCCGCCGCCGTCCAGCAGGTCCTTGACTTTTTTCGCGGCCTCCTCATCGGCGCACCAGATCTGGTCGGCCTTCAAAACCGCTGGAATCGCGAATCGCTCGGGGTCCTTCTCGAAGCATTCCTTCACCTGTTCCGGCGTCGGCTCCTTGACCTGCTTGGTCTTTACGTCCTGTATCTTGTACAGCAGGCGCTGGTCTTCCCGCATGCGAACCTCGCTGCGCACTTTCGGGTCCTGGTCGAATCCCCTGGCCTTCGCCTCGGCCGCCAGCACCGGCGCCCGCAGCGCCATGTCCAACAGCTTCTCCACTCCCTGCGCCGTGTCCACGTCTTTCGGTCTTCGCGGCGGCGCCATGTTGCACAGCGCCTCAAACCAGTTCTTCAGGGTGAATTGCCCGCCTTCCCATGTCGCCAGGGGCAGTTCCTTCTCCTCCTGGGTCAGATCGGTGACAATCTGGCTGTTCCGAATCCAGTACTCGCTCGGTCCCCGAGGCTGGCTGGGCTGGTTCAACAGCCGCTGGTGGATCTGCGAGGCCTTCGCCAGGTTCTCGCTGATCTTCTTCAGGCCGCGTCTCTCGCATATCTGACCGTAGTATTCCCCAACGAGCTGCGACACCTTCATCCGCTGCACCATCATCCTCGCCTGGTCGCGAGTCGCCTTCGGATTGCTCTTCATCACGCGTTCGATGTCGGCGTCCTCGATCTTCAGCTTGTCGCCGAGTTCCGTCTCCAGCAACCTGCCGACGATCAACTGCTGCTCGTACTGCGTCACGCTCGTGCTGATCTGCTCGTCCTGAAGGTACCCGAGCCTGCGCCCCTCCATGCTCGTCGCCTTCTCCGCCAGGAGCTCGCGGACGACGGACTGCGCCGTGGCCGGCTCGGTTTCCCGCGGGAATTCGTCCTCGCGGGGCCGCAACGCCTGCGAGAGCTTTTGAGCGACGTCGGCCCGCGTGATCGCATAGTCGCCGATCGTCGCCACGACGGTCTGGGCCTCGGCCTCGAAGGCCGTCGCCGGCCCCATGGGTCCCTGCGACGCTCCGGCCGCAATCGCCGACGCAACACACAACCCCACAACGATGCACACCACGCAGACGAGCGAGTTAGCCTTGTTCATCAGTGAATCACCTTGTTCAAAGGATACGTAATGATCCCCGAGGCGCCGGCCCGCTTCAACGCGGGGACCAGGGATCTTTCCACCGTTTCGTCGATGAGGACCTCGATAGCCACATATTCCGAATCCGCCAGGGCCGACACGGTCGGGCTCTTCTCCGCAGGCAGCACGTGGAGCACCGACGCCAGGTCGTCCTTGCGGACGTTCATCTTCAGACCGACCATGCCACGGGCCGCGATCGCAGCGCGCAGCAGGATCGTAAGGTTCTCGATCTTTTCCCGTTTGAACGGGTCCTGCCAGGCGTTGTTGTTGGCGATGAACCGGGTCGTCGAGACGATCACCGTGTCCACGATCCGCAGGTTGTTCGCCCGCAACGACGTGCCGGTCTCCGTCAGTTCGACGATCGCGTCGACGAGGCGGGCCTTGACCTCCGTCGCGCCCCAACTGAACTCGACCCGGACGTGGACGCCCTTCTGCTCGAAGTACCGCTTCGTGACGCCGACCAGCTCGGTCGCGACGATCCCGCCGTCGAGGTCTTCGGCCCGGGCGACTTTGGACTCGTTGGGCACCGCGAGGACCCAGCGGGCCGGGTTGCTCGTCGCCTTGCTGTAGGGCAGCTCGCAGATCTCCGTGACTTCGCAGACGCTTTCCTGAATCCAGTCGAAGCCCGTGATGCCGGCGTCCAGGACGCCCTCGCCCACGTAGCGGCCAATCTCCTGCGCCCGCAGGTACACAATCTGGATTTCCTCGTCGTCCACCGCGGGAAAATAGCTCCGCTTGGAATCGGAGATGTGAAGACCCGCCTTGGCAAACAGGTCGATCGTCGCCTTTTGCAGACTGCCCGCAGGAAGGCCAAGTTTCAAAATACGTTCAGATGCCACATTTACTCCGTATCTACTCAGTTGTCCGTCACTCGACAATCGCCGCCCGAAGGGCGGATTGTCACTTGTGTTTTCGCTTGCCGTTCGCGCGTCGGGCGGCGCGTTTCTTCTTGCCCACCTTCGGGGATTCGCTCTCCCGACGCAGGAGGGCGTAGAATTCATACGCGCCTTTCGCGGGGATTTGGCGAGTCACAAACCCGTCTATGTCCTCTTCTTCGGCATCGGGGGCGATGATTTCATTGTGCTTGAGATACTCGATCATGGTCGGCGTCAACGGCACCGCGTGCGCCTGCATCGAGGTCAGCATGCAGTAATTGACGACGAACCGGCTGACTCCCGGGAGTTTTTCGAGACCCTGCTTGGCGGGCCGTTTGCCCAGTTTCTTGAGGACGGCGAGGCTGATCCGATGCTGCTCGTCAAAGATGCCGCGCAGCGCCGCAGTGAGAGCCGTCGCCACGTCGCGTCCGACGCTCGAATTCGCCCCCAGCGTCTCGGCGATCTCCCCGACGCGTGCGACCCGCAGATCGTTCCAATCCACGAACGCAGTCCGAATCTCCCGGAGGGCCCTGCTCGTCGCCCCCTCGCTCAGCCTCTCACCAATGATCCCGCAAATCAAGGCCTCGGCGGGATCGTCATAAGTCGGCCTTTCGGCCTTCGGGTGCACGCGCTTCAACTCTCGATACAGCCTTTGAAGCCGTTGAGCATATTCCTTACTGTTCTTCATGGGCCTTCCAGATATCGCAGCAGGTCGGCAATCTCACAAATCCGGGATACAGCAGCCGTCGAACATCGATCCGGATCGCACCGAGGACATCACGTCACTCCGGCGTCTCGGCGTCCTCCTGCCTGCGGTGTTCGCCCGCCACTTTGTCAATCAATCTCATCACGTCCAGCGTCTTGCGAAACTGCTCATCCACATGAAAACGCAACACGGGACAGAACCGGCATTCCAGGACCTCCGCCAGGAACGACTGGATTTTCGTCCGAGCATGCGTGATGGCCGCAAACGTCTTGTCCCGGGCGCTCTCCTCCGAGGCGAAGATGCTCAGATACACATCCGCGCTGCGCATGTCTGCCATTACTTCCACTCGCGTGACACTGACAAAACCGGTGATCCGCGGATCGTTCAGATGATTTGCGATCGCGTCGCTCACCGCCTCCCGGATCACACGGGCCACTTTTTCCTGCCTTCGAGTCGGCATAGGGGATCTTCCTTTCGGGCCGGCGACCCCATGGATCTCACGACCCAAGCGTTCTGGCCACCTTGACGATCTCATAGAAGTCCAGGATATCGTCTACCTTGATATCATCAAAGCCGGCCAGCTTCACGCCGCACTCCAACCCTGCTTTGACCTCGCGGGCATCGTCCTTGAAATGCTTCAGCGATTCGACGGCGACGTTGTCCCGCACCACGATGTTGTTGCGGATCAAACGCACCTTTCCATGCTTGGCGGCCACACCGGTCGTGACATAACAGCCGGCGACCGTGCCGATTCGCGAGACTTTGAACGTCGCCCGGACCGTTGCGCGACCCAGGGCCCGTTCCTGCTCCTCCGGCTCCAGCAGGCCGGCCATCGATTTTCTCAGATCATCCGTGATCCGGTAGATAATGTTGTACAGCCGGATATCGACGCCCTCGGACTCGGCCACCCGCTGCGCGTGTTCGTCGGCCACCACGTTGAAGCCGATGATGATCGCGTTGGACGCCTCCGCCAGAATGACGTCGCCTTCCGTGATCCCGCCCGGCATCGCCTGCAGGATATTCAGCCGCACCTCTTCCGTGCTCAGTTCGGACAGGTACTTCCTCAGCACGTCCACCGATCCCTGCACGTCCGCGCGGATGATCAGGTTCAATTCCTTGACGTTCCCGGCCTCGATCTGGCTGAACAGGTTTTCCATGGTGACCTGCGTCCGCTCGGCCAGCGATTTCTCCCGCGCCCGCAGCGTGTTCTCTTCCGCGGCCGCCTTGGCCCGGTTGATGTCCTTCAGGCAGTAGAACCGGTCGCCCGCCAGCGGCACGTCGTTCAGGCCGGCCACCGCGACGGGCATCGACGTGGTGGCGATCTTGATTCTCTTGCCGACGCTGTCGGTCATCGTGCGGACTCGCCCGTAGGACTTGCCCGCGAGGATAATGTCTCCTTTTTCGAGCCGGCCTTCCTTGATCAGGAGTGTCGCCACGGGGCCTTCCGTGGTGGACATCTTGGCCTCGACGACCCAGCCGGTCGCCGGGATCGTATCGTCGGCCTTCAGTTCGAGCAGTTCCGACACGTAGTCGAGCGCCTCCAGCAGATCGCTCACGCCCTGACCGGTCGTGGCGCTGGTCTTGACCACTTCCGTCTGGCCGCCCCATTCAGTCGGGGCCAGCCCGTGCTCCGACAGTTGCGCGTAAATCCGGTTGATGTCATAGCCCGGCAGATCGATCTTGTTCAACGCGACGACGATGGCGACGCCCGCCGCCTTGCTGTGGGCGATTGCCTCGATGGTCTGCGGCATGACCCCGTCGTCCGCCGCCACCACCAGGACCACGATATCCGTCATGTTGGCGCCGCGGGCCCGCATGGCCGTGAAGGCTTCGTGTCCCGGCGTGTCCAGGAACGTCACCGTCTTGTTGTCCCAGCTCACCTGGTAGGCGCCCGTGTGCTGCGTAATGCCGCCAGCCTCGCCCGCGGCAACGTGCGTCTTGCGGATGCGATCCAGCAGACTCGTTTTGCCGTGGTCGACGTGCCCCAGCATCGCGGCGACGATAGGACGTTTTTTGAGGTGGGTCCGCTCCCGTTGATCGAACTCCTTCTGGATCACTTCTTCCAATGTCGCCCTTCGTTCGACGATCAGCTCTGTGTCGAACTCCATCGCCACCAGCACGGCCACCTCGCTGCTAATCGTCTGGTTGGCTGTGGCCATAACTCCCTGCCGCATCAGTTTACCGATGATATCTGTCGCCTTGACAGCCAGGGCCGAGGACAGGTCCTTCACAACGATCGGCTCGCTGATGACGATGCTCTTGGGCCGCACCGGAGCGGCGTTCTCGTGAGCGGCCTTGGACGCAATCCGCCGCGTTGGGCGAAGACGAAGTCCCTCTCCGCCCGCGGCAGTCAGACGCGCCTGCCTCTCTTCAATGTCTCTCTGACGCCAGCTCTTATGGAGCTTGTTCTTTTTCGCGGCCTCGTCTTCCCCCTCTTCCTTTCGACGGCCGTGCGTGCGGTCCTTGCTGCCCCGCGTCTTGGCCCCCTTCTTGTCGGCCGTGTCCGACGTCGGCACGGCGTCTTTGTTCTTGTACATCAAGGGCTGGGTCACCGGGGCGTCGTAGCGAGGCCGGAACCGCGATCGCGGACGATCGAGGGGTTCGGGCGCCTCGACGCGGACGACCTGCGGACCGTGCAGCTTCGCAGGCCTGGGCTTGTCGAGCATCGGTCCGGCGGGCATAACCACGATTGGCGGCTTCGGCTTCTCCACCACGGGCTTGGGCGGCTCCGGAGGCTTCTCCGGCGCCTTTTCAGGCGTCTGCTCCTGCACCGGCACAGCAATCGGCGCCACGGGAATCACCGGCGGCGTCTCTACAGGCGGCACCGGCTCGACGACCTGTGGTTCGGCAACCGGCGCCGGCGTCGTTTCCACCACGACAGGCTCCGTTGGCATCTCAACCACGGGTTCGACAACGGTTTCCACCGGCTCCATTACGGACACGTCGGTCTGCTCGGGCTCCGCCTCCGGCATCACCTCCCCGCCCTCTTCGTACATGCCCCTTTTCCGAACGCGAACCTCGTCCAGGCGAACGGGTTCCGCCGTCTCCACCGTGGTCACGTTCTCTCCCTCGCTGAACCACTCTCGGATCGTCGCGGCCAGTCCTGCGGAGATCGTGGCCATGTGATTCCGAACGTCCAGACCTTCGTCCTGGCATTTCTTCACAATCGCAGAACTCTTGACCCCAAGTTCCCGAGCTAAGATATAGACCCTTGTAGTAGCCAAAAAGCCTCCACGTATTACTCCGCATCCTCTCGGAGCGTCTCTTCAGACGCTTTCGCCTGCTGAGCCAATTGTTTCTGCGCCTGCTTCTGATCCGCCTCCGCGGTCAATGCCTTGGCTTCACGATCCGCCTTCTCGACCAGCTTTTCGGCGAGACTGCGGTCCAGTTTGAGTTCCGCGACCAACGGGTCGGGGCCCACGTCGTCGAGATCGAGCACCGAGATGATGCCCAACGCGATCAGCTTGTCCACCAAGACATCGTCCGCGCCTTCGACCCCTTTGACGCATCCGGCCAATCGTTCGATTCCCTGGTTGTACTCGTCCGGAGTCAGGATATCGATGTCCCACCCGGTCAGTCGTGCGGCCAGGCGAACGTTCTGGCCGTGCTTGCCGATGGCCAGGCTCAACTGATCTTCTTCCACGACGACCGTCGCACGCCCCAGCTCGAAGCACAGGGCAATCTCGCTGACCTTCGCCGGCATCAGAGCGTTCGCCACCAGAACCTGCGACGAGTCGTTCCACCGGACGATGTCGATCTTCTCCCCCCCCAGCTCATCGACGATGTTCTTGATTCGACTGCCGCGGACGCCCACGCATGCCCCCACGGGATCCACCTTGTCATCGAAAGACATGACAGCCACTTTGCTGCGATACCCCGCCTCGCGGGCCAGGGCGCGGACTTCGATGATGCCTTCGGCGATCTCCGGAACCTCGGACTCGAACAGACGCCGGATGAAATCCGGGTGCGTCCGGGAGAGGATAATCTTGACTTGGCTGGCGGACTCCTTCACGTCGAGGATCAGGCACCGGACCCGCTCGCCGGGACGGTGCGTCTGCCCCATGATCTGTTCGCCCTTCGGCATGATGGCTTCCGTCCAGTGGTCCAGGCTGACCACCAGCGCCCCTCCCTCATACCGAACCACCGAACCGCTGACAAGCTGCCCTTTTCTCTGAACGAACTCACTGAAGATGCTCTCCCGCTCATCCGCCCGGATCTTCTGGATCATGACTTGCTTGGCTGTCTGGGCAGGGATTCTCCCCAGTCGCCGAATGTCGATGGGCTGACCGTTCTTGAAGGCCGCGACTCCACCGCTGCTCCGGTCGATCTGGACAACGATATCGCTCTCCGCATCGCCAAAGTGCTTGCGAACCGCCGAAATCATGGCTTCTTCCAAGTCGGCAAAAATCGACTCCTTGTCGATGTTCTTGTCCCTCGCGATGTTGTCCACGATTCTCAGTAGTTCCTGGTTCATGATCCCCTTTTCCACATGCCAAAAAAAAGAGCGGGATGCTCCAGCCGGTTCCCACTCCAAAAAGCCCCTGTCCGATCGAGGTTGTCATCTTCCCTTCGCCTACATCAGTTGCCTCCGAGAGCGGCTTGACCCTTGAGCAAGCCCCAAACGCCAAACCTCACCATCAACCTCACCGGCACCCGGACCTTGAAGCAGAAACTCCGATTCCACAGTCGTCGCTTGTTCCAGAATGCAGCGCATCCTATGCACCATAAGCCTATGCCGCCGCACTGTACACGCATTCACGAAAAATCATTCCTTGCACCCTTATACGTGTGCCTGACGCTGTGGGAGCCATCAATCTTATTACCGAATATGTCATAATAATCGTCAAGCCCTTGGTTGGCAATAACTTTTTCGGAGATTTTGCCCTTTTTGGTCCGGGCCTCGCTCTGGACATCCAGGAACACACGCCAAACCACGTTTGTCTCATAATAGCAGCCTTTTTGCCACAACATCGCGGTCCCTACCCGCAAAGAACCCACTGCGCAGCCAGGAGCCACGACAAAGGCTTCCCCTGTTCAATACCACTACATATAGGGGTTTATCTCTCGCGAACCCCCTGCTAATGGGATCGCACGCCCATCCAGCGGCCACCCGGACGCATTTGATGGGTATTTGCCACTTGCCAAGGCGGCGTCCCATCGGTATATTCCTCGGGCCAAGTAGAGCACATGCAAGGTGATGGAGCAACAGATGGCTATGAAACTGGTCGTGGTCGGAGCAGGCGGTCGGATGGGCCGACGGATCGTCGCCCTCGCCGTCGAATCGAAGCGGTTCGAACTCGTCGGTGCCGTAGACAAAGCCGATCACACGGATATCGGCAAAGACATCGGTGTCCTGGCCGGCATCGAGAAGCTCAACATCCCCCTCTGTGCCTCCTGGCCGACCGGGGCCCAGGTCGCCATCGACTTCTCCCTGCCAGAGGCCGCCGGCCAGACTGTCGAGTACTGCGCCGCCAATGGCATTTCGTTAGTCATTGGTACGACAGGACTTACATCTACCCAGCAGGAAGTCCTCAAGGCCGCAGCCCGCAAGGTCCCCATCGTCTACAGCACGAACATGGGCGTCGGCATGAACGTCCTGTTCGCCCTGGTCGGCAAGGCCGCCGCCATGTTGGGCGAAGACTACGACATCGAGATCGTCGAGCAACACCACCGATTCAAGAAGGACGCCCCCAGCGGCAGTGCAATGACCCTGGCCCAAAACATCTGCAAAGCCACGAATCGCTCCTACCCCGACTGCCTCATCCACGGCCGAAGCGGCAAGGAGGCTCTTCGCAAGAAAGGCGAGATCGGCATGCACGCGGTCCGCGCAGGCGACATAACCGGCGTCCACTCCGTGATTTACAGCACGCTCGGCGAGACGATCACCCTGAACCACACCGCCCATAGCCGGGATGTCTTCGTCCACGGCGCCCTCCGGGCAGCGGAATGGCTCCAGGGCAAACCCGCAGCCCTCTACTCCATGGCCGACGTCCTGGGAATCGAGTAACCCCCGCAAGGGGGAAACCCGAATGATGGAAAGGGAGCAGCAGGACGGAACGCTTCACGAACCCGACGCCCTCAATTTGCCGCTACAGCTCCGGCTCGGCGATGGCGTGGGACTCCAACTCCTGCCGAACCTGCGTGATCGTGGCGGCGAGTTCCGCCGCGTAGTCGTCCTCCACGACGTCGATGGCCGCGTCCACAATCTGCTTCATCAGGTCCGCCGGGACATCCACGACAAGCCCCTGCTGAGCAGCCAGAAGCTGTCCGGCCAGATCCGCAGCCTGTTCCGCCAGCGCATCGAGCGGATCTTCCTGGGCCAGCACGCTCCCATACAGTTCGATCTGGCCTCGGAACTCGTCCTCCGCCGCGACGATGAGCGGCGAGGCCACCGCCTCCGTGGTCCCCGCGGTCGCGGCGAATTCCGCCGCATAGGCTTTGCACAGCAGAATCGGAGCGGACCAGCCGCGGGTCCGTGCGGCCAATAGCAGAAGCCGGCCGATGTCGGGGTCTTCATTCCGACAGATGAGCAGGTCGACCGCCGTCTCGACGGCGCTGTGCGTCACGGTCGGCAGCAGATCGTCGAGGACCGCATCGGGGTTGGCCACGCCGCTCAGGAGCAGGAAGAACCGAACCTGGGGTCTGAGAATCGCGGCCAACTCGTCGCTCTTGCGGACGACGTAGCCGCGGGTCGGATCGCCAATCGCGCTGATATGGGCGGTTTGGTCGGCCCCCCAGGCCTCATTGTGACTGGCGAATCCATAGGCGAGGGCCCTGTCGTACTCGGATTGGGCCTGCTCGACCAGACTCTGGAATTCGTAATGCGTCAGCGTCCACAACGGGCCCTGATAGGGATCGCCAAACATCACATTGAACGCATCCGGCAGGACGGCCCCGTAGATCGCCCGCAGATCGGCCGATCCCTGCCCATCGCCGAGCTGCCGCGCGATATACGCATGGGTCGCCGAGCCCCAGCCGAAGGCCGAAGAGCAAACGCCGCACGCCAACACAAGGGTA